>CAZSDL010000006.1:33068-43728 GCA_964605635.1 uncultured Woeseiaceae bacterium
TGCCCGGCGGTTCTTCGGGAGGCGGAATGCCCGGCGGGTCATCCGGTGGCGGGATGCCTGGCGGATCCTCGGGAGGCGGAATGCCCGGCGGGGCTACGGGCGGTGGTGGCGGCGATGCCGGCGGCGGCATTCGTGGCGCTGGCGGCCGCATGCCCGGCACGATGCCCGGAGCCGGTGGCATGGGCGGCGACGCAGCAGACTGCGGCCCGAGCCTGCCCGGTGGAGTCGGCGGTATGGAGCAATCCGGCGAATGCGCGGGAGGCGTAGGACAGGTACCCGGGGAAACCGAGGCAGAGCGTGCGGCCCGGCTTGAAAAGGAACTCGAGCGCCAGGTCGGCGGTTTCGACGAAGTACTGGCTGAGGAGCAGGAACAGATTTCAACGGTCGGCAGAAACACCGAAGGGTTTGGTGGTGGTGGCAGCGGCGGTAGTGGTGGCAGTGGCCGCGTCGGACTCGGCAAGCAGGCCGGCGGTAGCAGCGACGACGGCGATGAAGCCGGTGCAGTAGGCCGCGCACCGAGTGAGCAAAGCCAGGCGCGAGCCTCGGTGGACGAGCTTTCCGAGGAAGAGATTGCAGAACGTACACCCGCCGACATTCCGGACCTGGTGAGCGAGGATATCGTCGCGAAACAGCTTCGCGAAGCGGCCTTGGCCGAAAACGACCCGCAACTTCGCGAGCGACTCTGGGAAGAATATCGCAACTATAATCGCTTGTAGAAACAACCCGCATCGGCGCGCGCATACGCGCAGGCTGGTCGGTATAAGGGACTCTGACTCGTTATGAAGTACCTGCCGCATGCACTGATATTGACTTTGCTTGTCTGCACCGGTTGCACGGTATCCGAAGTCATAACAGCAGAACGCACGGAACTCGAGGTGGCGTCGCTCGAGGTTCCGGAGAACATGCTGCTGGACGTGGGCATCGTGACCTTCGAAGCCGGCATTCCGGATAATAACGAGGCCGATCGATCCGGCATCTACCAGGAAGTTCGCGAGGCGGAAGCGCGCTATCTGCCGTACCACATCAAGACGACACTTCAGGGCACAGGCTTCTGGGGTGCAGTGCGGGTCATCCCGTCGCGCTACGTGTACACCGACGTGATCCTGTCCGGTACCATCGACCAGTCTGATGGCGAATTTGTCACCTTACGTGTCATGGCCGAGGACTCGATGGGTCGCGAGTGGTACCAGCGAAAGTACTCGATGCAAACCGGCATCACTTCTTATGCCGATTATCGCGATCGCAGCGAAGACCCGTACCAGAAAGTTTTCAACGATATAGCGAACGACTTGAAGGCTCACGTTGCCACCCTTGCACCGGAAGAAATACGCCGTATCCGCCAGGTATCGGAACTGAAGTTTTTCGCAGACCTCGCTCCCACCGCCTACGGCGACTACCTGACGACCGGCGACAAAGGGTTGACGACCGTCGAACGCCTGCCGGCGCTGAACGACCCGATGGTCGATCGGCTGCGACAGATTCGCGAACGTGATCGACTGGTCATTGACACGCTCAATGAGCACTACGCCAATTTTTATTACGGAATAGCGATTCCGTACGAATCATGGCGTGAGACGTCAAGGGAGCAGGCCATCAGTTATCGGCAGGTGCGACGTTCGGCAACCATGCGTGCGCTGCTCGGTGTCGTCGTCGTTGCCGGGTCGATGAGCATCGATACCAGCAGTTCCAGCCGATCGCGCGCGCGTGCCAAGCAGGCCACGCAGTACGTCGGCATCAATCGCGGCATTAATACCATTATCAGTGCCTGGCAACTGCGGTCGTCTGCGGATTTCCATCGTGAAAACATCAAGGAATTGTCGGAATCGTTTGGCGCTGAAGCGGCACCAATGGTCGTCAAGGTCGAGGGTGAGTCGCGCCGGCTGACCGGCACAGCAGAGGCGCAGTACGAAAGCTGGCGCAAGCTCCTCAAGGAAATCTACCAGGCCGAAACCGGATTTTCCGAGGCAATCGACGTCGACGCACCTGTCAGGTCCCCGCAGCCGACCGGTTAGCTGTCGAAAATCCTATGCGGGTACTGAAAGAAGGTACGCGGCTGGCTGACAGATATACGCTGATCCGCCGCCTGGGCTCCGGTGGTATGTCGACTGTCTGGCTGGCGCGCGACCGGCACTCCGAGACAGACGTCGCGCTCAAGTTCCTGTTGCCGGAGCGGGCCGAAGACCCGGCAAGCCGTGAAAGGTTTCGCCAGGAATGGCGCATCGGCAGTCGCCTGATGCACACGCATATTGCCCGTGTGTTCGAATTCCACGACGATCCCGACGGCCCCTTTTATTCGCAGCAGTTTATCGCCGGGCCCGAAATTCGCGTACTGACCGGCGCGCCGGCGATGACGTCGCTGCGGCCATTTTGCATGATCGCCGACGCGTTGCGTTACGCGCATGGCAAGGACATCGTGCACCGTGACGTCAAGGCAGCCAATGTCCTGTTGGATCGACGCGGGTTGCCATACCTGATCGACTTCGGCGTGGCGGGCAGAGCTCGGTCAAATAACGGCGGCGGCACCCGCATCGTAGCCAGTCCCCAGCAAATAGCGGGCGAAGATGCGCATCCTGCTGACGACATCTATGCGCTTGGCGTATTGATTCACGAAACGTTGACCGGTAACCCGCCGGACCCACCGGCACCGCATGCGAACGCGCCGGACGCCCTCCGCAATGCGCCCGCGCTTGCGACAGGCAGCGAAAATGAAGGGCTGCGTGCGGACCTCGTCGCAGGTCTTGTCTCCGACATGCTCGCGCTGCAGCCAGACCAGCGACCCGACGCCGTCCAGGTAGTCGAGCGTCTTCGCGACGCCGGTGTGCAGGCCGGCCCCGCGCCAACCCAGCTGCTCGGTGAGTTTGCATCGGCCGACACAGCCATTGCGATCGAATCAGTGTCCTCGCCCGCCCGGACGCGCTTGACCCCCGGTAGCGCGTCGCCTGCCGGTTCAGGTCCAACGCGCGGTGTATCCCCGATGCTGGTATGGGGTGGCCTCGCTGTCCTTGCGGCCATTCTCCTGTCCGTCCTTTTCTGGCTGCCGGCGACACTCGAAACCAGGACGCCAGCAGGGACTGAAACGGCATCCGCGTTGGAAGGTACGTCGCCTGGCGACGTTGACACGAGCGACGACGCTGCCGGCGCCGTCGCCGCGAGGGACGATGCCGATCCCGCAGTGCGCGCGGCGACAGACCAGGTACTCGGCGAATTGCTGTCAAAACTGGAGCGCCTGCGGCTGCGCGGCATCGAGCGCTGGGGTGGACAGACCTATCTCGAGGCGCTCGATCTCTATGCACAGGGCGACCAGCAATTTCTCGCTCGCAACTATCGCCTGGCGGGTGAGCGGTATCGCGCGGCCAGCGAACTGCTGGACCCGTTCTTCGGTCGGATCGATGCAACGTTCCGTGAGACACTGCAGGCAGCGCAGGAGGCATTCAATCGAGGCGATCATTCGGAGGCGGTGCGACTTTTTGATCTGGCCGTGGCGATAACGCCGGGCAGCCGCGAAGCGCAGTACGGTCTGGCTCGCGCCAGCAACCTCGAAACAGTATTGCGGCTGACCGAACAGGGGCTCAACCTGGAGAAGAACCTGGAACTCGAGGCGGCGCGCGCGGCGCTGCAGAACGCTCTCGACCTCGACCCGTCGTGGCAGCCCGCGCAAGCGGCCCTCGAACGGGTCCGGGAAGCGCTTTTGCAACGCAGCTTCGAACAACGTATGAGCGAGGGCCTCGAGGCGCTCGCGGCAGGTAATTATCCGAGTGCGCGAGTGGCATTCGAGGCAGCAAAAACCTTGCGGCCGGGGTCGCGCCAGCCGGTCGACGGCTTGCTGCAGGTAGACCAGGAAGTAAGGCTGGGTTCGATTCGTCGCCTGGAGACCGAAGCGCTGGCGCTCGAAGCGAGTGAACAATGGCAGGACGCGATTGCCACGTACGAGGAAATTCTCGAGGTCGACGGTGACTTGCAGTTCGCGCGCGAGGGTCTTGCCAACGCGCAGGAGCGGGCAATGATCCACCGGCGCCTGCAGGAATTCATTGATGCGCCGGACTCACTCAGCGCGCCGGCCACAATGCAGACTGCAACCCAGTTGCTGCTGAACGTTACGCGCATCACACCGATGGGACTGCGGCTCGAGAATCAGAAGAACGAACTGTCGCGCTTGCTGAAACGCGCCGCGACGCCGCTCACCGTGCAACTGGTGTCCGACAATGCGACGGACGTGTCGATATTCCGGGTCGGCCATCTTGGCTCTTTCGCGAGGCAGGAAGTGACCTTGCGTCCCGGCGCGTATGTTGCGCTTGGCAGCCGGCCGGGATTTCGTGATGTGCGGCTGGAGTTTCGCGTGGCGCCGGAGATCGAAATGTTGCCCATTGTCATCATGTGTGAGGAACGAATTTGAAGGTTGCGGCCGTCGTACTGAGGGATGCGGACGGGGAACGGCGCATCGGTCTCGATCAGTTGCCGCTGCGCCTGGGAACGGGCAGCGATTGCCAGGTCCGCCTGCCGGGACCCGGCAACGCGGCTATTGCGCTGCTCGACGAGCTCGACGGGGTGCCGTTCCTGCAGCCGGTCGGCAAACCCGGCCAGTTGCAATTAAACGGCCAGGCCCTGGTTACGTCCCGACGGCTCAGCAGCGGCGACGAGCTGAGCTTCTTCGGTTCGCGCATCGTCATCGGCGAGCAGGAACAGGACTTGCTGGTGCAGGTAAGGCTCGAGGACAGTGTCTATTTGACACGTCCACCTGAATTACCGGTTGCCGCGGGCGGCGCCGCCGACGAGACCATCGCTCCAACGGCGTTTCGACGGGCGGCCGACCTTAACACTGTCCCTGTCGCAGCAAGCGGCTACCGCTGGCAGACCGCCGTTGCTATCGGGCTGGTCGTATTGACGATTGTTTCCTACCTGCTGTTCAGCGCCCGGTCGATCCAGTTTGCCGTGCAGCCGGCACCGCCGGATGAATTGACAATAGCGGGCGGCTGGTTCCGGCTGCCACTGGGTGACCGGGTGCTGTTACGGCCCGGTGACTACACAGTAGCTGTCGAGAAAAAAGGCTACTACCCTCTGCAGCAGAGCTTTGTAGTCGGTGACGAACCCAGCGGCACGGTAACAATTGCGTTGCGCCGCTTGCCGGGCCAGCTGACCGTCATGACCGATCCGCCGGTAGCCGCCGTGGTAACGGTCGATGAGGCCCTGGTCGGGCCGGCGCCTCACGGGCCTCTCGAACTCGAACCCGGTACTCACTCGGTGGAAGTAAGCGCCGATCGTTTTTTACCGTACCGGGATCGCATCAATGTTCCGGGCCTCGGCCTGCACCAGCAGCTTGTTGTGCAATTGGTGCCGCGCTGGGCGACCGTCGCGATTTCGTCCGCTCCATCCGGAGCCTCGATTTACGTCGGCCAGGACCAGGTCGGTACGACGCCAGCGAGTATCGAACTGATGGAGGGCTCACACGAGCTGAGCGTCGTCCGCGAAGGCTTCAAGGCCTGGGACGGCGTGGTTAGCGCGGCGGCTAACGAACAGAAGGTCTTGCCAACCATCGAGCTGGAACCGGCGAACGCCCGCTTGCAGGTTGCGTCAATTCCGGTGGGCGCCAATGTAACTGTGAACGGCCGCTACCGAGGCCAGTCGCCGATCACGCTGGCGCTGTCACCCGATATCGACTACGAAATCCGTTTGTCAAAAGCGGGCTACGGATCCGTCGCCCGACAGGTGCGGCTCGCCGCGGCTGCTTCACGCGAAATCACTATCGATATGACGGCGCGAACAGGCACCGTAAACTTAAGCGTGCTGCCGGAGGATGCGACGATTTTTGTCAATGGCCAGCAACGCGGTCGCGGCTCCGCGACACTCGAGCTTGCGGCGGCCCCGCAGCGTGTCGAAGTGCGCAAGGAAGGGTTTCAGACTTTCAGCCGCGACGTCACACCGCGACCCGGCTATCCGCAGGCCATCGAGGTACGCCTGCTGTCCGACGAAGAAGTCCGCCGGCGCAGCGTTGCGGCGACGATGACCACTGTGCAAGGGCAGGTATTGCGGCGTGTGGAAGCCGGCGATCTCATCATGGGATCATCGCGACGGGAACAGGGCCGGCGCGCCAACGAAGTCATCGTGCCGGTGCGTGTCACCCGGCCGTTCTATCTCGGTGAAAAGGAGATCACCAACCGTGAGTTCCGTCGGTTTCGCGCGAATCACAATTCCGGTGGCGATTACCATGCGGCGCTGTCGGGCGACAACAATCCGGTTGTCAACGTCAGCTGGGCAGACGCGGTCGAATACTGTAATTGGCTCAGTGCGCAGGAAGGACTGACGCTCGCATACGAGAAGAAGTTTGAAAAGTGGGAGCCGGTGAAGCCGGTACCGAACGGTTATCGCTTGCCGACCGAGGCTGAGTGGGCACTTGCCATGCGTTACCAGGGGAGGCGCGAGCCGACGCTGTTTCCCTGGGGCGACCGAATGCCGCCGCCGCGCGATAACGGCAACTATGCCGACCGGTCGGCCAGGGATCTCGTGCCATCGGTGCTCCCCGGCTACGACGACGGCTTTGCCTCGACAGCACCGGTTGGTTCGTTTCCGCCGAACGCTCTCGGCTTCTACGATGCCGGCGGCAATGTAGCAGAGTGGGTCCAGGACTATTATTCGGTACCGACGCCCGGCCAGACCGAGCCGCTGGTCGATCCGACAGGCCCGGCCAGTGGCACGCACCATGTCATACGCGGATCGAGCTGGCGACACTCCGGAATTCTCGAGTTGCGGCTCGCCTATCGGGAGTTCGGTACCGATGGACGGTTTGACGTTGGATTTCGCATAGCGAGGAACGTCGACTGAACCGGGTGCGAGACATTTTGCCCCGTTCGCGGTCTAATTTCCGGACACCGGCAATTTATCGGGTATTGGTTATGCGGAGCGCCATGCTGTTACTGTTGCTGCTTCTCGGCATGTCCGTCTGGTCCCAGGACCAGGGCGCTACGGCCGAGGCGCCGGTCACGGATGGAGCGCCGACTGAAGTCCCTGCTGCGGGTGAGGCGGATCAGGAAGCGGCGGACGAAAACGCGGACGATGCCGACCTCGACGAACAGACCTATGAGCGGGATGACGATATCTTCGTGCCGACGGAAGAGATACCAGTCGATGAATCCATTCCGTTTCCCACCGATATTTGAATTTATCGGGCAGCACACCGCCAACTCGAGTTATTGCTGATGCAGAAGAAGAATATTCCGGTCGAATTCGTTTATCAGTTATTTGCGTTAATCATTGCGATTATTGTCGTGCACGCCTTCTACGTGTCAATCGTACGGCCGAACGCCGACGCGGTGATTGAAGAGCAACAGATTCAAAGCGAACAGAATCCTGACTACGAGCGCGAGCGCTCGGTCTGGGTCCTCATCAAGGACTGGGAGCAGGAAGCCTGTTTCATTCTGATGTTCTGGGCGCTTGCGATCATGGCATACAAGGCAAAGGAAACCTTTCGCGAACGGCGTCTGCTGGAAATGGAACTGATCCCGATTGCCGAGGGCATGCGCATACTGCCCGAGGACACGCGCGAGTTTGCTCGCCAGGTGCAGGCGCTGCCCGCCGAACACCAGAAAATGCTGCTGCCGCGCGCGCTGCTGAACGCGCTGCGCCGATTTGCATCGACCCGGAATATCCAGGACGTAGCGTCCAGCACGCACACCATCTGTGAGTCCGAAGCCGAAAAGCTGGAATCCGAGTTGTCCATGATTCGCTATATTTCCTGGGCAATTCCGTCAATAGGCTTCATCGGTACCGTGCGCGGTATCGGCGAAGCGCTGGCCCAGGCAGACAAGGCGGTACAAGGGGATATTGCCGGAGTTACGCAAAGTCTGGGTGTCGCCTTCAACTCGACTTTCATCGCACTTCTCATCAGTATTTTTCTGATGTTCCTCGTGCACCAGCTACAGTTACTGCAGGAGCGGCTCGTGTTCGACAGCGAGAACTATTGTGATGAAAAACTGATCCGTCACATGAAGTCGGACTGAAGAGCCCGGGTGATCGCGTAATGGCGGTGCAATTTTCGGCTCATGTCAACGATGCAGGCATTACCCTGTTGCGCGGTGACCAGATTATCTATCGCGAACCGGGATTCGCGCTGCTCGACGACACGGAGCTTACGACCGGAACGAATGCATTCCTGAATGCGCGCATCCACCCGCGGCGAGTACAGCATCGCTATTGGGCGGAACTTGCTTCAACACCTTTCGCCGACCAGCGCTTCAGCCACCTGAGCGCAGCGGACCTGGTCAGTCGCCAACTCGAACAGATGTGGAGCATGGCGGGCGCCAATTCCTCCAGTGAGCTCGTGCTGGCTGTACCAGCCAGTATGGAAGCGGCGAATCTTGGCTTGTTGCTCGGAATCGCAGCCGATATCAAGCTGCCGGTCGTCGCCTTGGTGGACGCAGCCGTCGCAGCAACCCGGCGGGAGTATCGCAATGCAGTGCCGGTGCATGTCGACATGAGTTTGCATGCCACGACACTGACCCGCCTCGCACAAGCCGGACAGGCACAGGTCGAGCGGGTCGAAGTGTTGCGAGATTGCGGCCTGTTCGCGCTTTATGACGCGTGGATCAATGCGATCGCCGAGGTGTTCGTCAAGCAGTCCCGATTCGATCCGCTGCACACGGCGGAAACAGAACAAATGCTTTTTAACAACCTGGCCGGCTGGTTGGCGAGCGCCGCCAGCCATGAACGGGTCGTGCTGGAGTTGCAACACGGTGGCTTGAATCACAAAGCCGAGATCGAGTCGCTTTCGTTAATAGGCGCAGCCGCACCGTCGTACCAGCTCATCAGTAGCAAGTTGCGAGCTCTCTACCGCGCCGATGAAACGCCTGCGGTGCAGGTGACTGATCGTATAGTGCGCCTGCCTGGGCTGGCCGAAATGCTGCGGGCACGCGTTGGCGGCGAGCTTTTTACCCTCGAGCCTGGCGCGACCGCACGGGGCGCGCTGTCCCGCTGTCGCGAAACTCGGGCGACCGGGTCGCGGGCGACCGGTGAGGGCGTCAGCCTGCGCCGCCAGTTGCCCTGGGATCAGTCGGCGGCGGATGTCACCGCCGAATCCTCGCAACACTCGCGGACCGGCAAGCCGACGCACCTGCTGTTTCGTGCCAATGCCTATGCGCTGGGAGCCGACACGCTGGTGCTCGGGGCCAGGCAGATGGATGGCGAGCGCACGATCGTGGTCGATTCGGACATGCCTGGCATCTCCCGCCGACATTGCTCGCTCCGGGTCCTGCACGGCCAATGTGTACTGGAAGATCACAGCCGCTATGGAACTTTTTTAAACGGACACCGCATTGACGGGTCTACAGTACTGGAGGTCGGTGACTCGATCCGGATCGGCTCGCCCGGGTACGAGTTTCAGTTGATTACGACGGACGAGAATTTGCCGCATGGCACGCAGGCGCCGCAACGCTGAGGTCTTCAGCCTTTCATTCCTCGACTGCATGAGCTGCGGGTTCGGGGCCGTCATACTGTTCTTCATGATTATCAATGCGCAGGTATCGCATGATGTCGATTCGCCCCCGCAGGAGCTGATGGCAGAGACCGACCGTCTGGAGTACGAGATTCTCGAGCAACGCAAAGATCTGGTCCTTGCCCGAAACACGATGGAAGTACTGGAAGATGAGCGTGCCGAAGCTGCAAGCCGGATAGCGCAGATCACGGCGTTGATAGAAAAGCTGAAAATTGAACTTGCCAAGCATGACAATGAAACACTGGCCAAGATCGAGCGCGTCGAGAAACTGCAATCCGATATCAAAACACTGGAAGAAGAACGCAAGCGCTTGCTTGCTATCGAGCAGGAGAAAGAAGAAGAAGGCATGCGGGTGCGAACCTTCACCGGCGACGGGGATCGCCAGTACCTGACGGGCCTCAAGGTTGGCGGCGACAGGATTCTCATTATGGTCGATAGTTCAGCCAGCATGCTGGACGAAAAGATTATCAACATCATCCGGCGCCGCAATATGCCGGATGCTGACAAATTGCGGTCCGCCAAATGGCGCCAGGCAGTAGCGAGTGTCGATTGGTTGTCCGCGCAATTGCCGCCGGGCAGCAAGTTCCAGATTTATTCGTTCAATACGACCGTCAAACCCGTTCTGGAAGGCACCGATGGGACATGGCTCGATGTCGGCGACGGCACCCGGCTGGACGAGGCTATACGCATACTCAGGCGCACTGTTCCCGAGAATGGCACGAACATGCTGGATGCATTCCGTGCCGTGCAGCAACTGCAGCCACCACCGGACAACATCATACTGCTGGTCGATGGCCTGCCCACAATGAACAGGCCGGAGACCGATCGAGGGATGGTTACGGGTCAGGAACGCCTCAAATTCTTCTATGAGGCCGAGGCTGAGTTACCGAATCGAATTCCCATCAACATACTGCTGTACCCGATGGAGGGTGACTACAACGCAGGCATTGTGTATTGGGTGCTGGCGTACGCCTCCGGTGGATCGTTCATGAGCATCAGCAGGGATTGGCCGTGAACAACGCGGGAGCCCGCGCGTGAGACGGCGACGAAGAAATGCAGAAGCTTTCAGCCTGTCGTTTCTCGACTGTATCTGCTGCGGGTTCGGCGCAATTATCCTGCTTCTGGTACTCAGCAAGATCTACGAACCGGCTATCATCGAAAAATCGGAAGCTGACCTGC
>CAZSDL010000007.1:0-42892 GCA_964605635.1 uncultured Woeseiaceae bacterium
TCGACATCAACAATGTCATTGTCAACAGCATCAACCATCGCTATGACGCGAACGAGTTCATTCGCGCCATGCCGGCAGACCGGGTTCGCTATTTCCACCTGGCCGGCCATTACGTCGAGGCCGAAGACTTGCGTATCGATACGCATGGCGATGCGGTCGGCGATGCGGCCTGGGAGCTGCTGGCAGAGGCCTACCGTGTTTTCGGGCCCGTCCCGACGCTGCTCGAACGGGACTTCAATTTCCCGCCGATCGAGGACTTACTTGGGGAGTTGCGGCGTATCCGTTCGATGCAGTCCGTTTCGTCCCTTGCCGCGACGCAGATGGCGGAAGCCGGACATGGCTGAGGTCCCGGAGTTCCAGCGCAAGCAGTACGAGTTTGCCGCACACATTCGGGAACCGTACACCCATCCGGCGCCCACCAACGTCGAAGATCGCCGTATGGCAATCTATCGCGAGCTGTTCTTCAATAATCTGCTGAATCTCATAAGCGGCACGTTTCCGGTTCTCAAAAAGCTGCATCCACCGGATAGATGGCGCCGTATCGTGCGCGAATTCATGGTCCGGCACCGTGCGCACACACCTTACTTCCTGCAGGTTCCACGCGAGTTCCTCGAATTTATTGAGAACGAGTACGCGGCCGCTGACGATGATTTCCCGTTTTTACTCGAACTGGCGCATTACGAATGGACAGAACTTGCGCTGACGGTAGCGGCCGACAGCAACGATCTGTCTAAAGTCGATTCTGCCGGGCATCTGCTCGACGGAGTGCCGGTGCAATCGGCACTGGCCTGGCCGTTCACGTACCAGTTTCCGGTGCACAGAATCGGCCCGGACTTCTTGCCCACAGGACCCGGCGCGCAGCCAACCGCCCTGGTCGTCTATCGCCGGGCCAACGATGAAGTAAGTTTCATGGAATTAAATCCGGTGACGGCGCAGCTCCTGGCAATGATCGGCAGCAACGACGAGCGGCTTACAGGACGTCAACTGCTGAAGCAGCTTGCAGACGAGATCCACTATCCTGATACCGACGCTTTCCTGGAGCACGGCGGGCAAGCTATGGAGGAAATGCGGCAAGCGGAAATATTGCTCGGCATCGCCCGGTCTCCAAACAATCCATAAGCAATCTCAACTATTCGGAGTTTTCAATGCGACAACTGATGACCAGGCTGCATGGCTGGGCCAATTTAATGCAAAGGGTTGATTTCCTGGGACCGCTGGCGCTGCGCCTTTACCTGGTCCCGGTTTTCTGGGTCGCCGGCACCAACAAACTGGGTGGCATGGACAACGTCATCAACTGGTTCGGTAATGCAGAATGGGGACTCGGCTTGCCCTTTCCCGCATTGATGGCCTGGCTCGCGGTGAGTGCCGAGGTACTGGGTGCTGTTGCATTATTGCTTGGACTGGCGACCCGCTGGTTTGCCGTTCCGCTGATGATCACTATGCTGGTCGCGGCGTTCAAGGTGCACATTGCAAACGGCTGGCAAGCCGTCGCTGACCCGCAAAGCCCTTTTCCCGGACCGAACATCGACGGCGCAATGCAGCGGCTCGACCGGGCAAAGGATCTGCTGCGGGAGCACGGTAACTATGAGTGGCTGTCGGAGACAGGCAACTTTGTCGTCTCCAATAACGGCATCGAGTGGGCGATTACCTACTTCGTGATGCTGCTGGCGCTTTTCTTTACGGGTGCCGGCAAGCTGAGTCTCGATCACCTGATCGCCACAAGGTTGAAACAACGCGCCACCCTGATCTGATCTCCGCCTATTCGGGCTGGTCTTTTTTGGGCATATAAAGATCGGTAATGGTGCCCTCAAATGCCTCGGCGGCAAACATCACCGTTTCCGAAAGCGTCGGGTGTGGATGAATGGTCAGCGCGATATCGGTGGCGTCGGAACCCATTTCCACAGCATGTCCGATCTCGGCGATGAGATCGCCGGCGCCGACACCCACAATCGCACCGCCCAGCACGCGGCCGGTCTTTTTATCGAACAGGAGTTTGGTAAAGCCTTCCGGGCGACCGAAGGTCAACGCTCGCGCACTGGCCGCCCATGGAATCTGTGCTTTCTGGTAGTCGATGCCGTCGCGCTTTGCGTCCGTTTCCGTCAGGCCGACCCAGGCGATTTCCGGATCGGTGTAGGCCACTGAGGGAATACCGCGCGCGTCGAAGGCAACCTTGTGGCCTGCTGCCACTTCGGCGGCTATTTTGCCTTCATGGCTGGCCTTGTGCGCCAGCATCGGGCCGCCGGCGAGATCACCGATTGCGAAAACATTCGGAACGTTCGTACGCATTTGCTTGTCGACCTTGATGATGCCCCGGTCGCTGACCAGTACACCGGCCCGGTCCGCATCGAGACGATCACCATTGGCGCGCCGGCCGATAGAAACCAGCACGCGGTCGTAAAGCTCCTTGGCCGGTGCCTCCTTGCCGTCGAACGAGACTTCAATGCCCGGCACCGTGGCGCGCAATCCCGAAACCTTGGTTCCGAGCATGATGGCTTCATAACGCTGATCAATGATTTTACGAAACGGCCTCACCAGGTCCGGGTCGGTGCCCGGCATCAGGCTGTCGGTCAATTCCACGACGCTCACCCGCGTACCCATGGCACTGTAAACGCAAGCCATTTCGAGACCGATGATGCCACCGCCGATTACCAGCAGGCGCTTCGGCAGCGGGTCGAGTTCGAGGGCGCCGGTCGAGTCGACAATGCGTGGATCGTCCGGTGCGCCCGGCAAGCGCGCAGGTTCCGAGCCGGCTGCGATAATGCATTTCTCGAATTCAATCGTGTCGCCATTGTCCATTTGCAAACGGCTGGACGACAGGAATTTCGCAGTGCCCTGCACGACAGTTACCTTGCGTTGCCGTGCAAGTTGCACCAGGCCACCGGTCAATCGGCCCACCACCTGGCTCTTCCATGCGCCGAGTTTTGCTGCATCGATGCGTGGCTTGCCGAAATGAATGCCATGTTCGCTCATTGCGGCCGCTTCATCGATGACCTTCGCCGCATGCAACAGGGCTTTGGACGGAATGCAGCCGACGTTGAGGCACACACCGCCCAGTGTCGGCCAGCGCTCGACCAGGATGACGTTCATACCGAGGTCCGCGGCACGGAATGCCGCGGTATAGCCGCCCGGACCGGCGCCGATCACCACCAGCCCGGCGCTGTGGCTCGCGTCGGATCTGGACGCCGGCGCGGATTTCTCGCTGTCGCCCGCTTGCGTCGCAGCCGCTTTCCCGGCGGGCTGTTGCTTGTCATTCTCTTCGGCATCACTGCGTTTGTCCGAATCGCTGTCCGCTGGGTCGTCCGACTTGTCATCCAACTCTTCATCGGCATTGTCTTCCGCCGGTCGGCTTGCCTCTGCAGCATCGCCGTCATTCCTGGTGGCATCGTCACCTTCAGGTCCGTCCCCGGCATCGTCGCCCGAGCTTTCAATCTCCGCCATGACGTCACCGGTGGATACCCGGTCGCCGACCGACACTTTCAGGGATTTAATACGGCCCGCGTGCGATGCCGGCACATCCAGCGAGGCCTTGTCGGTCTCAAGCGTAATGATCGGGTCTTCGACGGCCACTTCGTCGCCCTCGCTGACGAGCACTTCGATTACTTCGACGTCTGAGAAATCACCAAGATCGGGAATCTTGAGTTCGGTTGCCATCAGGGAATTGCCTCAAGCAACGCATCGACATCGGACAGTGCCTTGGCGAGAAAGGTCGTGAATCGAACCGCGTACGCACCGTCGATGACGCGATGATCATAGGAGAGTGACAGCGGCAGCATGAGTCGCGGCTTGAATTCCGCGCCATCCCACACCGGCTGCATGCTCGAACGCGAGACACCCAGTATGGCGACTTCAGGTGCATTGACGATCGGGGTGAAGGCTGTGCCTCCGATACCACCAAGACTGGAGATCGTGAAACTGGCACCCTGCAACTGGGCGGCCTTCAATTTGCCGTCGCGCGCTGCCTGCGATAAATCTGCAAGCTCTTTAGCGATTTCATACACGTCCTTTTTATCAGCGTCGAGGATCACCGGGACCATCAATCCGTTTGGCGTATCCGCAGCAAATCCCAGGTGACAGTACTTCTTGAAAACCAGGCTCTCGCCATCGTCCGACAACGACGCATTCGCCCGAGGAAACTCCTTTAATGTTGCGACGCAGGCACGCATGACGAATGCCAGCGGTGTCAGGCTGATACCGCGCTCCTTCGCCGCACCTTTCAGTTCCTGGCGCTTGTCTTCAAGTTCCGTGATGTCAGCCAGATCGTGCTGGGTAACATGCGGCAGGTTAATCCAGCTCGCCTGCAATCGTGGCCCGGAAATCTTCTGGATGCGTGTCAGAGGTTCAACCTCGACGTCGCCGAACTTGCTGAAATCGATGCTTGGCACTTTTGGCAGGGCCGCTACGCCTGTCGCAGCAGCGCCGGTCAGCACGGATTTGACGAATGCCTTGACGTCGTTATGCTGTATGCGAGCTTTCGGGCCGCTGCCCTTTACCCTGGCGAGATCAACTCCCAGTTCCCGCGCCAACTTGCGTACTGACGGACTGGCATGAGCGCGCGCGAATCCTGCTTCATCGATGGCACTGCTTGCCGCCGGTAGTGAGCCGGCAGACGGCGCCGTTCGTTGCTCGCCCTTCTCACCTTTGCCGCGATCCTGCGCGTCGCTTTCCTTATGCGGCTTATCGCCGGCAACGTCGCGCGCTTTCTTATCTTTGCTGTCCTTTTTGTCGTCTTCCTGTGCGTCGTTCTCTTGCGCGCCGTTCTTTTGCTCGTCTTTCTGTTGCGTGTCGTTCTCTTTATCGGCGCTTTCTTCAGAACTGTCGCCGGCGCCAGACTCCATGCGGCCGATGACATCGCCGCTGGAGACGCGATCACCAGGTTTCACCGAGATCTCGGCGATGACACCGTCCCGTTCTGCGGGCACGTCCATCACCGCTTTGTCGGTTTCCAGCGTGATCAGTCCGCCTTCTTTGGCAACCCGATCGCCGGCCTTGACCAAAACCTCGATGACCTCGACGCCTGAAAAGTCGCCGAGATCCGGTACCTTGATGTCGATGGTGTCCGTCACAGTGTCGCTCCGCTCACAGGGTCACCGGGTCCGGCTTATCCGGATCGATGCCGTACTTGCGAATGGCCTCACCGACGGTTTTCTGGTCCAGTTTGCCGTCGTCGGCCAGCGCCTTCAAAGCCGCGACGGCGATGTAATGCCTGTCGACTTCGAAGAAACGCCGCAATGCCTTCCGGGCATCACTGCGTCCGTAACCGTCCGTACCCAGGGACACGAAATGACCGGGCACCCAGCGCTGGATCTGGTCAGGCACGATTTTCATATAGTCGGTAGCGGCAATGTACGGCCCCTCCCGCTTGGCGAGACAGGACTCGAGGTAGCTGCGGCGCGGAGCATCGTTCGGGTGCAGCTGGTTCCAGCGCTCGACTGCCAGCGCCTCGCGGCGCAGCTCGTTGAAACTGGTCACCGACCAGATGTCGGCCGGAATGTTGAAGTCTTTTTCCAGCATTTCGGCCGCCGCTATAACTTCCCGCAGGATGGTGCCGGCACCCATGAGCTGAACGCGCACTTGCCCCTTGCTGCCGACGTGCAGCAGGTACATCCCCTTCAGAATGCCGTCCTCGACTCCGGAAGGCATCGGTGGATGCACGTAGTTTTCGTTCATGCAGGTGATGTAATAGAAAATATTTTCGCCGTTGCCGATCATGCGGCGCATGCCGTCCTGGATAATGACAGCGAGTTCGTAGGCATACGTCGGGTCGTAAGACACGCAATTCGGCACCGTGGAAGACAGTACCAGGCTGTGTCCGTCCTGGTGCTGCAGGCCCTCACCCGCCAGCGTCGTGCGACCGGCGGTGCCACCAATTAAAAACCCGCGCGCCTGCTGGTCGCCGCCGGCCCAGATGAAATCGCCGATACGCTGGAAGCCGAACATCGAGTAAAAGATGTAGAACGGTATCGTGTGAATGCCGTGATTCGTGTACGAGGTGCCGGATGCCAGCCACGAACAAAAAGCGCCGGCCTCGTTAATACCCTCTTCGAGAATCTGGCCTTTCTTGTCTTCCTTGTAAAACATCAGTTGCTCGGCGTCCTGCGGCGTATACAACTGGCCTTTAGACGAGTAGATGCCGACCTGGCGGAACATGCCTTCCATGCCGAAGGTGCGTGCTTCGTCCGGCACGATGGGCACGATGTGCGAACCGATGTTCTTGTCGCGAATCAGCGCTGTGAGAAGCCGGATGAAGACCATCGTGGTCGAAGCTTCGCGCTCACCCGTGCCTTCGAGCTGCGTTTTGAAAATCTCAAGTGGCGGCACCTTGAGCGGCTTCGGTTTGTTACGCCGCTGCGGCAGATAGCCCCCGAGTGACTTGCGACGTTCCTGCAGGTATTCGATTTCATCGCTGTCGGGTGCCGGCTTGCAGTACGGCACGTTATCGATATCCCGGTCGGACACCGGAATATTGAAGCGGTCGCGAAACATCTTGAGCGCTTCGACATCGAGTTTCTTTTGCTGGTGAGCGATATTCTGGCCTTCGCCCGCCGCTCCCATGCCAAATCCCTTGACCGTTTTCGCCAGGATTATCGTCGGCTGGCCTTTGTGCTGGGTGGCACTGCGATAAGCCGAGTAGACTTTGAGCGCATCGTGCCCGCCGCGATTCAGCCGCCAGATCTCGTCATCGGACATATCCGCTACCATCGATTTGGTCTCCGGGTAGCGACCGAAAAAATGCTCGCGAACGTACGCACCGCCCTTCGACTTGAAGTTCTGGTATTCACCGTCGACGCACTCTTCCATCGTGCGGCGCAAGAGACCGTGATGATCAAGAGCGAGCAGCGGATCCCAGCGTGAACCCCAGATTACCTTGATGACATTCCAGCCGGCGCCACCGAACGCCGCCTCCAGTTCCTGGATGATCTTGCCGTTGCCGCGCACCGGTCCGTCCAGGCGCTGCAAATTGCAATTGACGACGAACACGAGATTGTCGAGGCCTTCACGCACCGGCATGGTGATAGCGCCCATCGATTCGGGCTCGTCCATTTCACCGTCACCGAGAAAACACCAGACCTTGCGATCGCTGGCCGGGATCATCTCGCGATGTTCGAGGTAGCGCATGAAGCGCGCCTGGTAGATTGCCATCATCGGACCGAGGCCCATCGACACCGTCGGGAACTGCCAGAAGTCCGGCATCAACCAGGGATGCGGGTACGACGACAAACCACCGCCGCCGACTTCCTTGCGAAACCGGTTCAATTGTTCCTCGCTGAGACGACCTTCAAGATAGGAGCGCGCGTAAATGCCCGGCGCGGAATGCCCTTGTATGAAAATCATGTCGCCGCCTTGCTTGTCGTTCGGCGCGCGCCAGAAATGATTAAAGCCGACTTCGTACAGGGTCGCCGACGAGGCATAGCTTGAAATGTGTCCACCGTATTCGGAACTCTGGCGGTTCGCCTGCACCACCATCGCCATCGCGTTCCAGCGTATGTAGGCCTCGAGCCGTTTCTCGATCGAGCGGTCACCCGGGTATTCGGGTTGGCGCCCCGCAGCGATGGTATTCAGGTAGGCGGTATTCGGGCTGTAGGGCAGGTACGCGCCGGAACGTCGCGCGAAATCGATGACCTGGTTTAGCAGGTAGTGAGCCCGTTGCGGACCGTGTTGCTGCAGAACCGAGTCGATCGACTCCAGCCATTCACGCGTCTCGGTCGGGTCGATATCGTCAAATCGATTGAATTCGCTCATAAGTCGTCCACGATTCCTTCATCCCGCGCCTTTAGCAATTTTGCGGAGTTTTGCGGCGTGAATTCGCCCGGGCATCCTGCTACGATTGCGTGGCTGCAATTGCCCGATACGGTTGCTGCGTCAACTCGCCGCGCGGAATCATCCCTGCTGGCCGGCGACACATTCTTCAGGTATGCATATTATGGCTCATGCGGGCCGCAAAGGTTAGTGCGAGATGGGAAGTCTGCTGTCCGAAAAATTCCAGAAAAGTACCATCAAAATCACTCAGGTTACCGGATCACCCTCCGCAAAGACGCTTGCGGCCATCGATCAGTTGCTGATTGTCTTGCCGGACAAACCACCCGCCTCGGTGTGGCGGCGCATTCCGCAGGGCTCTCGAATTCAAACGCTCATGCGCCGGCGGACGCCCGGCAGCGTGCCTGCGTCCCTCACAAGAATCAATAACAAGCGGCAGACACTGGTCGCCATCGGTACGGTGTCCGCGGACTCGAGTGCGTATGAACAACTTGCATTCGCACGCAAGCTGATCAACCCGGTCCTGACGGAAAAAGCGGGCACGCTCGGCATCTGGGTCCTGGGATTTGCGAAATCCGATGTCGAATCGATAGTTGCGCGCGTTACTGCCGCCGCTCTGGCAATAGCCTTTCAGATGGCGGAATTCAAAACCAAGCCGCGTGCCTCGCGAATCAGGAACATTCACGTTGTCGGACTCGACGAGAAACTGGACCTGCGGCGCACCAGCGCGGAAGCGGAAGGCAATAATCTCGCTCGGTGGCTGACGGCAATGCCGCCGAACAAACTCGATGCGCAGGCCTACGTCGCCTTGCTTAACGAGTTATCCAAAGCACGTGACTGGCAGTTCAGGAAATACGACGTCGCGGAACTCAAAAAGCTCGGTGCCGGCGCGTTCCTTGCCGTTGCGCAAGGCAATGCGGACGAGAGCGCGGCCATCGTGCATCTTCGATACCGCCCTGCGAACAAGAAAAAAAGCACGCCGGACCTCAGTCTCGTCGGCAAAGGCATCATCTTCGACACCGGCGGCACCAATCTCAAGCCATTCTCCTCGATGGTGGACATGCACATTGACATGGGCGGCAGTGCCGTCGCGCTGGGCACCCTGTTGACCATCAGTGAACTCGAATTGCCGATCGCCGTCGATTGCTGGCTGGCAATTACCGAGAACCGTATAGGACCGACGGCTTACAAGTCGCAGGATGTCATCAAGGCGGCGAATGGCAAGACTATTCAAACGATTCATACGGACGCCGAAGGTCGCCTCGTACTGGCCGATACGCTCGTCCTCGCCTGCCGTGACAAGCCCGGCATGATCATCGACTATGCAACCCTCACGGGCGCCTGCATCAACGCGGTCACACGCTATTATTGCGGAGTTTTCACCAATCGACCCGATTTGCATCCAGTACTGAAGAAATCCGGGCGTGACAGCGGCGAACGGGTCTGGCCGTTCCCGATCGGCAAGGAATTCCTGAGCGAACTCGAAAGTGACACCGCCGATCTCCGGCAGTGCACGCCGGATGCCGGCGGCGATCACATACTCGCCGCGACTTTCCTGAATGAGTTTGTCAGCGAAGAGATCCCGTGGGTCCACGTGGACCTGAGTGCCTTGCAACGCAAAGGCGGGCTCGCTCACGTGCCGACAGAAATTACCGGCTTCGGCGTGCGCTTCACGATGGACCTTATTCTCGACCAGAAGGTGCTGGAGCTACCGGAAAAAAATTAGTGCCAGCAACCGATTCACTGGCTAATCTGCTATGGTTCTCCGGTGACAAATCCTAATTCGATTGCACAGCGCTTTCGCGGCTTTCTGCCAGTGGTCGTGGACGTTGAAACCGGCGGCTTCAATTCCAAGACGGACGCACTGCTCGAAATCGCTGCTGTTCTGCTCGAAGCGCACGCCGACGGCACTTTGGCGCGGGCGCAAACAGTGCGCTACCACGTGAAACCCTTCGAAGGCGCCAATATGGAAGCGGCATCGCTGGCCGTGAACGGCATCGACCCCTTTCATCCGTTGCGTCCCGCGATCGACGAGCGCGATGCGTTGCAACGCGTATTTCGTGAAGTGCGGCGGGCGGTACGCGATGCCTCGTGCTCACGCGCAATACTGGTCGGGCACAACGCATCATTCGATCTCGCGTTCCTGAATGAAGCCATCGTGCGCAATGACATGAAACGCAATCCGTTTCACCCGTTCAGCAGCTTCGACACCGCCACCCTTTGCGGCGTTGCTTTCGGACAGACTGTCCTGGCGCGCGCCGTGCAAGCCGCAGGGTTAACTTGGGACGAAAGTTCAGCACATTCCGCGGCGTACGACGCGGAGATAACGGCGGACGTTTTTTGTGACATCGTCAATCGTTTCCGCCCGACATACGAAGCCGCGTGCCGACAAGCCGCCGTCGCACACGGCGACGATGCGGAAGCGGACATCGACGACGAGGAGATCGATCTCGACGCGGCGGAAGCGGCCGCACGCCGTTCAGGTCAACTGGGCTGATTCCTGGCCTGTTTCCTGGCCGTGTTCCTGACCGGATTCGTTAGTCGGCGTCGTCGGCCAGCAATTGCTGCAGTTCGCCGGACTGGTACATTTCCACCACGATGTCGCAACCACCGACCAGTTCGCCGTTGACATAGAGTTGTGGAAAGGTCGGCCAGTTCGAGTACTTTTTCAGCCCTTCGCGGATCTCGGGATCTTCGAAAATATTCACGAAGGCAAACGGCTTGCCGATCGACTTCAGCGCGCCGACTGTTTGCCCGGAAAAGCCACATTGCGGAAAATCCGGCGTACCCTTCATATAAAGGATCACCTTGTTTTCCCGCAGTTGTTGTTCAATTCTTTCGTTTACTTCCACTTCAGTTCACCTGCTAAAAAAATATCTGAAAATCCTGCCGTACCGTTGCGCGACGCTTAATACGTGTCCCGCCGCGTATCGACGCGGATCTGGTTGTCCACCGACGTTACTCCGTCCACCGTGCGGGTCAACTGAACTGCCTGGTCCCGGGCAGCGTAACTGTCGACGGTCCCGAAAAGAGTCACGCGCCGGTTGACCGTCTGCACCCGCAGGTCGTAGCGGCCGACTGTCCCATCGCCAATCAGCCGGTTACGCACCGCCGCCGTGATGGCGTTGTCGCTTGCAAGCTGCGCCGGGCTGCCGGTCGCGCCGCCCCTGGGTCCGGACGAGGAGCCACTTGACGAATTGCCGCCGCCGAGCAGCATACCGGTACAGCCCGATAATGCCAGCACCAGTGCCAGCAGCAACATAACTCGCATCCCGCGCTCCCCGGAATCCATTGCTTGAAAACGCTTCATTGTACGCGTGTCGTCGACTGGCACAATCCGCAATCGCCAGACGACCGCATAGCACGAACTATGGAGCTCATCTGCTGCTGGTCGGTCCGTCCCGGCGCCCGGGTATCGCATGGATCACGGCCCATTGCTGCGCGGCGCTCATGCGCGACCAATCAATGATTTCCTGCACCGTGCGCATGCAACCCATGCAAACATTGGCCTGATTCAGCGTACAGATGTCGATGCACGGCGATTGCGGAAAATCGGGGGGTGCTGGTGGCTGGCGCAGGTAATGCATTTGCGGGCGTTCTGTAAAAGCTCGAAAGTTTAGCGACTATAACCGACAATTCAGCGACTTACAGGATCGATGCCGGGGGCGGACAGGCCAGGCGGCGTGCTATGCGCCATCGACCGAAGCAACGTTCGCGGCAATTCGCTGATTTTGCGTTCTGCTGCCCCTATAATGCGCACACTTCTGATGCGCACGCTTCGACCTGACGCGGGTCAGGACACGTTCCCCGAACAACGACGTCGAAAAGTTTCACAGAATAACAACACACTGATAAGCCTGGGAGAACAAGCTATGAACCCTCTGAATTCAATTGTCGGAACCATCATCACCGGCTTCGTGCTGGCGATCGTCCTGGTGGTAGTGACGATGGGTAACCACATCGTCGGCTCTATGCCGGGCAACTCCATCGTTATCTGGCTGCATGTTCTGTCAGGCATTACCTGGATCGGTTTGCTTTACTACTTCAACTTTGTCCAGGTGCCGGCATTGGGGGCCGCCGCCAGCGACGAAGGTGGTCCGGGCGGCGCCGGCATCAGCAAGTACGTGGCACCCCGTGCCCTGCTCTGGTTCCGCTGGGCAGCCGTGGCCACCTGGGTGACCGGTGCGTTGTTCCTGATGCATCGCGGTCAATTCGCCGATGCCTTTGCGCTCGGCATGCTGGGCGACAGCGTGAATCCTTACGCGCTGACCATCGGCATCGGTGCGTGGCTTGGCACGATCATGCTGTTCAATGTATGGGTGCTCATCTGGCCAAACCAGAAAAAGGTTCTTGGACTGGTCGAGGCGAGTCCCGAGGAAATTGCCAAAGGCAAGCGGGTCGCGCTGCTGGCATCGCGCACCAATACGATGTTGTCGATCCCGATGATCATGAGCATGGTCGGTGCCGGACACGGATTCTTCATGTAGCCGATCGCCGGATCTGAAGGCCGCCATTGCCAGGAACGTCAGCGATGCGCTGGCGGAAGACCTTGGCAGCGGCGACCTGACGGCAGAACTGATTGCAGCAGGGACCGCCGCCACAGCGACGGTCATAACCCGGGAAGCCATGACCCTGGCAGGCAGGCCCTGGGTAGATGAAGTTTTTCGCCAACTGGATTCCGGCGTGCGCATCGAGTGGCACGCGGCAGACGGCGAGACGCTTGCTGCAGGGGAGACTGTCTGCGAACTGAGTGGGCAAGCGCGCTCGCTGCTCAGCGGTGAACGCACGGCGTTGAACTTTATGCAGACCTTGTCCGCGACAGCAACCGTCACAGCTCGCTACGTCGATGCGATAACCGGGACCGGCGCGCGCATTCTGGATACGCGTAAGACCTTGCCTGGTTTGCGCATCGCGCAAAAATACGCCGTACGTTGTGGTGGTGGCGACAATCACCGGGTCGGGTTGTTCGATGCGATCCTGATCAAGGAAAACCATATCGAAAGTGCCGGGGGCATAGGCCCCGCGATCGCGCACTCACGGGCGTTGTACCCGGATCGGCCGGTCGAGATCGAGGTAGAGAACCTGTCGGGGGTGCGCGAAGCGTTGGAGGCTCGCGCAGAGCGTTTGCTGCTCGATAACTTTACCGTTGAGGAAATGCGCCTCGCGGTGCAAGTCAACCGTGATGAAGGAAAGCCCCAGGCCGAGCTAGAGGCATCGGGTGGCATTGCGCTCGACACGGTGCGGCGCATAGCGGAGACCGGTGTGGATTTTATATCCGTCGGCGCGTTGACGAAGAATATCGACGCCGTCGATTTGTCGATGCGATTCGGGTCCGGCTAACCCTGTTGGAGCGCGCCTTGCGCGCGAACGGGAAAAGGCTTGTCGTTACCGCATTCGCGCGCAAGGCGCGCTCCTACGACTTCGTCAAGGCGCTCAGGTCACCGCGCGTGACTCGCTTCGGTTCCGCGACACCGTAACCCTGGGCGTAATCGACCCCCATACCACGCAGCATGGTGATGATTTCCTCGTTCTCGGCAAACTCGGCGATCGTACGCTTGCCCGTCAGGTGCCCGATTTCATTGATTGAACGCACCATCTCGCGGTCGATCGGGTCGTGCAGGATTTCCTTCACGAAACTGCCGTCGATCTTGAGGAAATCGACCGGGAAATGCTTCAGGTAGCCGAATGACGAAAGGCCGGTGCCGAAATCGTCGAGTGCGAACTTACAGCCGAGTTCTTTCAGCGCATTGATAAAGCGGTTGGCCTGCGAATAGCTTGCAATAGCGGCCGTCTCGGTGATCTCGAAGCAAATGCGCGATGCATCCAGCCCGCTCATCTGGAACTGGTCGATGACAAACGGCAGAAACTTCTCGTCGCCGAGGCTCTGGCCGGACAGGTTGATCGAGCAAAGCGACAAGCGCTCACGCTCGTCGGCCTCGGAAACCAGCCAACGAAACGCGTTGCGAATCACCCAGCGGTCGATGCTCGGCGTGATGCCGTAGCGTTCTGCCGCCTCGATGAACAGGCCGGGTGCAATAATGCCGCCCGCCTCATCACGCATGCGCAGCAGCAATTCGTAATGCGCACCGTCTTCGACTTCCTGCAATGGCTGTATGGTCTGCCGGAACAGTTCGAACCGGTCTTCTTCCAGTGCATTGTTGATACGCGCAGCCCACTGCATCTCACGGCGGCGACGCATCAGGTCGATGTCGTTTTCGAGGAAGCTGTGGATGCGGTTGCGCCCGGCTTCTTTCGCCGCCGCACAGGCGCTGTCGGCGGCGCTGAGAAGTGCGGCAACGTCTTCGTTGTCAGCGGTAATCGGCACCACGCCGATGCTGGCGCCGAGGCGGAAACTGCGATCGTCCCACATGAACTTGAACTCGCTTATCGCGGCACGCAGCACTTCAGCCGTTTGCATCGCCTCGTCAAGGCTGCAGCTTTCCAGCAGAACACCAAACTCGTCGCCGCCCAGGCGGGCCAGGGTGTCACGCCAGCGAATTTTCGATTTCAACAGTGCGCCGAGTTGCCCGAGCAGCGCGTCACCGGCACTGTGACCGCAGGAGTCGTTGACGATCTTGAACTGGTCGAGATCGAGATAGCAAAGGGCGTATGAAGTTTCCCTGGCTCTTGCGCTCTTCAGCGCACGCTCCAGTCGATTCTCGAACTCTCGTCGATTGACGAGGCCCGTGAGGATGTCGTGGCTCGCGTGGTAGCTCAGGCGCCGGTTCAGTTCGCGGGACTCGCTGACGTCGTGGAATACCAGCACGCCGCCGGTCACGTCGCCCTTGCCGTCGCGGATCGGTGACGCGTTGCTCTCAATGTACAACTCGTTGCCGTCGCGCCGGATCAGCAGGGTCGGCCGAACCGACTTGATGGAACGATTGCGGCGAATGGACACCGACAGCGGGTTCTCGAGCGGTTCGCAGGTTTCTTCGTGAAAACCGCGGAAAATTTCGTCGACGGTGCGGCCGCTGGCATCGTCAACCTTCCAGCCGGTCAGTTCCTCGGCCACCGGATTGATGTATTCAACATTGCAATTGGCGTCAGTGGTAATGACACCGTCGCCGATGGAGCGCAGCGTTATCTGCGCGCTTTCCTTCTCGCGAAACAGCGCCTCTTCGTAAAGCTTACGCTCGGTGATGTCGACCTCGACGCCGAGCAGGCGGATCAGGCGACCTTTCTCGTCCTGCCGCGCCTTTGCGCGGCTCGTCATCCAGCGCCACTCACCGTTCTGGTGCTTCATGCGATGCACACTTTCAAAGAACGGCGTCTTGCCTTCCAGGTGTTCGCGCATTTTCATTTGCACGCGCGCCATGTCGTCGGGATGCACCAGCCGATACCAGTCCGGCAGGAAATCCTCGCACTCTTCGTCGTAACCGAGCATCTGCTTCCAGCGGCGGGACAGTTCGATGCGCTTGGTCTGGCCGTCGAAGTCCCAGAT
This sequence comes from uncultured Woeseiaceae bacterium, assembly GCA_964605635.1. Taxonomy (GTDB): domain Bacteria; phylum Pseudomonadota; class Gammaproteobacteria; order Steroidobacterales; family Woeseiaceae; genus IDS-8. The sequence goes on from CAZSDL010000007.1 coordinate 15,197, forward strand.
GCCGTCGTTGGCGGTCATGTTGATCAATCGATTGCGTTCTTCGAGGTCTTCGAGAACCTGCAGCACACGCATGCGTTCGAGCCCGGAGGCCAGTGACGCGCCGATCAGCTTCATTAACAAATGCAGATTTGCATCCCAGCCATCCACCGGGCGCTCGTTGGCCAACGCCAGGAAACCTGCCAGCTCACCACGGACCGCAAAGCCGATGATCAGGCAGGAGCCGATGTTGAGTTCAGACAGGCGTACGAGTTCTGAACTCGCGCCTGCCGGGCCATTGTCGGTATCCGCAAGTTCCACTACCCGCAAGTGACCCAGCCGGTGAGCCAGCCACGGCCAGTGGTCGAGAAGATCACCTGCCAGCGCGTTCGGGTTGCACGCAGAGAAAACGGAACTGGAGGACAGGATCGCTTCGATGCCCGATCCATCACCATGGAAAAGCGCCAGGAACGCGGCATCGCAGCCGGTCGCGTCGGGCAATTCACTGATGTTGTCGCGCAGCTGATCCTGGTAGCGAGTGGGATCGAGATTCTGCACATTGACGGCAATCTTCGTCTGCAGTGCGTCCACTGCACCACGGTTGCGCTCGCCGGCGCGCGGCCGTCGACGGCGGACGGGCACCGGGCCCGTTACTTTGCTGCCGGTTGTTGCGGACACTCAGTCGCCTGAATTGTTTTGCCCAATGGATCAGTCTAACGGGCCGGCGCTCCGGAACCTGAGCACTACCGCACAGTTGTCCCAGCGCCGAACGCCTCCCCTTGTTGTGTCGTCATTCTGACATGTCACCGGAGGAAAACAAGATAAGCCTATGTATTTTTGCGCTTTGTATGGGCAAATCGGACCGCGCTTCCCGGGCAGGGCCCCGCGCCGGTCAACCAAACCGGTCCTGGCGCGTTGGAAAGGCTGTCATCAATGCGTTGATCAGGGAGACGATCATGAAGCTTTCCAATAACCGGCTGCCCGGCAACACCGCGGCAAACGCGCTGCAAAATCTGGCAGGAATTCTGTTGCTGCTGTTACTACTGACGGCTTGCGGCAGCGGCAGCAACGACAACAGTGTCGCCGATCCGCCGATTGCGGCCGCCTGTGTACCGACGGATGCGTCCACCGCGTCCGAGTGCGGCACCGTACTGCTTGGCATGACGGATGCCGATGGCGATTTCCTGAGTTACACGGTCGACGTCGTATCGATGACGCTCGAGAAAGCCTCCGGCGTTCTCGTTGAAGTGCTGCCGGCGAGCACGCGCATCGACTTTGCAAGCTACGTCGAACTCACGGAATTAGTCACCGCTTCGCTCGTGCCGCCGGGTGTCTATGTCGCCGGTACCATTACGCTTGATTACAGCGCAGCCGACGTGTTCGTTGAAGCCGCAGGCGACGCCAAGGCAACCACTGTCGTAGATGCCGATGGAGAGGCGCTGGGCCGGGCGGAGTTCCGTATCGAGCTGTCCGACCGCGAGCAACTGGTCATAACACGCGGACGCCCGTCGCTGCTGACGGTCGATTTTGATCTTGCGGCATCGCATCGCGTGGATATCGCGCCGACACCGGCGCTGGCATGGGCAGAACCGTTCATCGTCGCGGAAATCGACCCGGTCGATACCAAGGAGATCCGCCTGCGCGGCGCTTTCATCGATGCGAACGAAGCTGAAATGAGCTACACGATTGCGCTGCGGCCTTTCTACGATCGCGAGGGCGACTTCGGCCGCGTCACGGTAAACATCACCGACGATACGGAATTCGAAGTAGACGGCGAAGGCGTGCTGGGCGTCGATGGCTTGCGAGCGCTCGAAGCAGCCGGTCCCGGTACGCTGACGGTGGCGCAAGGCACGCTGGAAGTTGCCGATCGGGAGTTCACTGCCAACGTGGTGCTGGGCGGCAGCAGTGTGCCCGGTGGGGAGGCGGATGGATTGCATGGCAACGTCATCGCACGCAGTGGCAATGAACTGACGGTCCGCGGTGCAACTTTCATCCCCGCGGACGCCGCTGCGTTTTTCCATGACGATGTCATCGTAAGCGTCGGACCGGACACCAAGGTCACGAAGCGCGGTTTTACCGGCATGAGCGTCGACATCGACGATATTTCTGTCGGGCAGCGAATCACCGTACGCGGCGTTGCTTCGTCCTCGACCAGCGAGACGCTGCACATCGATGCGACCGAAGGCGCGGCACGGCTGCACCTGACCCATCTGCTCGGCACCGTCAATACGGTCCACTCCGGGCAAGTCGATGTCGAACTGCACGCGATCGATCGCAGGCGGGTGTCATTATTCGACTTCGCGGGTACAGGCATCAGTATCGACGTCGATGCCGATGCGGACAACTACGAGATTCTGACCGGCAGCCTCGACCTGAGTGGCCAGGCCGTGGGCAAGCCGATCGTGGTCTACGGATTCCCGAGCGAATTCGGAGCGGCTCCGCCCGACTTTGAGGGTCGCACGCTGGTCGACTACAGCAATGTTCGCAGCGCCCTCGGTGTCGGCTGGGGTGTCGAAGGCACGGTTGCACCGTACCTCAGCATCGGCAGCGATGGCCTGTTGCTCGACAACGGGAACCCGGACATCGACCAGCGGCATTACATCAAGCAGGGACCCGTGTTGATCGACCTGACGACGCTCGGGTCGGGTACGCTGATCACGCCGCGTGAAACGGGACGCACGTTGTTCGGCATAGCAAACCGCAACGGCCTGCGGATGTATTCGGATTTTGACGACTTCGTTGCGGCACTTGGCAATGCGCTGGACGGCGCCACCACGGCCCGTTCAATGTACGCGCGCGGCCTGTACAATGCAGACACCAATGTATTCACGGCCTGGAAGATCGGTGTGTATCTTCTCGAGCCGTGACGTTTGCTTCCCGGAGACCGGCGCAAGCCGGTCTCTTGCGGGAAACCCCTACTCATTGGAGCCGGTGGAGTCGTTACACTGCCACCGGACGCGGGTCGACACGCAGATGAATGGGCGGCAATCGGGTGACAAACAACGCAGTACCTGGCATTCGACTATGTGCCGTAGCTCTTGTGCTGGCGATGCTGGCGCCGATGATCGGAACGGCCGATGTCGCGACGCAGGCGTCGGCGGATAGCAGCGCCGAACCTGGCGCTTATGTGGGCGGCGACGAACGCGCCTGTCTCATGTGTCACGGCGCCGCCAGCCGTTTCCCCGCCGAGGATATTCTCGACACGGTGCACGCGATTCGCGGCAATCCCGCGAGCCCGTTTGCTCAAGGAGGCCTGCATTGCGAGGCCTGTCACGGCCCGAGTGAGAGTCACCTCATGGTCGGCGCCGACGGGGTGAGGCCACCGCCGCCGGTGTCCTTCGCCGCCGACGCGGACCCGACAGCAGCGAATGCCACCTGCCTCAATTGTCACGGCGCTGACGTCGGGCACCACTGGGCCGGCAGCGCGCACGAGTTCGAGGACGTCGGCTGCACGTCTTGTCACAAGGTGCACGAGCAGCCGGATCCGGCGCTGTCTGCGGACGGCGACGAGGTCTGTGTAGCCTGTCATCGCCGCGAACGCGCGGACCTCATGCGCTCGTCAACGCATCCGCTGCGCGCCGGCCTGATGAATTGCGCCGATTGTCACACTCCGCACGGTGGCAGCGGACCCGGCATGCTGACCGGCCTGACCGTCAACGAAACCTGCTATTCATGCCACGCTGAAAAACGCGGCCCGTTCCTCTGGGAGCACGCACCGGTGCTCGAGGACTGCACGCTTTGTCATCGTCCGCACGGCTCCAATCACCGCGACCTGTTGCAAACCCGCACGCCGATGCTGTGCCAGCAATGCCACCTCGCGCCTTTTCATCCGAGCGCTGTCAGCAGCGGCGCCGGCGTACCACCGACCGGAGCGGACCGGCAACTTCTGGGCAGGGACTGCATGAACTGCCACAGTCGAATTCACGGCTCGAATCATCCGTCCGGCGCCGGACTGACGCGCTGACCGTGGCAGGAGCCCGCCGACAATCCGCATTTGTGCCTTTGTGTTTCGGCATCGCTGCCACGCTTGCAATGCCTGTACTGCATGCGGACGAGGGTGCGGACCCGAATGCGCGCGAGAACACTCACGAAACCAGGCGGCTCATCGAAATCGGCACTGGTTACGTCGACGACAGCTCATTTCGTTTTGGCAAGTACAGCGGACTGACCGACGAAGGTTGGGTACCCCTGCTAAACGTTATGCTGGAAAGCCGGCCCGTCCGGAACAGCGGCGAAACGAGCTTTTGGAAATTCGAGGGTAACGATCTCGGCTTCGATTCGCGACGAGTATTGTTGCAATGGGGACGGCAAGGAACTGACGAACTCCGAATCGCCTGGCGGGAGTCACCGAAATACCAGAGCAATAGCGGTGCTACCCCGTTCCTCGAGACCGCGCCCGGCCAACTGGTACTGCCGGCCAACTGGTCGGCAAGCGGCGACCTGACATCCGGCATGCCGGCGCTTACGGCGAGTCTCGGCTCCCTTGAAATTCGCGAGCAGCGTCGTCGTTTCGAACTGGGGTACGTGCGCGAACTGGCGCAGGGCTGGCAGGCGGCGATCGATTTCGACTACGAGAATCGCGACGGCCGTCGTGCCATCGGCGGCATGTTCGGCAGCAACGGCGGCAACTCGCGAGCCGCATTCCTGCCGTTACCGGTGGACGATACCACGCAGCGCTTCGGTCTCAAGGTCGCACGACAGACTGTCGATTACCTGTTGACACTCTCCTATGAAGCCTCGTCTTTCAATCAGTCGCAGAATGCCGTCGAGTGGCAGAACCCGTTCGGCGCGCACCCGCAGTGGGCGCCAGGCGCCGGCTTCCCGGACGGTCGCGGACTGCTCGCGCTTGACCCGGACAACCGATTTCAGCAACTGCAGCTCGGCAGCAGTTTTCGTCTCGGTGAGGCGTCCACCGCCAGTCTCGTCATTGCTCGCGGGCGCTACGATCAGGACGATACCTTTTTCGACTATACGGTGAATTCACTACTGACCGTCGAGACTCCACTGCCGCGAAGCTCGCTCGACGGGCGTATCGACACGACCTTACTCGACTTCCGCCTCACCAGCCGGCTGTCTCCTCGCTTGCATCTGGCCACTTCCTTTCGGCTGGACGATCGGGACAACAAGACGCCCGTCGCAGCCTACCGTTACGTGCCCAGCGATTCGCAACCGCAGATTGCGATCGAAAACTCGCGACTCAACCGCCCGTACAGCTATTCCGAGCAGAGATTCGCCAGCGACCTGCGTTATCGAGTGGCGCGCGGCGTACAGATGACCGCCGGCTTCAGGTTCCGCGACCGCCAACGTGACTTCTCCGAGGTCAACAATACTGAGGAATTCGAATACGTCGCCGGTATGCGCTGGAACCGCAGCGGTGACCTTGCTCTGTCTGTGGATTACCTGCACAACAATCGCAACATTGACAGCTACATCGGCAACCGGCCGCTGCTCAGGACACGTTTGCCGGGAACCGTGGATGCTGAGGATTTCGAGAATCATCCCCTGTTGCGCAAGTACTACCTGGCAGCGCGCGATCGCGACCAGGTGCGACTGCGAGCAGACCTCAACGTCGGCACCCGCGTTACGCTCGGCTGGGACGGCAGCTACAGTCGCGACACTTATGACGACACGATTTTCGGTCTTAACGAATCCCGCGTACGTTCCTGGAATGCAGACGCATCGTGGTCGCCGTCAGGCTACGTGCATACGTTGCTTCACTTCGGCGTCGATCGCTACACGAGCGAACAGGCGGGTCGCGCGTTTACTGTTTCACCCGTACAGGTGACGGACCCGAATCGCAACTGGTTCTACGATAGCCGCGACCGTTTCGAGAGCGCAGGCCTCGATATCCGCTTCGAGCAAGCGGAAAAATGGCTTGGGCCACTGAGGCGAGACGGTTTGACAGGCGGGCTGGATTTCGTGCTGGAATTGCGCCACGCGCACTCGCGCGGTGCGATCGACGTAGCCACTGGAACCGATCTAGCCGTCGAACCACTACCGGACTTTTTCACGCGCCTCAACAGCATCGGGTTCAACGCCGATTACGGGCTCGACGAGGCGTCGTCGCTACGCTTCGGCATTTTGCATGAGCACTATCGGTCAGCCGATTTCGCGCTCGACGACGTCGCGCCAGACACCATTGCGGCGGTGCTGACTACGGGTGAAATCAGCCCGCAGTACAGGATCAACTGGATTGTCCTGGCCTACCGGCGGACGTTCTGATGCACCGCCGGGCGCGCGCATCATGACTTTAGCGAACGGTAAACGGCTGGCGCGAGCGCTGCTGTGGATTCTCTTGCTGCTGCCACTGCTGCTGGCGCTGTTGCAAGTGCAGCATGCCGATATCGCCAATACCCGGGCGGTGCTCAACTGGCTGGGCCGGCTGACCGGCATCGCGGGACTGACCTGCCTGTTGCTGGCAGCGGCGTTGATCGTCCGCGTACCCGGATTCGATCGCCTGTTCGGCGGGCTCACCCACCTGTGGCGAACGCATCACTTGCTGGGCGCTGCCGCGTTGTTGCTGTTGCTCGCGCATCCGTTGCTACTCGCGTTTTCGGCGGCCGGTGTATCGTTGTCCGCGGCCGCGCAAACGCTCGTACCGGCACGCGACGGGTTAGCGACCTGGTTCGGGTGGGCGGCACTTGTCGCGATGATGATTTTCCTGGCGCCGAGCTTCGCCTTCTTTGGTGAGCCGGATTACCAGCGCTGGAAGTGGGTGCACAGTGTTTCCGGTGTGGCCGTGCTGCTGGCCCTCGCGCATACGCTGCTGTTGGCCCGCAGTTTGCCCGCGCCGTGGAGCTGGATCGTCTGGGGCGGCCTGGCGCTGCTCGCCGTTGCGGCCGTGACCTATCGCTTTGTGATCTCGCATCGCCTGGGACGTTTGTCATACCGGGTATCGGGTATGTCGCACCCGGCGAATAACGTGGTCGAACTGAGCTTGACGGCCGAGGAACGGCAATTGAAGTACCGTGCAGGCCAGTTCGTTTACCTGACGCCGTACGATCGCAGCTTGCCGGCGGGCTATGGGGAGGAGCACCCTTATACCCTGTCTTCGTCGCCTCTCGAAACCGGCCTCCGCATCACGATCAAGGATCTCGGCGATGCCAGTCGCGCGATTCAGCACATTTCTTCCGGCGCGCTGGTCAAGATTGAAGGACCGTACGGCGACTTTTTCCCGGACAAGATCGGCAGCGAACTCTGGATCGCCGGCGGCATCGGTATTACACCGTTTCTCGCCCGCGCACGACACTTCGCCGCGAGCGGAGTAGCAGCCGATGTAAAACTCATTTTCTGCGTGCAGGACGAACCGAGAGCGCTTTTTCGCGAAGAGCTCCAGGAACTGGCCCGCTCCATCGAAGGTTTTGCGCTTACGATGCACTTCTTTTACCGTGAGGGTCCGCTGACCAGTGATTTCCTGCGCTCGCACTGTGCTGATCTGGCGGAGCGAAGCGCGTACGTATGTGGGCCGTCAGCGCTCAACGCACTGGCCCATCATCTGCTGGTCGGCGCAGGTTGCCGACGCGACCGAATTCATACCGAGGAGTTTGTCCTGCTATGAGGAAACTGACCTACACCGCGTTCATTGCCTTCTGGGCAAGTGCCCTGACGTTGATTTTCGTTCACCAGCTGCAACCGGCTTCTGCCGACCATTCCGAAGAGGCGTCAAGCTACACGCTGGAACAAGTGGCCGGGCATGGCAGCGAGCAGGATTGCTGGATGGCCATCGACGGCAAAGTCTACGACCTGACGGAGTACCTACCGCTGCATCCGACACCACCTGTTGTCCTCATTCCCTGGTGCGGCAAGGACGCGACCGAGGGCATGCGCACCAAGGGCTACGGTCGCGATCACAGCCCTGTCGCCTGGGCTGAGCTCGAGCAGTATCAAGTGGGCACACTCGCCGACGAATAGTCCGACCAATTATCCGCAAGGCACCTTTCTCATCGTTACTCCGGCGGTATGTCCCGGATACGTGCCATGTGTTCGGCAAGTTCCTCCAACGTATATCTCATGTGAACTCGTGTTGAAGAAGGCGGTCGGGTCGTGCGCGACAAGCCTGAACGCCATTCGGTAGCCGGGCGAATGGGCCGGGGTACAAAACCACCGCCGCAATTCGGACCAACGTTGTGCAACCGGGAATCGACACATTCGTCAGCGCTCAGCGAACCTTTCAATTACCCACAATTTTTAAGCAATTTTAGTGGGTTGCAAAAGGCACACGGGTCGATCGCGAGCTGGCGGGCTTTGATTTCCAAAACGAAAGGCTGGGCGCGTTATCCGTATCGAGACAGTCATCAACAAACCGAATTACTTGCGGGTGCGGCAGTCGGTCCATCGCAAGGGCGAACTGGCACGTTACGTCTCAAGCCCGCCGGTCATCACCGAGCGGTTGTCGCTGACCCGGGGCGGGAACGTACGCTATGCGCTGACAAATCGGCAGGACTGCCGATTTGCACAGCCGCAGGCTGCCCGAAGGGCCGGGCACAGGGATGTGCCCGGTGAACACGCCGTATCGCGATGGCACCACGCACGTGATCTTCGAGCCCGAGGAGTTCATGGCGCACATCCTTGTGCGCCACCCCTTCGGCCACCGATCAGCAACGGGCGATGAGCCTTAAGCGCAACGCCTCAAGCGGGTGTTCGCCATTGATATCGAGACCTGCCGGCAATGCGGCGGCCGCCTGCGGGTCATCGCCAGTATCGAGGCGCCGGCAGCCGCAGCGGGCAACTCGATCTTGATGCAGCCTCGCGGCGGCACCGTCGGCTGCACGCGAATGCAGCGGAGGGTAATGACACTACCCGGCGCTGGCCCGCCTTACTGACTTCTTCTGCGCCTTGGCGGCGTACATGCGCTCGTCCGCATCACCCAGCAGCGCATCAAGGGAGTCATGCCGCTTCGGATCGTAGGCCACGGCTCCTGCCGTGAAGGAGAGGGGAGCCACGCGCGACTTGTTTTCGGCGTTGATCACCGCCCGGAGCCGGTCGAGGCACAGCGCGAGGCCGTTGGAATCAGTACCCGTGAGCAGCGCACAGAATTCGTCACCACCGACGCGGGCAATCACATCCGAGTCACGAAATGACTTCAGGAGCGTGCGGGCGAAGTCCACCAGGATCTGGTCCCCTGCTGCGTGGCCATGGGTGTCGTTAATGGGCTTGAAATCATCCAAGTCGAAGAGCACGAGCTGCAGGGGTCGATCGAATCGCTTGCAGAGCGCCAGCACGTTTTCGGCAACCTGACGGAAGCCACGCCGATTCGCCAGGCGGGTCAGGTCGTCGGTAGTGGCGAGCGTCATCGAGGTGAGTTCCATTTCGACCAGTTGACCAAGCTCCGCCAGAAGGTCGCAATCCTCGGCCGTGAACTCCCGCGGCTTCGAGTCTATGAGGCAGAGAGTGCCGATCCTCGATCCGTTGGGCGCACTTACCGGCTGCCCGGCGTAGAATCGGATATGGGGCTCGCCGGTCACGAGCGGGTTGTCAGAAAAGCGCTCGTCGGCCCGGGTATCCTCGACCACGAATGTGCTGCCGACGGCGATGGCATGCCCGCAGAACGAGATGGCGCGCGAAGTCTCGCAGGCGTCAAGGCCCTGCCTCGACTTGAACCACTGCCGGTTGCTGTCAACCAGCGAGAAGAGGGCCGTCGGCACCTGGAACATCCGGACCGCCATTCGCGTGATGCGCTCGAAGCGCTCCTCTGCCGGCGTATCAAGGATCTTCAGCGAGTGCAGCACCTGCAGGCGCAGGGTCTCGTCGTGGGGAATCGGGGGCTTTAGCATTGGATTTCTAGGGATCGCGGCGTTAAGTACGGCTACCATTAAACAGTATCTGGCCCGAAAGCCATCGGAACCAGGTCACAGAACTCTGTCGATCAAGGCTTCCGAGGCGCGTAACCGACCTGGCACCGCTGGGTATAGGTCATTCAAACACCCCACCGGCTGAGACCGCGACGTCCGATTCATCTACAGAAACAAGTGCGACGCCTGCCAGGCGGAAAAGCTCGTGGCATTCTCGTGCAAGCGCCGCGGCTTCTGTCCGAGTTGCCGGGCCCTCCGGATGGCCGAGACAGCGGCGTTGCTCGTGGACAACGTCTTGCCACAGCAGCCCGTTCGCCAGTGCGTAGTGGGTGCTGTCGCTGCCGTTCGCACTGCGATACCTGCTGGCGACCCATCCCGAGGTCATCACCGAGTGGTTGTCGCTGACCCGGGGCGGGAACGTACGCTATGCGCTGACAAATCGGCAGGACTGCCGATTTGCACAGCCGCAGGCTGCCCGAAGGGCCGGGCACAGGGATGTGCCCGGTGAACACGCCGTATCGCGATGGCACCACGCACGTGATCTTCGAGCCCGAGGAGTTCATGGCGCACATCCTTGTGCGCCACCCCTTCGGCCACCGATCAGCAACGGGCGATGAGCCTTAAGCGCAACGCCTCAAGCGGGTGTTCGCCATTGATATCGAGACCTGCCGGCAATGCGGCGGCCGCCTGCGGGTCATCGCCAGTATCGAGGCGCCGGCAGTCATTGAACGGATTCTCGAGCATCTCGGTCGCGACACCGAGGCCGTCGATCCCGCACATCCGAGCCGCGCGCCGCCTAAGGCCGACCAGAGTTGCACATGCAGAGGCATGTTATGGATAACTTCCTCCATGTGGTGACATGGACCGAATCCAAGTTGAATGATTGCCATCTCTAATGAATAGGTCCCGGTACGCCCAACGCCTGCTCCAATCACCTGCAAAGTCATATCGCCCCCAATTCCGCATTACGATGGCTGACGTTCGTCTGGATTCTCGGCCAGCAGCGGATTGTATAGTGGCCAGACAACAAGGGAGCCTTTCCCATGCGCCACGTGTTGTTCGTGCCCGCCGCAATCGCGCTTGTTTCGATATCGTCCTGTTCGTTGAAAAGCGACGACCCGCTATCGCTCGCCGAAATGCGAATCGTTGACCTGACCCACAACTTCGATGCCGATACAGTCTACTGGCCGACGGACAAGCGTGGGTTTCAGCTCGAGCAGCTCGCCGCGGGTCACACGGAAGCCGGCCTCGAAAACCTCACCAACCTCGATGCGTTGCCGACGACGGGTTTTACGGTAATTGCCTTGCCGATGAAGATCGCGGGCGGGTCAGGCGGTCCGGTGCGAGTGATCGCGATGCTTGACCTTCGCACCGAAGTTGCTGCGTCGCAATACGATTGAATCAAAAGCCTCCGCTGGGCACAGGCTGTGCCTGCTTCCTCGCCAGAGGCCCGCCCATTCCCAGGGCTTGGCCGACGCGATAGACTTTCATATCCTTGACTGACGCAGCACCTCACGCGTTTTGCGAATCGCCCCGGGGTTCGCTATGGTCGTGACGGCAAAGAGGTACCTTATGCGTTCGAAGAATCAGATGGCCATCGTCACAGCGCTCCTGCTCGGTGCCCTGCCCGCCTTCGCCCACCATGGCTGGTCGGGGAACGAGGGGGAGATTTCGGTAACAGGCGTCGTCGAGGCCACCGTCAATCTGTCCGGTCCGCACGGCACCATGCAGGTGCGCGATGCGGAAGGTACGCTGTGGCACATTACCCTGGCGCCCGCGCCGCGGACACATCGCGCCGGCCTGCGGGAGGACACGATTCCGGTGGGTGCGGAAGTGACTGTGCACGGCGCCCGCAACGAAGACTCCGGCCAGAACGAAATCAAGACCCGGCGGGTCACCTACGACGGCACCCATTACGACGTCTATCCGCCACCGCGGGATTGAGCCGCCGTACCGGTAATCGGCTGCGCGTCGCGTCGGGACAGCATCGTCATGGAAGACACCCTCTACGCCATCCTGCTATGGCTTGAAGAGTCAGCGCTCGGCGAGGCGGTACGAGACTCGGGGGTCTGGACCTACGGCTGGCTCAACCTTGCTCACATCCTCGGCATCGCTACCCTGTTCGGGGCGATGCTGATCCTCGATCTGCGCCTGCTCGGCGCGTGGCGGTCGATTCCGCTGCCGCTGTTGGCCCGCCCGACCATACCGCTGGCCGCAGTGGGCTTCCTGATTGCAGTCACCAGTGGCGCGACGATGCTTACGGTCAACGCTACCGGTTATGAGGGCAATCCGTTCCTCTACACCAAGCTGCCCCTCATCGGGGTGGCAGTGATAAATGTCCTTGTGGTGCAGCGCCTGACGGCCTGGCGCCGCGCTCTCGCCGGGCATGATCCGGGGTCCGGCGACCATCGCGTACTCGGCATTGTCGGCGCGATATCGCTGCTGCTGTGGCTCGCGATAATTGCCTGTGGGCGGATGATTGGCTACTGGTAAAGCAGCTCAGTCGGCGTCCCGGGTGCACAGGGCCTGGCCGTCGGCGAACACCTGGTTGCTGTAATAGCGAATGCCGCCATCAAAGACAATGCCCCAATAGTAGCTCGACGGCGACGCGCCGGTCGGCGTGTCTCCTTCGGCAGGTCGCTCGGCCAGCGAGGTGCTGCTCCACAGGCAGCAGGTATCGATGACGATGGGTTCGCGAATGCCGTTGGCGGTTTGGGGATCCTCAAGCGTAGCTAACTCCACCAGTGTCGGCAGCCGCCAGTCGGCGTGGCCGTCGAGACGCAGGTCGCGACAGAAAGCGTCGGCCGCCTTCCAGGGGAGGTCCTCACCGCTGGCGGTGACCGCCCACGTGCGGCCATCAATTTCCACCGAGTCGGTGAGTTCGACGGCGGCGAGCGGGCAGGCACCCAGGAGCACGAGCCCGAAAGCCCGCGCGCTGGCACGTTGGATGGCGTTGCGAAGGCGCTGCATTGATGTTCCTCTGTGGTGGTGGACAGAGCGGACATCATAACGGCTATTGGCGAGCATTGAGAATGGGAGCACGACAGCAGGGCACTTCGTATGCGTCACCCTTTCTGAAAACAAAGCAGATCCGCCATAGGGCACGTGCTTCAATCCGCGGTCCTTCATCAAGGACCAGACATCCGCCAATCGGTCACCTGGTGCGCACGCTGTCAACTGGCGCGTCATCACTGCTGAAGCGGGGGTAGTGCAGCTGCGTCCCTGGCAATGACTGATCTGCCTGACAACATCGGTCTTCGTAATCAATCCGAAAATCGTGGCGGATTATGGCGAGACGCGCCCGAGCCGCACGCTCTGGATCGATAATGTGCTTCGATTGATCCAGATCAAGGTGCGGAGAGCAGACCGCCGGCACGCTCTGCAACATGAACGCGATCACGGCCGTCAGCCACGAAATCCTGCGCCACTACGATCGGCCGGGACCGCGTTACACGTCCTATCCGACCGCGCCGCAATTCACAACGGATTTCGGCGAGGGACAACTGCGACATCACATTCTGCGCAGCAACGAAGAACCGATTCCGCGGTCACTCTCGATCTATGTCCACGTTCCCTATTGTTTTATGCCGTGCTTTTACTGCGGCTGCAATCGCATCATCACCCGCGACACGCGCAAAGGCGAGCGATACCTGGAGCACCTGCTGCTGGAGATCGAGCAGGCATCGCCGCTGTTCGACCGCGACCGCGACGTGCTGCAGGTTCACCTGGGTGGTGGCACGCCGAACTTTCTGCGGCCCGCGCAACTCGGGCGGCTACTCGACAGCCTCGCACGGCATTTCCATTTCAGTGCTCGTCCCGACCGCGACTTCTCGATCGAGCTCGATCCACGATACGTGGAGAAAGGCGATATCGCAGCACTCGCGACCATCGGCCTGAATCGGGCGAGCCTCGGCGTGCAGGACTTTGACCCCGAGGTGCAGCGCGCCGTCAATCGGTCGCAGAGCGTCGAGCAAACAATCGCGGTCATCGAGGCGTGCCGCCACAGCGGCTTCCGCTCGGTTAATGTCGACTTAATCTACGGTCTGCCAAGGCAGTCGCTCAGCGGCTTCTCCCGAACGCTCGACACCGTCATCAACGCGAAGCCGGACCGCCTGGCAGTTTATGGCTACGCGCATCTGCCGCAGCTCTTCAAGGCACAGCGGCAGATCGACAACGAGGAACTGCCGGACGCAGAGACACGACTGTCACTGCTGCGGATCGCCATCGAAAAGTTGACAACAGCCGGATACAGCTACATCGGTCTTGACCACTTCGCCCTGCCCGATGACGACCTCTCCCGGGCGCAATCGGCTGGTACTCTTCACCGCAACTTCATGGGCTACACGACTCATGCCGAATGCGACCTGCTCGGCCTCGGAGTCAGCGCCATCAGCCATATCGGCGCCAGCTACAGCCAAAACCCGCGCGACCTGCCTGCCTGGGAGATCGCGGTTGAAGGAGGTCGACTACCTGTCTGGCGTGGACTGGAAATGAACGAGGATGACGTGCTGCGTTCGGACGTCATCCAGCAGCTGATGTGCGCCGGAGATATCGACATCGGAGCCGTCGAGCGCCGCTTCAACATCAATTTCCGCGACTACTTCGCCGGTACCTGGCCGGAACTCGAGCAGCTCGCGGGCAGAGGCCTCGTGACCATCGACGAGCAGCACATCGCCGCAACCTCCCAGGGTCGATACCTGTTGCGTATAATCGCGATGTGTTTCGACCGATACCTGCAACCACAGTGCGCGTCCGGCGGCGTGGCAACATTCTCGAAAGCGATCTGACGCCACCGCCTGTCGCGTGCCGCATTTCGCATGATACGACCCGCTGACGCAACGTCCTGAGAATCTGACCTCCGCTTGACCTGGATCAGGGCACCGGCAATGAGTGTCCCGCAGCATCTCCGGTAAGTGTTCAGTAAGTGCTCATTAAATACGCCGGAAAGGCAGGGTCTCTACGGGTTTACCGTCAGCGACATGCTGGCGTCAGTGACCCGCAGCGCATGATCGAGTTCTATCCACAGATCAAGCTGGTCCACGTGGCAGCCGTCGTGGCCAGCGGATCGTTGTTCCTGATGCGTGGGCTTTTGGTACAGGCCGGCCGACCGTGGGCGATGGCGGCGCCGGTCAGGTTCTTGAGCTACAGCATTGACACGGCCCTGCTGGCGGCTGCAATCATACTGCTGGTGATTGTGCCTGCCGCCGCGTACGCGAACGGCTGGCTGGCGGCGAAGCTAGCGCTCCTCGTCATCTACGTCGGGCTCGGTACCGTTGCGCTGAGACGCGGACGGACGCGACGAATTCGGCTGGCATGCTTTGTCGCGGCGCTGGTCGTCTACGTCAGCATGCTGGCCATTGCCCGGACACACCACCCGCTGGGTCCGATCCAGATGCTGCTAACGGATTAAGTGCCCTGTTGCAGACGACCGATACAGGAAAGCTGTTCGGTTTCGTTGCTGCGACGGTTGCCGGGTTCATGGCGACGGCTGTTCCAAGTTGCCACGTCGGCAGAAGTGTAGGCAAACAGCATTCTTTCGTCTGCCCCGGAGCCGCGCCGTGACCTGTGGCCGGCAGGGAACCTGAGGCGTGATTGATCTAGATCAAGGAAATGATCCGACAACGGGCCTTAAATAGCTGGCATAGCCCGGAAAGCCGGGTTCGTGAGTAGCCGGTGGAGGTCGCATGCATCCTGAAGATGAAAACGAAGAGAGCCTGAGAGTCCCGCTGATGCAACAGTTGCTGGACAACCCGTTCCTGCTGCTGTTTCTGGGCGTGCTTATTCCGATGGTCGTCTACATCGTATGGGGCGTCATTGACATATTGACGATACCGTTGGCGCCGTAGCACCGTTCTCACCCGAGCTTAAGGACATTGGAGATATGAGCGCAATACTGCCACCCGCGGACCGGCTTTGGTGGAAGCAACCGCTGGATCGTGTAGAAGGAACGTGGATCGCAATCGCGTTCGTTTGGTGCATGATCCTGTTTTTCATGATGGTGCTGTGGCATATCTACGGCGACCAGAACCTCTCCACCGAAACCTACAAGACATCCCCGGACCAGTTCCTGGCAAAAGCGCAGGCGATGGTCGACCAGTACACCGTACGAACCGACACTGAACAGCAGATCCCGGTCGTGGCGCCGCCGCCCGGAAGCGACGTTTACCTCGTAGCACGCTTGTGGAGCTTCTGGCCGATCATAGAGTTCGAGAAGGGGCAGACCTACCGATTGCATCTTACGTCCATGGACTACAACCATGGATTCTCGCTGCAGCCGAGCAACATCAATATCCAGATGGTGCCGGGATACGAACACGTTGTGACCGTGACGCCTAACCAGAGCGGTGTTTATTCGGTTGTGTGCAACGAATTCTGCGGTATCGGCCACCACTTGATGGTAGGTCGAATCTACGTACGAGATTAAGGGGAGGATCGACATGTCTGTGGCAACGACCTATCGGACCTGCCCGCGTTCCGGGCTGCAGTTCGAATCCAAAGCAGAAAAACTGATGCTGGCCAATGCTGTCGCGGCGGTGTGCTTCCTGCTGGTCGGCGGGATTCTCGCGATCGGCGTCGTGTTGACACGCTGGCCGGCGGTCCACTGGCTCGAGGTGGCGACTTTCTATCAGGTGCTCACGGCGCACGGCCTCAACATGCTTATTTACTGGATCATCTTTTTCGAGATCGCCGTGCTGTATTTCTGCAGCTCCACGTTACTGCGATCGCGGATCGCGACACCGAGGATGGCCTGGCTCGCGTTCGCCCTGATGGTAATCGGCGCCGTGACCAACAATATCGCAGTCTACCAGGGCGGGTCGAGCGTCATGATGACGTCATACGTGCCAATGATGGCCGCGCCCTCGTTCTACCTGGGCCTGATCCTGTTCGCTGTCGGAGCGCTGATCGGCTGTTTCGTTTTCTTCGGGACACTGGTCGTCGCGAAGCGCGAGCAGACCTACCAGGGCTCCGTGCCGCTCGTAACCTTTGGCGCGATTGTCGCCGCTATCATCGCTGTCTTCACGATCGTCTCGGGAGCCATCATCCTGATTCCGACCTACCTGCTGTCGATCGGTTTGATCGAGCACGTGGATCCGCTGATATACCGCATGATCTGGTGGGCCTTCGGCCATTCGTCGCAACAGATCAACGTCGCGGCACATATCTCGGTCTGGTACCTGGTGGCGGCCGTGGTCTTCGGCGCACGTCCGATGTCCGAACGCGTCAGCCGTGGTGCATTCCTGCTCTACATCTTGTTCCTGCAGCTGGCGAGCGCACACCATCTGCTCGCCGACCCCGGCTTGAGCACGGAGTGGAAGGTCGTAAACACCAGCTACTTCATGTACTTCGCCGTGCTGGCCTCGATGATTCACGGCCTCACCATCCCCGGTGCGATGGAAGTTGCGCAGCGGCAGAAAGGTTACACCAAAGGCTTGTTCGAATGGCTGCGCAAAGCTCCCTGGGGCAATCCTGTCTTTTCAGGTGTGTTTATCTCGCTGATCGGTTTCGGTTTCCTGGGTGGCATTTCCGGCGTCATGATGGGCACGGAACAACTCAACATGATCATTCACAACACGATCTACGTACCGGGACACTTTCACGCTACCGTCGTCGTCGGTACTACGCTCACCTTCATGGCATTGACCTATTACCTGATTCCCGTGTTATTCAAGCGTGAAATGATCGCACCGCAGCTCGCGAAGTGGCAGCCGTACCTGTTCGGGTTCTCGATGTATTTCTTTTGCCTGGTGATGATGGGCGCAGGCACCCTGGGAGTGCCGCGCCGACACTGGGACATTTCGTTCAGCGGGATGCCGATGGCCTACGAGTGGCCGGGCGCGGCCTATCTGATGATGGGTCTCGTCGGAATCGGCGGCATCGCCGCAATAGTCGGTGGCGCCATTTACATCTATGTAACGGTCGGCTCCCTGCTCTGGGGCAAGCGGCTCGATACCGGTGTCGAGCGTCAGCGAGTAACTCCCATTCCACCGACGGCACCGGCCGCGGCGGCGCAAGGATACGGATCGATCGGCTTCGCTGCTCCGGGTACGTTCACGCTGGCGATGGTGTTTCTCGCCGCGTTCGTTCTGTACTACTTCATCAACTGGAAGTACCTCTCAACGCTGTGGGGCCTGAGCTGAGGACCCGCTGCGGCGAGCGCACTCTCGCCGCAGCGGCTGCTTTGCAGAAGACAGCCCTACGAATCACTTAGGAGGCCTCCAATGACGACGGTGCTGGAAGTGCCACAACGTCGCGCGGGACAGCTCTTGCGAGACGTCGCAAGTCTCTTCAAGCTTCGCATCGGCATTTTGATCATGATCACGGCATTGGCCGGCCTCGTTGTGGCCCCCGGCTCGCCCCCGGGCGCGCTGCAGGTGCTCACCCTCGCCTTTGCCGTGTTGCTGGCCTCCGCAAGCGCCGGCGCTTTCAACCAGTACTTCGAATTCGAAAGCGACGCCCTGATGGAGCGCACCCGCAGGCGCGTCTTCGTAACCGGCGCGCTGAAGCCCTCGTCTGCCTGGCTGGTCCTGATCGGGGCGATGCTGGCGGCGGCGGTCGGGCTCGCAGCATTCGTTCTGAACCCGGCGAGTGCGTGTTACGTATTCCTCGGCGCATTCTTCTACGCCGTCGTTTACACAGTCTGGCTCAAGCAGCGTACCTGGCTCAATATAGTGATTGGCGGCCTCGCCGGCAGTTTTGCGGTACTGGCAGGCGCCGCGGCCGTCGATCCGGCGATTGGTGTGCAGCCGGCTCTGCTCGCCCTGGTCCTGTTCCTCTGGACGCCGCCGCACTTCTGGAGCCTCGCGATCGCCAACCAGGCCGACTACGCGAACGCCCGCATCCCGATGCTGCCGATTATCGTGGGGCCCGAGCGCGCAGCATGGGTCGTATTCTGGAACACCGTTCTGCTGGTCGCGGTTTCCATGCTGCCGGTTGTCTACGGGGCGGGGCAGATTTACCTGGCAGGCGCCGTTGCGGGCGGCGGGTATTTCATTGTCAGGACCTGGGCGCTCGCGCGCGTACCCTCTCGCGAGACGGCGATGCGCGCTTTCCTGGCTTCGCTCGTCCAACTGAGTGTCCTCCTGGTCGCCACCTTCATCGATTCGGCGGGATGGTGAAAGTGATGCGAACGGAAACTCCGGGCAACAGACTACGCAGGTCGATACCGGCACTGCTGGCGCTCTGCATCGCATACGGCCTGCCGGCGTCGGCGGCCCTTGGCGGCAACACGGCATCCGTCGCGAGTAGCCATAGCGCTGCGAACGCCGGCTCCCGAATCACGACGCCCGGGCTCGACAGCAGCGAGGCGTTCAGGACCAGCCAGGCCGCCGTGGGCATGACCCCGCACGGCTACACGCTGCTGGATCGCGACGGGATGCCGATACAGCTATCGAGCTATCGGGGCAAGCCTCTACTGGTGAGCTTCATTTACACGGGGTGCTACCATATCTGCCCCGCCAGCACGCGAGCGCTGCACAAATCGGTACGCGCCCTGCACCGGCGATTCGGTGACCGGCAGTTCAATGTCATCACAATCGGCTTCAACCAGCCGGAGGATTCACCGGAAGCGCTCGACACATATGCGCGGCAGCAGCACATCTCGGAGGCAAACTGGGAGTTCCTGAGCCCCGACAGTATCGATGTCGCAGCACTGAGCCGCGATTTCGGTTTCACTTTCGTCGCGACACCGGCCGGCTTCGACCACACCTTGCAGGTCAGCGTGCTGGACGCGCAGGGGCAAATCTACCGGCAAATCTACGGCGACAGCTTTACGGCCGAGAAGATCGGCGAGCCGCTGCGGCAGTTGCTTACCGGTTCGCGCCTCGTCGATGGCGAAGTCGGACTCGCGGATCTCATCGATCGTGTACGCATCCTGTGTTCGGTGTACGACCCTAGAACGGGGACCTATCGGGCCGACTATACCCTGTACTTCATGATCGCCGGCGGTGTGACCTTCTTCGTGGCGATGCTCTGGTTCCTGCTGTCGGAGCTGCGTGCGCGCATGCTGTCAAGGCGAGCCAAGGGTTCGGCGTGACGCAGCGGATTCTCACCTGCTCGGGCCAGATTGTGCTGAACGTCGCATTCGCGGTGGTCATTGCCGTGTTCTCGAACTGGCCCACGTATCGCTATCTGCCGGAAGGCCACGCCCTGATCCGTCTCAGCATGGTCCATCATACCCAGCGCGTGCATGAGTGCGAGGCAGTCAGCGCCGAAGAGCTCGCCGCCTTGCCGCCCACTATGCGCGCACCGTCGAGGTGTCCGCGCGAGCGAGCCCCGCTCACCGTCGAGATCGACATCGACGGCGCCCTTGTCCATCGGCAAACTGTGTCACCTTCGGGACTATCCGGCGACGGTCCCGCGTCAGTCTATCGCCGTCTCACGGTTCCGGCCGGCGTTCACCATCTCTCTGTCCGGCTGCGGGACAGTGTCCACACCGACGGTTTCGACTTCAAGCGCAATGGCATCGTCGACCTCACACCGGCACAAATACTGGTAGTCGACTTCAACGCGGAAAGCGGGAGGATTACATTCCGATGACCCGGGCTGCGGAAACTTCACTCGATCTGCGCGCCCCCGGGCTGCGTACCGCATCGTCGGTAACAGATTACCTGCTGGTGGTTCCGGTGGGGGCCCAGCGCAGGCTGGCGCGCGGCTGGTTATGGCTCGGCATGCTCGCGCTAGTCGGCGCCGGCCTGTTCTCGGTACTTCTCGTCCTGTCGCGCACACCGCTCGTAAACGAGTGGCTCCCGGTGGCGGATTTCTTCCGGGTTGCGCTGGTCGTACACGTGGACCTCTCGGTACTCGTCTGGTTCGTAGCGATTGCGGGGGTGCTCTGGAGCATCAACGGCTCGGAGCGTGGCCTTGGTTGGGCATGGACCGCACTGGGACTTTGCGTTGCCGGCGCAGCGACAATGTCGCTTGCCCCGTTCTTCGGTGCCGGTGACGCCATGATGGTGAACTACATCCCGGTACTCGACGATCCTGATTTCATCGCCGGACTCCTGATATTCGGCACCGGCGCCGCCTTGCTGGTGCTGCGGAGCTTGATCACTGCGCCGAAAATCGGGCTGACTTTCGACGGCAGCGGCGCATTACGGTTCGGTCTCAACGCGAGCATCGTAGCCACCGCGGTTGCCCTGCTGGCCTTCGGCTGGTCGTTTGCGGTCATGCCGGACGGGCTCATCGGCAAAGCGTATTTCGAAATCCTTTTCTGGGGCGGCGGACACGCGCTGCAGTTTACATGGACTCTACTGATGCTCGTGTCGTGGCTGTGGCTGGCCAGCGCCTGCGGCGCACGCGCACCTTTGAGCCCGCGAATAACTCTGTTGATGTTCGCGCTGGCTCTCGCAAGCGTATTCGTAACGCCATACGCGTATCTCGCCCATGACATCTCGTCCGTCGAGCATCGTGAGCTGCATACCTGGGCCATGCGCCTCGGCGGCGGTGTCGCGATACTGCCGATCGCTCTGGCGATTTCCATCGGGCTCGCCTCCCCGCGGGCGAACCCGGGGAGCGGTCCATTGCGCGCGGCGCTGATTTCGTCGATGGTGCTGTTCGGTTCCGGCGGCCTGATCGGAGTGTTCATCAGCGGCGAGACCGTAATGATTCCGGCGCACTACCATGGAAGCATCGTGGGCGTCACGATGGCGTTCATGGGGCTGGTCTACCTCCTGCTGCCACAGTTGGGCTACCGTGCACCGCACTCCCGCCTCGCTACCCTGCAGCCGATTATTTATGCTGCCGGCCAGCTCATGCACATCCTCGGGCTGGTCTGGTCTGGCGGCTATGGCGTCAAGCGCAAGGTTGCCGGCGCCGACCAAGTGCTGGGCAGCACAGGCGAAATGCTGGGCATGGGTCTGATGGGCCTGGGCGGCCTGGTCGCGATTGCCGGCGGCCTGCTGTTCGTCATCGTGGTCGCGGGTTCGCTACGCCGCGTCGACACGACCACGGCGACGCGGTACGGCCGGTCACCGTGATCAGGGGACTGCAGCGGCTTCTGTGCTGGCTCTTCATGCATGTCGAGGCGCTGTTCAACAGGGCCTTCGGCGACAGTCTGAACCCTTTCTATCACCTGGGATCGATCGGCTTTTTCATGTTCTGGATCGTGGCCGGGAGCGGCCTGTACCTGTACGCGTTTTTCGATACCAGTGTGGCGGGCGCTTATGCCTCGGTTGAGGCACTGACGCACGGGCAATGGTGGGCCGGCGGCATTCTCCGCAGCGCGCACCGCTATGCCTCCGACGCAATGGTCATCGTCATGCTGATCCACATGCTGCGCTGCTTTGCGTTCGACCGATTCCGGGGTTTCCGCTCGTTCTCATGGCTGACCGGCGTGGCCTTGATTTGGCTCGTCTACGCGTCCGGAGCGAACGGCTTCATGCTGCCGTGGGACCAGCTGGCGCAGTTCGTGCTGACTGCGACTTTCGAGTGGCTGGACTGGCTGCCCGGTTTTGGTGGCGCGCTTGTCCGGAACGTCATGTACCCGTCGAGCCTCAACGACCGGTTCTTTTCGTTGCTCGTGTTCATCCATATCGGAGTGCCGTTGTTGCTCCTCCTGATGATGTGGGTACACGTGCAGCGGGTGCCGAAGGCGCGCATGCTGCCGCCGCGACCGGTAGCAATCTCGTTGCTCGCCACGATGCTGGTGCTGGCGCTGGTTCATCCGGTCGTAAGCCAGGGGGGAGCCGCAAACCTGAGCCGGGCGACGCCGTCGCTGGATCTCGACTGGTTTTACCTTGCTGGCTATCCGCTGCTCTACAGTTGGTCTCCCGGCCAGCTGTGGGGGCTGGTCGGCCTGGTGACGCTGTTGCTTGCCCTCACCCCATGGCTGCCGTTCCGGCGCCGCCGTACCGCGACTCGGGACTTCAGGATTTCGATACAGCCGGGCTTGAACAACGCAACCGCAAGAAGCGGAGAGACCCTGCTGGAAGCCGGACTGCGTGCCGGCGTGGCATTGCCGTACGAATGTCGCAACGGCGGCTGCGGTGTGTGCATGTGCACCGTGTTGCACGGCCGTATCGAGCACGGAGCCTACCAACCGATGGTATTGACCAAGGAGATGCGTGAACAAGGCAAAGCACTGATGTGCTGTGCCGTACCGCTGAACGATCTCGAGATCGAAATCGAATCCTCAAAGCTCGACGCCGTTAAGCCGGTCAACAGATACACAGGGCGCGTCGAAAGCCTCGACTACCTGAGCAAGGACGTGATCCGGCTCAAGCTCTCACTCCCCGGGGGCGGCCGCATCGACTTTACCGCGGGGCAGTACATCAATATCGTGCTGGACGATGGGCGGAGGCGCGCCTTTTCATTCGCAAACCCTCCACACGACAACGAACTGATCGAGCTCCACGTTCGGCGGATTCCCGGCGGGTTTTTCACGACACGCGTGTTCACGGCCTTGCGGGTCGGTGATTCGCTGAAATTCGAGGGTCCCTTCGGTCAGTTTACGCTGCGCGACAGTGACAAACCGATTCTGTTCGTAGCCGGCGCCACGGGATTCGCACCCGTCAAGAGCATTGTCGAGGACGCTTTTCACTGTGGAATCAAGCGCTCCATGCATTTGTACTGGGGCGTGCGGCAGCGAGACGACTTGTACATGCTGGACCTGGCGGAGCGCTGGCAGCGCGAACACGCCAACTTCCATGTGACCCCGGTAATATCGGGCTCCGAGAAAAGCTGGTCCGGACGCATAGGACTGGTGCACCAGGCTATGCTGGCGGACAGGTCCGACCTCGGCGGTCACGAGGTCTATGTGTGCGGATCCGTGCAGATGGTCGAAGCGGCGGTCCCGGCGTTCCTCGCCCAGGGGCTCGACCGCGAGGCCTGCATATCGGATGCCTACGTGCCGGCCGCGAAATGAGGCGCGACTCGGTGGTGAAGCTTGCCGCCGGCGCGCGTCGCCGGTACCGAAGTAGTATGCCAACATGAGCCTGAATCGCATCGACTACAGTCACGAGGTTCGACTCCACAGCTCCCGAACGCTGCGGCTGATCCTTGCCGGATTCGGGACTGTGCTCGTAGGCATCGGCCTTATCGGCGCCGTCATGCCGGTGCTTCCCACGACGCCCTTCTTGCTGCTTGCCGCGGGCTGCTACGTCCGGGCCTCTCCCCGCTTCTACAATTGGCTGCTGAACACCCGCGGGTTCGGTCCGCTGATTCGCGAATGGCGTCAGTACCGGAGCATCCCCTGGAGAACGAAGCTCACGGCGATTGCGCTGATGGCGGTGACGCTCTCGACCTCGATCGTGTTCTTCGCGAAACTGCCGTACGCACAAATCGCGATGGCGTTATTCGGCTGCGTACTGGCGATCTGGCTCTACCGCATCCCCTCGCGTGACCGAAAAGGCATCCGGGATTGACACACAATCGAACACCATGCTGGGCGCGGCGGCGTTCTCGACGGCTCCGCAAAGAAAGAGTGCGCGAAAGCATAACCGGCCACCTGCATATGCGCTACTGCAATACTCTCATTCCACCGCGCTTGACGGTACTCAGAATAATTAAGAGAGCGTGAATTCATCGTTCAAACGACAGAGACATAACAGTAAAACAGTAAATAGAGGGAGCTGAAGCTTCATGACGAACAAGAACCGGACGATACTGCTTGCCACAATGCACCCGTCACGGACGACTCCCACAGTCCCGACTGGGACCCGCAACTCGACCTGGTCCGGCACGATCGCCGCGCCATAGAGCCGTACTTCTCGGAGGCACGGATGCGCGCGTTCGAACCCGAGTTATTCGCGCCACACATACTTGCGCCACGCAAAACACTTGCGTCATTCGTATCTCGCGCTTTATTACCCACAGGAATAGTGAGACAAACCAATGGACTTTTCGTGGACAGAAGAACAACTGGAATTCAAAAATGCCGCCATCAAATTCGCCAAAAACGAATTGAACGCTGACCTTATCGAACGGGATAGAGAAAGCGCATTTTTACGAGAAAGCTGGCAAAAGTGCGCCGATTTTGGGGTGTTGCGCCTGGCCGTTCCCGAAGCGTATGGCGGCAGCGGCGCCGATATTCTGACAACTATGCTGGTTATGGAAGGGCTGGGCTACGGTTCCAAAGACAACGGCCTCTTATTTGCTCTAAACGCCCAGATGTGGAGCGTCCAGCACCCCATTCTGGCCTTCGGCACCGAAGAGCAAAAACAGAAATATTTGCCGGACTTGTGCCGGGGCAAAGTAATCGGCGCTCACGCCATGTCCGAACCCGATTCCGGCTCCGACGCTTACAGCCTGCGAACCAGGGCCACTAAAGTTGAGGGTGGCTATATCCTGAATGGCACCAAGGTGTTTGTCACCAACGCCCCCATCGCCGACCTCTTTGTCGTCTTCGCCACCGTCAACCCTGACCGGAAGATGATGGGCGTCACCACCTTTCTGGTTGATAAAGGCATGGCCGGATGCAGCGTCGGCCGCGATCTCCAAAAGATGGGCCTACGAACGTCCCCTATGGGCGAAATCATCCTAGAAGAGTGCTTTGTACCGGTTGAAGTTCGTCTCGGCCGAGAAGGAACCGGCGGCATGGTCTTCACCAGCTCTATGGAATGGGAGCGGGGCTGCATCTTGGCCGGTCACATCGGCGCAATGGAGCGGCAGCTGGAAGAAACGATCCAGTATGCCCGTGACCGCAAACAGTTCGGCCAATCCATCGGCAAATTCCAAGCCGTCTCCAACCGCATTGCAAAAATGAAAGTCCGCCTCGAAACCGCCCGGCTCATTCTGTACAAAGTCGGCTGGCTTAAGAACGAAGGCAAATCGGCCGTTATGGAAGCGGCCATGGCCAAGCTCTTTTTGAGCGAAGCATTTGTCCGGTCCAGCATGGACGCCATTCGCGTTCGCGGCGGCTACGGTTATATGACCGAGTTTGAAGTCGAGCGCGATTTTCGAGACGCCCTCGGCGGGACACTTTGCTCAGGCACATCCGATATTCAGCGCAACATAATTGCCCGTCTGTTAGGGTTATAATGAGCCTGAATCGCATCGACTACAGTCACGAGGTTCGACTCCACAGCTCCCGAACGCTGCGGCTGATCCTTGCCGGATTCGGGACTGTGCTCGTAGGCATCGGCCTTATCGGCGCCTATTGCGTTTGCTTCGAATCGGCAAGGGCTTCCGAGGTCCGCGCATCGGCAGCCGCTTTCTTGGCGGTCCGAAGTAGAACCCCATCACGACGGGATTTGGCCACAACGGGTTTACCTTAGGCGCGGCGCACGCGAATATCAAATTCGATGTGCTCTTGTTCTTTTACCGTACCAATAATTTCAAAAAGGTTGGTCGCGGTAGGATTGCCGGCCGGGCCTAGCATTCTCATCAGGCTTTTCGCACTTCGCCCAGTACGCTCCGCCAGCGTTTGATATCCAATGGTTGCATTGATGTAATTGCTTAAAATACTTCTCCCACTATCAAGATCGCCTTTCAATAGCGAGTCCATAGCTTCTTCAATTAGAGCAAGTCGAAAAGACGGGTCATTCTGTGCCCGTGCGCGAACCGTTTCCTTAAAATCGCGTGTCAACGCCATCATACTTCTCCTCGACGCTTGCGAGACTTGTAATCTTTCCAAAACTTTTTAGCTTGGGCGATATCAGCGTTTTGTCGTTTCTTGGTGCCGCCACAAAGCAAAATTACGACCGTGGTGGTACGACCATCGTTTTCGGACCCGAAATAGACCCTGTACCCAGGGCCATAGTCGATTCTTCGCTCCGAAACTCCACCACCAACCGACTCTACGTCACCCATTAACCCTCGTGAAATTTTGTCGATGGCGGAAACGATCTTTGCTGCCGCTTTGGCATCAAGCGCCTCAAACCATTTGGAGTAAGGCGATTCACCGTCAGAGTCCAGATACTCCTGTATCTCAATGGCCACAGATAGTAACTTATATGTTACCAATAGGTCAATTGGTCATTGTCAAATGGCAGCGAAGCCGCTGAGCCCAGTCGCGCCACGCTGCGTCATCTCGTTCATGAACGCATTGACCTCTGGCTGGCTACCTCCGGGCAGCCCGGTACGCCGCAGGTCGTTGATATCGTTGGTGCCGGAGAGAGGACTCGAACCTCCGACCCACGCATTACGAATGCGTTGCTCTACCACCTGAGCTACTCCGGCCGATTGAAATTGCCCCTTACGAATCATGCGCTTGCAGGGCGTCGAGCGTTAGGGAGCGGAATTGTAACCGTTTTCGGGTTTGTTTTGTGCGTGTGGTGAGGGCGGGGGATGTGCGGTGTCGGGTGACCGATGTCGATTGGCCCATTCGCCCGCGGGGCGGGCTCCTACGAGTGCTTCGTTCGCCGGGCGACTAGCAGCAATTGCGAACGCGGATGAGGACTTCGACGCTTTCCTGCTCGGTGCCGGCTGGCAGGGGTGGCAGGCTCAGGATTTCGACCTGGTCTTCCGGAATATCGGACAGTTCGCCCGTTTCGACATGATAAAAGTGATGGTGAGCGTGCGTCGTTGAGTCGTAATACTTGCGGTTCGGATCGACGGTCAGTTCTTTTACCAGCCCGCAGTCACTGAATAGTTTCAACGTATTGTAGACAGTCGCCTTCGATACCCGGCTCCCCTTGCTGCGCAAGCGCTCGAGGATTTGTTCAGCCGACAGATGTTGCGGGCGCTCCAGGATCACCGCCGCCACTTCAATGCGTTGCGGTGTCGCCGACACGCCGAGGCGCTTGAGCTCGTCCAGCACTGATATAGCAGACATTTTATGCGGTCCTGAGATCCATTCGCATTAGCGAGTATAGACCAAGTCCAAATCGGAAATCCGTATTTATTTCAGGGCTCTTGTCCTCGCCGGACAGAATCCGTTTACTTCGCCGCGATTCTGGCCCGGCCGTGGCCAATCCGAGGCGTTAAGCTCATCGTCGCAGGACAGATCAGACAAGGAGGTTTGATATGTCGATTCGTGCAGCCCAGTGCGGCT
>CAZSDL010000008.1:0-38174 GCA_964605635.1 uncultured Woeseiaceae bacterium
GGCGCCATTAATCCGCAAAGCATGCGAATAGTCGTGGACTTGCCCGAGCCGTTAGGCCCCAGGAAGCCGTAAATTCTTGCACGCGGAACGTCGAGATCCAGATTGTTGACGGCCGTCAGGTTGCCGAACTGCTTGCAGAGGCCCCGGGCGGTGATTGCGAAGTCGCCGGTGTACGACATGGTCAGTGAATTGCAGGATTGCGCGGGAACGTAACCTCGACCGGTATGCCATCCGGTAATCGAGCCGACGTGCCCGAAAGATCGATTTTTGCTGCGTAGCTCAGGCGGCCGCGATCATGCTCGGTGAGCGCGAAGTAGGGGGTAAACGCTGCCTCGCTGGACACCCAGCGGACGCGCCCGTCCAGCGGCTCCGCCAATCCATCGACAAAAACCTGCGCCGTGGTACCCGGCGCGATACCTACGCGTACGGAACCCGGCACCCAAATTCGTGCGTACGGTTGTTCGCCGGTGAGCAGGATGAGCATCGGCTGGCCGACGGCCGGGCGTTCGCCCGGTTCGAACAGGATGCTGTCGACAATGCCGTCAACCGGGGCGAGCGGGCGATGCCTGGCGGCGTCGATGTGCATTAATGCCAGTTGCGCCTCGATCCGGTCGATTGCACTTTCTGCTTGGCGAAGTTCCTCGACAGTCGTACCCTCCAGCAACTCATCAAGGCGTGCGTTGAGTGATGCCAGGTTTGCCTGCGCCGCATCCAGCGCTGCTTGCGCCCGATCCACCGTTTCACGCGCCGCCAGTTGCCGTTCGAATACGCTTGTTGCCCGTGCATGCTCAATGGAACGGAATTCGAGTTCCCGGTGCAACGAGCTCCTTGCGTGGGCCCCGGGTCAGTTTGTCGAGACGCGCCTGGCTTTGCGCGAGAGCCGCCTGCGTCTCGGCCATCCGCGCCTCGATGCGTGCGCGATTCTGCTCGAGCAAAGGGTCGCCGGCGACAACGGTCTGTCCTTCGTGCACCAGGATGGCGTCGATCGGTTCTGCGACATCAGCACTGATCTCGACACGGTCGGATTCCAGTTGGCCAACGACGCGCGGCACGTCTTCGCCGGTGCAGGCCGTGGACAAGACCAGAAGGGCCAACCAGGGGAGGGTCAACAGGACTTTCCGGCTCATGACTCACCTGCTTTTTCAGGATGCGGCTTGATCAAGATTGCCTCGAGCAACAGTTCAAGGTGACTCTCGATGTAGTGGTCTGTGTCGAGGGTATGGTGTGGATTGAAAACTGATGTCCAGACAACAGAGAACAGTACCGGTGCGACCAGCATTTGCGGATAGTCCTCGATCGTCGAGCGGCGAAACTCGCCGGCTTCGACGCCGCGCTCTATTACATGGCGCAGTATTGCCAATCCCCTGGCAACGACGTTCTCCCAGTACCACCTCGTCAAATCCGGATGCTTTGGTCCCTCCGCGATCATCAGGCGCACGAGCACCCGAGCCGGCGATCGCGGAACCTCGCGTGCAAACTCGAGGTACGGACCGCGCAGGAACTCCGTCGCCGTGAGATCCGTGCGTGCGACGTTTACGCGTAGCGCCTCCAGGCGCGGCAATACGACACTCTTGATGACTGCCTTGAAAAGTTCTTCCTTGGTACGGAAATAGAGGTACAGCAGGCCCTTGCTGACACCGGCGCGCCGCGCCACATCGGTGACCCGGGTCGCATCAAAACCGTTTTCCGCGAATGCGGCCAGCGCCGCGCGAATGATCTGCTGCGGGCGCTCCTCCTTGCGACGGCGGAATTTCGGTTTTGGCATCGTTGCTGCAATATTACTGACTCACGGGTCAGCAATACTACACAAATGACCGACTGGTCATCAGTACCACTATCCCGGTGGAGGCCCGACAGCCTGATGATGGTAGGCTTTCAGCCATGTTTACCTATATTGATCCGACCGTAAGGGAACGGCTGCTCGCGCAGGGCAAACTGGTAAAAGTGGATGCCGATGGCCAGCCGTTGCCGGCCGACAAGGCATTGCCGGCGGGCGAGCGCGCTATCAGCATATTGGGTCCTATCGCCCTGCCGCTCGCGCAACAGGGCCGCATGCTGACCGTCGACTGGTTCGCCAGCGTGCGCCACACCGAATTGCGGCAGGCGGAGGAACTGGCGGCAGACTTGCGAGAGCGCCAGGGACAACGGTCCTTCGCTTTGCTGGCATCGTCGATGGCGGTCAATTCGGTATTGCTGCTCGGCGATCCGCAGACCTGGACCAATCCGCTCGTGCGGGTGCATTCCAGTTGCCTGACCGGGGATGTATTCGGATCGACGCGTTGCGAGTGCGGACCGCAGTTCGTATCGGCGCTGGAGCGCATTGCCGACGACCCGTCCGGCGGACTGATCGTCTACATGTCCGGCCACGAAGGCAGGGGCATCGGCCTGTGGGCCAAGGCGGCGACCTATGTACTCCAGGATGCGGGCGAAAACACCTACCAGGCGAACCGCTCACTCGGCTTGCCCGACGACTCGCGCGATTTCAGCGATGCCGCGACACTGCTCAAGTATTTTCTCGGTGACAAACCGTTTCGCCTGCTCACCAACAATCCGAAAAAAGTTTCAGATCTCAATCACTACGGCGTTCACAACATCACAGCCGTCAAGCATGTCAGCGGCGTCGTTGAAACCAATCGCCGTTATCTTTCGGCCAAGCGCGACTGGGGCCACACGCTGGATCCTGAGGACCTGGCTGTGGAGTGATTGCCTGGCGGTTCCACTGCTTGCGGCTAACGTGCGCTTATTGACGCCATAGCCGCAACCCGGGCGCCTCGATCCCCATCGTCGACCGGAAGGGATTGATATCCAGGCCGCCGCGCCGGTTGTAGCGCGCATAGACCGACAACTCCGTGGCTCGACAATGTTTCTGCAGATCGACAAATATGCGTTCGACGCAGGCTTCGTGGAAATCCTGGTGGGCTCGATAGGACACGAGATAGCGCAGCAGGGCCGCACGTTCGATCCGCGGTCCGCGATAACGAACCAGTACGCTGCCGATGTCGGGCTGCCCCGTGACCGGACAAAGGCTGCGCAAGAGGTGCGTGTGCAGCTCTTCAGAAACGATATCGGTTTCGACAAAGCGCAGTAGTGTCGGGTCGACCTCCCAGACATTGCATTCGACCTTGCTGTCGTCGATACAAATGCCGGGCATTGGCGGCAATACGACTTGTGATCCGGGCAGCGAATGAAGAATGACTTGCACATCCGCTCCGGCGACTGCCGACAGGTCATGCGCAACGAGTGATGCCACTTCATCGGCACTGGCGTAGCGGGACATGGCCAGCGACCCGAGATACAGCTTCAGCGACTTGGATTCGATCAGGTTTGGCGAAGACGCCGGTACCTGCAGCGTGGCTGTTGCCACAGCAGGCATGCCGCTGGGCTTCAGCCATGTCAGGTCATACGCAGTCCAGACGTCTTCACCCTGAAACGGCAGTTTGTTTCCGATCCCCAGCGCCTGCCGGTTTTCCCGACGCGTTACCCCGCAAAGAACATCCGGTGAGTAAAGCACGGGCTGGTCCAGATTTTTGCCGAGTGGTGTATCGACCGTAATCGCTCCTGTGTGAACGTCAGCGGCCCATTGCAGCCAGCGCGGGGAAGACTAGAAACGTGACGCCGTCAGCGTCACATCTGCCAGTGACCAGGTGTGCTCAAACATGCGCTTGATTTCCGTCGCGTCCTTGTCCTGCGCCTCGAGCGCCTGCATCAGTCCAAACATGGCCCAGCCATTGTGCGGGTAGTCCTCGAGATCACGTCGATAAACGGCTTCGGCGTCGGCCGCGTTACCGGCAGCCAACAGGGCCTTGCCGAGCGAATGGCGCGTCGGGTAATACCAGAACGGCGGCTCGGTATACGGCAGCTGTTCCTGGAGGGTGACTGCCTGTTCGAAATGCGCGATTGCCTCTTCAAAATCGTTTTCCGCCATCGCGATGTCACCGAGCAACAGGGCATCAGCTATGGCCAGCAACATGGAAGCGGGATAGTCCACGGCATCGAGAAAACGTACGTCCGTGGTGTCGCGCAATGGTCTGAGTCTCTCGTGCTCAGCACGCGCCGCGTCCAGATCGCCCTGGCGGGAAAACGCCGTGCCGCGCACGTAATGCCAGATGCCGTTTGAGAATTCCAGTTCAGCCGGCGGGGCCGGTTTGGCCAGGATGTCGTCCCATCTGCCGAACTGTGCCAGCGCCAGCAACGGAATAGTGCTGAAAAACTCGACGGCCGGGTATTGTTCGATCATTTCCATACGCACATTGGCCGCGACCTTTTCCGCGGCTTCTATGGCGATCGCGCTGCGTCCCTCCATGCTCGACGCTGCCCACAGGAAATGAATATTGTGCGGATAGTACGCCGCCGGGTAGAAGCCCTGTGCGTTGCACTGCGCTATATAGGCTTCGTCCACGGCCGCCGCTTTCACATTTGCTTCCGAGGCGTCGTGGTAGCGGCCGACACGCCAGTAAATGTGTGAGGGCATGTGCACGAGGTGACCGGCGCCCGGTACGAGGTTCGCGAGGGTGTCTGCGTGCCGTTCGGCGCGCTCCGGCCGTGACGAGGCTTCGACCGCATGCAGGTATAAATGCAACGCCATGGGGTGCTCGGGCGAGCGAGCCAGCACGGTTTCCAGCGCATCGATCACTTCGACGGTGCGCGGTTTCGGGTTATCTCCATCCAGCCAATAGTCCCATGGCATGGTGTTCATCAGTGACTCCGCGAAAAGTGCTGCCGCATCGTCATCTTCAGGATATTTCTGGTGCAGGGCACGCATGGCGCCCGCATAGGCCTCGTCCAGCGGCTTACGTGATGCCGTCGGATCACTGCTGTAGCGCGTTGCCAGTGCATCTATATAGTCGCGCTCTTTATCACTCGCGTGGTCTTTCAATTGCAAAGCATTCTGAATGGCAGCATAAGCCGAGCGGTGATCATCCTCCGACAGGATTACCTTGCCGTTACTCGTCACATTGATATTCGGACCGAGCGCCAGTGCCTCACCCCAGAAACACATTGCGCAATTCTCATCGAGTCGTTGCGCCGCCCGAAATGAGCGAACGGACTCGGCATGGTTGAACGCGAAATCGATTACGAGCCCCTGGTTGAAATAGCGCTGCGCGTCCGGATCGGATGTCGTTATCGGGTGTTCGTGGTTGCCCATGCCGTCGAACAACGGTGCGCCGGCTCTTGCCGCAAGCTCTGCCCGGGCGTCTTCCGGCGTTATCCCCGTGGCGGGCGGCTGGTCGTGAGAGCAGGCAGATACAACTGTAAGAAACAAGGCGCACGGGAGCGCCAGCGATTGAATACGCATCATAAAAAATCCCTGAATGATCGGCTATACAAGGTGCCGATATTCCCGTTCGAATTCCGGGCCGTGATTATAGAGTTATTCGAGCGACAAAATCAGCTCCCAGTGGGGCTTGATTACCGGGAAAACCGATAGTCGATTGCCACGCCGGGTCAGCAGAAAGTCCTTGAGTCCCGGATGACCTTTTAGTTCCTTGAGTGTTATCGGGCGGTCAAGTTTTCGTTCGAAGGTGACATCGGCCAGAAACCAGCGCGGCTCCCCGGTTGTGCTTTTCGTGTCAAAGTATTTTGATCTCGCGTCGAACTGGGTCGGGTCGGGGTACGCGGGACTGGTGATTTGCACAACGCCGGTGATCGCAGGAGTCTCACAACTGGAGTGATAGAAAAACGCCCGGTCGCCTGGCCGCATGTCATCACGGATCATGTTGCGCGCCTGGTAGTTGCGAATGCCATCCCATGCGGTGGTCCCGTCCCGGGCAAGATCGTCGATGCTGTAAGAGTCCGGCTCCGATTTCATCAGCCAGTAGTTCAAACTCTGTTCCTCCATGGTGCTGCGGCGAGTTCCGGATGCCGAGTTTAGCAGTCCGGACGAACGGAATCGTTGTGATACCATGGCCGCGGATTCGCGATCAAATGACTGCTCCGGGACGTTCGCCTTGGCAAATCTGCTGGCCAATATATTCGGCTCATCCCCGGTCATGCCGCTGGAGAAACACGTCGATATTGCGTACCGATGCACTCGCGAGCTGATTGCATTCTTCGAGGCAGCGATCGCGGACGACTGGGACACGGTCACAGAAATCCGCGGGCGCATCGAGGTACTGGAAAACGAAGCCGATGATCTGAAGAAAGAAATTCGCATGCACCTGCCAAAGAGCCTGTTCATGCCGGTACCGCGCGAGGACCTGCTGGAGTTGTTGCTGGTCCAGGACAAGATGGCGAATCGGGCCAAGGATGTTTCAGGTCTTGTCCTCGGCAGGAAGATGCGTATTCCGCCAACGATAGCGGTGAAGTTTCTCGAATTTCTGCGCCGCTGCATCGATGCGGCAAAACAGGCGCGCAGGAGCGTTCGCGAACTGGATGAGCTGTTCACCACCGGTTTTCGTGGTGCCGAGGTATCGCTGGTTTCGTCCATGATCGAGGAACTGGATCGAATCGAGACGGATACTGACGCATTGCAGGCGGAAGTGCGCGCGCTCGTCTTCGCTATCGAAGACACGTTACCACCGGTTAACGTCATGTTCCTGTACCGCATCATCGAATTGACTGGCGAGATTGCCGACATGGCCGAACGGGTCGGGCGCCGCCTGGAACTGTTGCTCTCCCATTAAATAACGAAACGCCAGACGCAAACTCAGCGGGGACGCGGAATTGGAAGCAGAGATTGTCTATATTGGGCTGGCAGTCCTGTTCGGCATTTTCATGGCTTGGGGAATCGGCGCGAACGACGTCGCCAACGCGATGGCAACGTCGGTCGGTTCGCGCGCGCTCACCATCAAGCAGGCGATCCTGGTTGCCGCCGTATTCGAGTTCCTTGGCGCCGTACTCGCGGGCGGCGCCGTTACCTCGACCATTCGCCAGGGCATCGTCGATGCAAACCTTGTCGGTGACCGGCCCGAATTACTGATTTACGGAATGCTGGCGTCGCTTCTTGCCGCCGGCACCTGGCTGCTCATTGCGTCACGGCAGGGCTGGCCTGTTTCAACAACTCACTCGATCATTGGCGCCATCGTCGGATTCGCAGCGATCGGCATCGGTATCGATGCGGTGCAATGGGGCCAGGTGGGCACTATTGCGATGAGCTGGGTAATCTCGCCGCTGGTCGCCGGATTTATTGCATACCTCATCTATTCCAGCGTGCAATGGTTGATATTGCGCCACCCCGATCCGCTGGCGCGCGCGAAGCGCTACGTGCCGTTTTATATGTTCCTCGCGGCCTTCACGATAACACTGGTGACTCTGATCAAGGGTCTACGGTATGTCGGACTCGAATTCACCCTGCTGCAAAGCTACCTGCTCGCGTTCGCCATCGGTTTGCTGATTGCAATCATCGGCGGTATTGCCATTCAACGTATACAACCCGACCGGAAAATGGACAAGAAGCAGCATTTCCACACGGTGGAACGGGTGTTCGGTGTGCTGATGATCATAACCGCCTGTTCGATGGCTTTCGCACATGGTTCCAATGACGTCGCCAATGCCATCGGCCCGCTCGCGGCGGTAATAGCTGTGGCGCAAACGGGTCAGGTCGGCAGCCAGGCCGCGGTTCCGGTGTGGGTGCTTGTGCTGGGTGGTCTGGGCATCGTGATAGGCCTCGCAACGTTCGGACGCCACGTCATTGCCACAGTCGGGGAGAGAATCACGCAATTGACGCCCAGCCGTGGCTTTGCCGCCGAGCTGGCAGCGGCGTCCACCATCGTGATCGCCTCCGGCACCGGCCTGCCGATTTCCACCACTCACACCCTGGTCGGCGCGGTACTTGGCGTCGGCATGGCGCGCGGAATCGAAGCCATTGACCTGCGCGTCGTGGGGCGTATTTTCACGTCCTGGATCGTCACGTTGCCCGTAGGCGCGATCCTCTCCATTGTCTTCTTCCTGGTGTTCAAAGCGGTATTGCCGTAGACGCGATTCCGGCGTCAACATGGTTCGCGATTTGGTCGCAGCGAAAGCACTACATTGACCTCAGCCATCCGGCGTCGAAAACGGCTCAGCATAAGTACATTGGCAACTACAGGGCCGAGGATCAGGCCCCACCAGAGGCCGGCCGCGCCGAATCCGAGCGGAAAGCACAGGATCGTGCCGGTACCCAGACCGACCAGCCAGTAACCGGCCAGCATGATCCACATCGGTGATCGCGTGTCGCGCAAGCCACGCAATGCATTGGCCATGACAATCAGGACACCGTCAACGAGTTGAAACAGTCCGGCGTAGACTGACAGGCCGACGGCGATCAGAAGCACGCCGGCATTGGCCGGGTCGGCGGTATCGAGAAATATGCCGACGATCCACTCCGGGAACAGCCAAAGTGCGCCGGATGCGATTGCGGTTATTACTGCGGCCATGAGAAAGCCTATCGTCGCCGCCCGTTGTGCTGCGGCCGGTGATCCGGAACCAACGCCGTACGCGACCCGTACGCGTACAGCATCACCGACAGCAATCGACATGCTCAGGGCGATGTAAATTACCGTATAGACAATCTGTTGCGCTGCCAGAATATCCGCGCCAAGGATGCCGACCATCACGGCGGCGATCGTAAACATGCCACCGGCCAGCAACTGGGCAGCGGTTATCGGCAGGCCAAGGCGAAAGATATCGCGCAGGATCACCGGATCGATCGCCTGCGGAACGAGACGCGGTCGAAAGTCCTGAAACTGCCCCGCAAGCAGCAGGTGTGCAGCGAGAGCGCCGAACATGATCCAGTTGACGATGGTCGTTCCGATGCCGGCACCAGCAACGCCGAGGGCGGGAAAGCCGAATTTTCCGTAGACCAGCGTGTAATTGAGTGCAAGGTTGAGAAGCAGCGCCACGGCCGTAATCGTCATTACAATGTATGCCCTCGCGAGTGCCGCGACGTAATTGCGCAGGACTGTGAACCACAGGACCGGCAGCACGCACAGGGTCAGCGGTCGCGAGTATTCCGTAATGAGGCGCACGATTTCCGGATCCTGCCGAGCGAGCGCAAGAGCAGGTCCGAGATACCAGACGGCGGCCATGACCGGGATACTCATCACCGTTGCTGCGATCATGCCCTGGCCTACCGCATCGGCAGCGCCCTGCCGGTCGTTGGCGCCTAGGCTTTGGGCGGCAAGAACGCCAACGATCGAGACGGTGCCCATGCCGATCAACAGCAATACGTAAACCCAGTCCGCGGTCAGGCCAACGGCCGCCAGTTCCGCACTGCCAAGACGACCGACAATGATCATGTCGGTAATCATCATGCCCATTTCGGCAAGATAGGCGGCCATCAACGGTAAGCTGATAGCGAAAAGCGTACGCGCTTCCCGCTGCAGCGCGGTTTTGCCGTCTGATGGTGACACTGGAGTCCTCGGCACGGTGCCTGCTTGACAGGAATCGAGTCTACCTGCAAGACACGATTGCTCAGCCCACAATTTTATATTGTGGTGTTGCTGTTCGCTGTCATTTGCTATTGTGCAAAGCGACAACGTACAAGAAGCGAACCCGCATTGGCCATCGACCCCATTGAACCGCCGGGCAGACCCGTTGCGATCAGCGTAGCTACCCGGCGTTATGTGCTTGGGGTACTGGTGGTCGTGTACATGTTTAATTTCATCGACCGCCAGATTCTGGCCATTCTCCTGCCGGCGATTCAGGCCGAATTCGACGTCAGCGATTCCATTCTTGGATTTCTTGCAGGCTCTGCGTTTGCCCTGTTTTATGCCACGCTTGGCATCCCGATTGCTCTTATCGCCGACCGCTGGAACCGCCGCAACCTGATCGCGATCGCGGTGGCGGTATGGAGTGGCATGACGGCACTGTCAGGTGCCGCCGCCAATGTGACGCATCTTGCGCTGGCGCGTATCGGCGTCGGCATCGGCGAAGCCGGTTGCAGTCCGCCGGCACATTCCATGATCTCGGATCTGTATCCACCCGCGGAACGTTCGACCGCGATGGGTATTTTTACCCTCGGAATTTCCGCGGGCATCATGATCGCGTATCTCGCCGGCGGCTGGGTAGCGCAAAACATCGGCTGGCGTGAGGCGTTTTTTATTGTCGGTATTCCCGGCATCGTGCTCGCGCTGGTCGTGCGCTTTACGATCGACGAACCGGTACGCGGACAGTCCGACGGCAAGGCCGATTCTGCCGAGCGCGCCAGTGTCATGGACGTCGTCCGCTTCCTCGTCAAACGCCCGTCGTTTATTCATCTCGCGGTCGGTTCAGGGCTGGCTGCATTCGGCGGCTACGCCGTGATCAGCTTTTTCCCGACCTTCCTGTACCGCTCACATGCCATGAACCTGTCTGAGATCGGCGTGTACCTGGGCATTATCCTGGGCACCGCGGGCGGCCTTGGTTTTGCGGGGGGCGGTTACGTTGCGGACAGACTGGGCCGGCGCAATCAGCGGTATGCACTGTGGGGGGTGGCTGCGGCGTTGCTTATCGGCTGGATTTTTCTCGTGCCGGTATACCTTGTCGGCAGCCCCTACGTTGCTCTTGCCTTGTTTGTACTACCCAGTATTTTTTCCAACTTTTACCTGGCGACGACTTTTGCACAGATCCAGGGACTGGTGAAGTTGCGCATGCGTGCTGTGGCATCGGCTTTGCTGCTTTTCATACTGAACATCATCGGCCTTGGACTCGGACCGCAATTCACCGGCGTGTTGAGCGATTTGCTGGCATCGACATTCGGCAATGAATCGATGCGCTACAGCCTCCTCATCGTTGGTTCGATTGTTGGTCCCTGGTCAGCATTGCATTACTACCTGGCCGGCCGGCATATCGAACGGGATCTCGCTCGCGCCGACGAAAACTGAGCCAGTTGGTAGCGAGTCGTCAGACTGCGCGCAGGTACCAGTCGAAATCCACGTCACTGATCACGTTGTTAAAGCTCTGTTCCTCCTCGCGACGATTGATGACGTAGGCCTTGCAATAGTCGCTGCCCAGATAGTTCGGCAATATGCGGCTCTTCGCGAAGCGGTCAATCGCGCTCGTCCAGCGATTCGGTAGTCTCGATTTCAATGTGATGACATCGCCTTCTGCAACCATCGCCCCAGGGTCACAGCGATTTTTAAGACCGTAGTGCACGCCGGCCAATATCGCGGCAGTGACCAGGTACGGATTTGCATCGGCGCCTGACGTGCGATGTTCAATGCGCAGATTTTTGGCGTCGCAAACCGGTACCCGGAGAGCCACGTTGCGGTGATTGGAACCCCAATTCGGTTCCACCGGCGCAAACATTTCCGGGCGCAGACGGCGGAATGAGTTCGCATTCGGCGCGAATATGGCAGTGGCTTCGGCCATCGTCTTTGCCAGGCCGCCGACGGCATGACGAAAGCGTGCGCTGAAGGGCGGTGCTGCGCAACGTTCCTTGCCGCCGGAGAAATAGTTATTGCCCTTGCGGTCGACCAGGCTCAGGTGAATATGCAGGCCTGAACCTGCGCTCTCCGCAAACGGCTTGGCCATGAAGCAGGCGACAAAGCCGTGCTTTCTTGCGATCGCCTTTACGACACGCTTTAGCAGCACCGCGTGATCGCAGGCCAGTACCGGATCGTCGACGTGGTGCAGATTTATTTCGAACTGACCGGCTCCGTATTCCGATGTGGTGGTGCCGATCGGCAACTGCTGCACAGCGCACGCATCGTTCACGTCGTTCAGGAAATTCTCGATATCCCACAGGTCATCGGGATGATAGACCTGCGGGCCGATCTGAGGACGTCCGATTCCGGGTACCTTTGAGACCCTGGCGCGCGGCCGATCGCTTTTCGCATCGAGCAGGTAGAACTCGAGTTCTGCCGCCATCACGATACGCAGATGCATTTTGCTTAGCGGTTCCGCAGCCCGTTCCAGGACATGGCGCGGATCCGCAAAGAACGGCTTGCCGTCCCGGGTGTAAAATCGAAAAAGCGCCTGGGCAGTCGGCCGACTCGCCCAGGGAACTCGTGCAAGGCTTCCGGGCACGATGCGTGCGTCGATGTCCGGGTCACCGTCGTCCGCTGTGAACGCCATTCCTGACACGACCTCGCCCAGCGTGTTCAACAGGACGGCGCCGCCAGGGAGACAGAAACCGTCATCGAAAATCTTGCGGAATTCAGCGCCACGAATACGCTTGCTGCGCAATACACCGGCCAGATCAGCAATCATCAACTCCATGACGTCTACATCCGGATAACTCTTCATGAACTTGCGCAGTTCGTTCGCAGATTGCGGACTCTTACGTGCTGCCATAATTGTAATTACCTTTGTTCCTGTTTGACGTTCTGGTCGGCGATCTGGCGTGTGCGCCAGTCTATTGCTGCTTTCAGACCGCTTTTTTCCATGATGGCATTAAAGGTGCGAGATTCCGGTGTATCCGTGGTTCCAATACGCATGTCGAATTCCAGCGCTTCCGCCAGTGCCTGCCGCATGCCGGCGATTTCCAGGCTGCGATGGATGGCCTGTTTCGTGAGTCGCATGGCAAGAGCGTCATTGCCGGCGATTTGCTTTGCCATCGCGCGCGCCGCCTGCTGCAAGTTGGCGGCATCGACGACATGGTTAACGAGTCCAATCGCCTGGGCGCGCTGCGCATCAATGTCTGAATTGCCCGCAAGAAGCAATTCCTTGGCATTTTTCATGCCTATAACCCACGGCAGGATGAGGCACACGATTCCGCTGCCGTATTTGACTTCCGGGGCGCCGAAGCGACAGTCGTTCGCGGCGAGGGTGATGTCGCAGACAGCCGTCATTTCCATCGCGCTGCCAAGACAGTAGCCGTGCACCGCGGCTATCGTTGGTTTCGGACAATCCCAGAAGCGCATGATCACGTCGAAGTCACGCTGCAGCTCGTTGCGGATGCGCGCGACGCGTGCGGGTTCGTCCTCACTTGCTGCTTTCGGCGCCGCCATGTCGAAACCGGCAGAGAAAGCGCGTCCGTTACCATTCAGCAATAAGACGCGTACATCGTCGCGCTTTTCAGCGACATCGATGGAATGTTCAAGTGCATCGAGCATCGAGGCATCGATGGCATTCAGCTTTTCGGGTCGATTGAGGGTAATTTGCGCAATGCTGCCGGCGATCTCCAGCTCTACTGTCGACATGCTCAGTCCGAGGGCAGCGCCGTGTTCAAGCGAGCAGCAATATAGTTGCACATGTAGAGCAGCCGGGATTCATAGGGTGTCGATTCGGGCCCTGCCGGCCACGAACAATAATAACATTAGCATAGGCACCGTTCCCGCCGTATCTCAGTGATTATAATTCCACATCGTGGAAGTATCCGTGATTCCGCATGGACAAGGGGCTCGTCCGCTGGGATGCTTCCGAGTCGGAAATTTGCAGCGACGAGCACACATAATGCCCCGACCAGCACGCTTCGATGCCATCGTTATCGGCGCCGGACACAATGGACTGACGACAGCAGCCTATCTCGCCAAAGCAGGACTGAAAACAGTGGTTCTGGAGCGGCGCACGATCGTGGGAGGTTGTGCGGTAACGGAAGAGATCGATGCGGAGCGGGCGCCCGCCTGCCGGGTCTCCACCGCGTCGTATATCGCGAGCATGTTACGTCCCGAAGTTATACGCGACCTGCAACTCGGCCAGTACGGGTTGCGAATGGTTGCCTGCGAGCCCGGCGTGCAAACGGCCCTACCGGACGGCACGGTGATTTCCTGGTGGTCCGGCCACGACCGATTGCGCGCCGAATTGCAGGAGAAAGCCCCGGACGACGTCGACGCTTTCTTTCGCATTGATGCGGAGTTGCGCGAACTCGCGCGCTATCTGCAGCCTTTTTTCATGGAAGCGGCGCCGGACCCGTATGCCCGCGGGTTGGCGCGTGTGCGAGAAGTGCTGCGTTTGACGCGGCGCTTTCGCCGTATAGACGGCGCCCAGGCGTCCGCGCTGGTGCGCTTCCTTACTGGCTCGCTGGGTGAATTCCTCGACCGGCATTTTCACTCGGAGGCCGTCAAACGGCTGATTCTGTCCAACAGCCTGTACGGTAAACACGGGGGACCATACCAGCCGGGTACCGCCATGGGACTCCTGTTTCATCTGCTGTCGGGCGGCGCGGAAGAGCGGCAGGGATTTGCCGGTCATGTGATCGGCGGCATGGGCGCAATCACCACGGCCATGGCAACTGCCTGCCGGGATCGCGGTGTCGAGATTCGTACCGATACGGAAGTGCGGGCGATCAACGAACGGCAGGGGGTTGCGCAAGGCGTGACCTTGGCGGACGGAACGGTAATTGACGCCGATATTGTCGTGTCCAATGCGGATCCGAAGCGCACCTTTCTCAATCTTCTTTCGTCCGGGGTCAGTGACGAGTTTCGTCGCGACGTTGCGGCGATCCGCATGGCCGGGCCGTGCGCGAAAGTCAATTTCGTGCTGTCGGAAGAACCGCGGGTCACTGGCATGCCTGATTCGCACAACAAGGCCGAGCGCAGTCTTTTCACCCTCGCACCGTCGTTGCGAGAGGCCGAAGACATCTACAACCAGTCGCAGCGCGGCGAAATCCCTTCGCTGCTTTGGGTCGATTGTGTGCTCGCGTCCAACGTCGATCCCGGGTTGGTCACGCCCGGCCGCCACGTGCTCACCTGCTTTGTGCAGTATCTGCCGTACACGCTGCGCGAAGGCAGCTGGGAGCAGCAGCGCGAGGCGCTGGGCGATCAGGTCCAGGCCATTATTGCGCAATACGCGGCAAACGTGCCGGCCAGCGTGGTGGCACGCAAGGTGTATACGCCGCTCGATCTCGAAACGACGTTCGGCATTACGGAAGGCAATATTTTTCACGGCGATATCAGCATGGACCAACTTTTTTTCATGCGTCCGCTGCCCGGCTGGGCCCGATATCGCACACCGGTAACGGGCTTGTACCTGTGCGGCGCCGGCACCCATCCGGGCGGAGGTGTGACCGGTGCCCCTGGCTTCAATGCCGCCCGTTGCATCCTGCGGGACCGCCGCTGACGCTTCCGGGAAACCGTGGTTGGGATTCGCCATCAATGCAGATCTATGCCATAATATGGAATCCGGATCCACAATATGCGAAGTCATGGCGGGAAGGATTATGCATGATACCCGACCTCCGCAAGGCGCACAGGCTGCTCTTCGCGCCATTCGTTTACTGAAACTGTTCACTGCCGAGCGCCCGGATATGTCGCTGGCGGAGCTTAGCCGGGGGTCCGGCCTCAATAAGACCACGACCCATCGACTGTTGCGTGCGTTGCAGAGTGAAAACCTGATCGAGCGCAACGCTGCGACCAGTGTTTATAGCCTTGGACCCGGCCTGATGGCACTCGGTGTTCAGGCGTTGGCCAGCAGCGATCTTCGGCGGCGCGTTCGGCCGTTGCTCAGGGCGCTGGCGAAAAGCAGCGGCGAAACGGCAACGCTCGAAGTGCCTATTGGCGACAGCATGCTGATCCTCGATGAAGTGGCTGGCACGCATGTAATTGGTGCTGCCGGCAACGTCGGTACGCGATGGCCGCTGCATGCTACCTCGACCGGCAAGGCATACCTTGCGTTTGATGAAAACGGCCTGGAACGCCTTGGCGATCCTCTCAAGGCACTGACGGCCAAGACCCTGATCAACCGCGATGCGTTTCAACCGCAGTTCATCGAGATCCGCCGGCGCGGTTATGCCGTTTCCGTCGACGAACTCGAAGAGGGGTACACAGCGGTTGCTGCGATTATTCGCGGTGCATTGGGAGACGTGCAAGGCGCGTTGTCGATCGGGGGTCCGACGCAACGGCTCAATGCCGTGCGCCGCGCGGAACTCGGTGCATCGCTGTGCGAGGCAGCATCGCGCTTGAGCCCCGAGATCTGACCTGGCATCTGACAGGAAAAGCAATATCAATATCCGCATTTTGTGGCCATTGGCCGCCACTTTGGCCGCCAGCTTCATTGCGTTGTCACAGGCCGGTGCCGCCACCCTAACGGCGCCTGTCGTGGCCCTGACAGACGTGCCTTTTACAGTCAGCGTCGCGGACCTCGAACCAGGCAGTACCTACCAGTTGCGCATCGGCTCGACAGATATTGGCGCAACAGCCGATGCGGACGGTTCTGCCCATTTCGAGGCGCTTAAGGTCAGCGACTGGGGCCGTGCATCGCTCATGCTGAGTGACGCCTCCGGTGTCGAGGAAACGTTTGACCTCCGTGTGTTGCCGGGCTGGGTGTCGATCATGCCACCGGTGCTGGCTATATTCGTCGCCCTGGCACTACGCAATGTGATTCCTGCTTTGCTGATCGGTATCTGGCTGGGTGCAACAGCGCTCAAGTCGTTTGCGCCGGCGGGGATCTTTGCCGGGCTGCTGGACAGCTTCCAGGTCTACGTCACGGCAGCACTCGCCAACGCCGATCACGCGGCCATTATTCTTTTTTCGCTGATGATCGGCGGCATGGTTGGCATCATTACGCGAAACGGCGGTATGACGAGCATCGTAAAGATGATGGTGAGCCGCGCGAAAACCGCTGTTGCCGGCCAGGTATCCGTGTGGATGATGGGCGTGATGATTTTCTTCGACGACTACAGCAATACGCTGGTCGTCGGCAACACCGCACGCCCGTTGACTGATCACCTTAAAATTTCACGGGAAAAACTTGCCTATATCGTAGACTCGACTGCCGCCCCGGTGGTTTGTATTGCATTGATAACTACCTGGATCGGCTATGAAGTCGGACTGATCGGCGATGCGATTGCCGAGATACCCGAGTTGACGGCGCCGGCCTATGCGATTTTTCTACACTCCATTCCGTACAGTTTCTACCCGATACTCGCGGTGCTGTTCGTACTTTTCGTGGCATCGTCGGGACGCGACTTCGGGCCTATGTTGCGCGCGGAGAAACGCGCCAGACTGGGGCAGGTTTCGCCGCTCAGTGCCAACGATACACCCGCGATGCAGGGTGATAACCTGGAGCCGAAGGAGAATATTCCGTATCGCGCTTTCAACGCGTTTGTGCCGCTCATCGTTCTGATCGTCGCCTTGCTCGCCGGGCTCTATGTCACGGGCGAGGGAGAAACGCTGACCGATATCATCGGTACGGCGGACGCGTACAAAGCCATGATGTGGGCATCGCTTCTCGGGGCCTTGACTGCCGCCGTGCTGACCGTCGGGCAAGGCATTCTTACCGCGCACGAAACAGTAGACGCCTGGTACGGTGGCGTTCGTGCCATGCTGTTTGCCATGATCGTTCTGGTGTTGGCCTGGGCGCTGGCAGCCGTCACTGCGGACCTCAATACGGCCGACTACCTCGTAAGTATTCTCGCCGACTCATTGCCCGTAGCGCTGGTGCCGGCAGCGGTGTTTTTGCTTTCGGCAGTTACCGCGTTCACGACCGGTACGAGTT
This sequence comes from uncultured Woeseiaceae bacterium, assembly GCA_964605635.1. Lineage (GTDB taxonomy): Bacteria > Pseudomonadota > Gammaproteobacteria > Steroidobacterales > Woeseiaceae > IDS-8. The sequence continues at coordinate 17,275 of CAZSDL010000008.1, forward strand.
GGGGCACGATGGGTATCCTCATGCCACTCGTCATTCCGCTGGCATGGGCGGTGATGACGGTCAACGGTATGGCGGGGCCGGAGCACATGCACATTCTTTACTCCACGATTGCCTGCAATCTCGCGGGCGCCGTGTGGGGCGATCACTGTTCGCCGATATCGGATACGACCGTGTTGTCTTCCATGGCGAGCGGATGCGATCACATCGAGCACGTACGCACGCAACTGCCCTATGCAGTGCTGGTAGGGACCGTCGCGCTTGCCGTCGGTACGATACCCGGCGGCTACGGCATGCCGGCCTGGGTGTCCATCCTCGTCGGCGCAGCGCTACTCTTCCTGTTCCTGCGCCTCGTCGGCCGCCACGCCCCCTCGGGTCGGACCTCAGCAACAGACTGATTGATATAGAAAAATGGACCTTTGATTCAGGACAAACGGATCCAGGCAGACTTGCTCTGGGTGTAACTCAGCAGGCTTTCCATGCACTTGTCACGCGCGTTGCCGGACTGTTTGTAGCCGCCGAACGGTTGGGTCATGTCGCCCTCGTCAAAACAGTTGACCCAGATAACGCCGGCCTCGATCTCGCGAATGAGTCGGTGCGCACGACTGAGATCCCTGGTCCAGACACCCGCGGCCAATCCGTAAATAGTATCGTTTGCGATTCGTATGCCTTCCTCCAGGCCTTCGAACGGAATGATTGTCGCGACAGGTCCGAAAATTTCTTCACGCGCAATCCGCATCGAGTTGTTGACGTCGGTGAAAAGCGTCGGCGACACGTAAGCGCCTTTTTCCAGATCTGCCGGTGCTCCACCGCCGAACTTCAATGTGGCTCCATCCTTGCGCGCGGACTCAATTAATGACAGAACGCGTTTTTGCGCTTCGCGAGTGACGAGTGGGCCCAGATTGGTAGCGGGATTGAGGGGGTCGCCGGGCACATAGGCGCTTTGGCCCTTAGAGATGAATCGGTCGATAAACTCATCGTAAATCGGCTTTTCAACCAGCAGGCGCGAGCCCGCATTACAAACCTCACCCATGTTGGCAAAAACACCGTTGTAAGCTGCAGCGACTGCACGATCGAGGTCGGCAACGTCGCTCATGAACACCTGCGGCGACTTGCCGCCGCACTCCAGCGATACGCGCTTCATATTCGACTGTCCGGCGTACTGCAGCATCAACTTCCCGACCTCAGTCGAGCCGGTAAACGTTACTTTGTCGACGTCGTTGTGCAATGCGAGCGCCTTGCCCGCAACCTCGCCGATTCCGTTTACCACGTTGAATACCCCCGGCGGTCCGCCAGCCTCAACAAACAGTTCCGCGAGCCTGAGGCAGGATAGTGGCGCTTGTTCCGCCGGCTTAAGCACAACGCTGTTACCCGCTGCGAGAGCAGGAGCGACCTTCCAGGTTGCCATCAACAACGGATAGTTCCATGGTGAGATAGCTCCCACGACACCCAGCGGTTCACGCAGCACAAAATGCATGACATCCGATTGCGTGTTCGTGACGCTGCCCTCAATCTTGTCGATACACTCCGCCATGAATTGGAACGTCTCGATCACGGATGGTAAATCGATATTCAGCATGTCGCTGATAGGCTTGCCCATATTGAGCGTATCCAGAATCGCCAGTTGCTCCGCGTTTTCGTCGATCAATTCATTGAAGCGATAGAGAGTTTCCATGCGGCTGCGCGGCGCCATGCGTGACCAGACGCCGGAGCGAAAAGACTTGCGCGCTGCTGCGACCGCCGCATTGATATCCTTGCTGTTGCCTGCGGCCACGCTGGCGATAACTTCACCGGTTGCGGGGTTGATGCTGTCGAAGCGTTGGCCATCAATGGCATCTACGAACCTGCCATCAATAAAAAACCTCGTTTCCGCTGCAGCGAGTTCCCGCGCGGCAACCGATTGCCACGTTTTGAACGAATGATCGGACAATGCCTCAATACTCATCGATAGTTACCTCTGTTCATGGGTGTTACGGCCGACCGCCAATGCGTCGACCGCCAGGCAGCGCTCGCGATTCACGATGACCGGGTTGATGTCGATTTCCTGCAGTGTATCCCCAAGCGTATGCACCATGACCGAGAAGCGCGCGGCAGAGTCACAGAATGCGTCAATCGCACACGGCGCTTGCCCGCGCTGCCCGTCGAGTAGCGTTCGTAGCCGGAGCGAATCGATTCGACGTCGCGCTTCTGCGGCGTCAAACGGCGGCAGGCAGAATGCCACGTCCCGCAACACTTCGGCATAAATACCGCCGAATCCGAGCAGGACGACCGGCCCGAACTGCGGATCACGACGCGCGCCCAGAATCATTTCGATACCGCCCCTGATCATGGGTGCCAGGAGCACTTGCGGTCCGAGGCGCCCGGACAGCGCCCGATACGCCTCACGCAACGACTGTTCGGTTGCGATATTCAAAACGACACCGCCATGCTCGGTCTTGTGCGGCATGTCGGGCGACGCGGTTTTCAGTACCAGCGGGAAGCTCAATTCTCGCGCTGCATCAACCAACTCCTCTTCCGAATTGGCGTTGCAAGTGTCGTTAACCGGTATGCCGAACTCGCGCAGCATGGCGAGCGAGTCGGCTTCGTCGAGGGTTGCGCCTATCGCCAGCCGCTCCCGCCATGGTCGGGCTACCTGATCGGCCACCACGGGCGGACGCATCGGTTCGCGAGCGAGAAAATCCCGGTAGTCAAAGAGCGCTCGCACGCCGCGCAGAAACGCGGGAATGCCATCCAGCACCGGCAATCCGGCGTGCGTCGCAACGACCGCCTGGGGATCGCAACCCGTGCCCTGGCGCGCGGCAACCAGAGCCACCGGTTTGCCGCTGTCGGCGTGCGCCCGTCGCATGTAATCGATGTAACTCGTGTAGACCTTCCCCTCCGGTGCCCGGTCGTGCATGACCGCACCCAATGCGGCCTGCGGATCCTGCATAAGAATCGACAGGCAGCGAGCCATGTTCCCGGCGGCGCCTTCACCCCCACGACTCCACGCGTCCAGGGGGTTAACGGGCGGCAACGACGGATCGAGTACTTCTGCCAGCGCTGCGGCCGTCCTGGAATTTATTTCTGTCAGGGGTACGCCGGCCTCTTCGGCCAGATCGACCATGAGCTGCCGTTCGCCTCCCGAGTCGTGCAAGGTAACAAGGCCGCCCGGACCCAGCGGATTAAACTGGGCCATCAGGATCAATGTTGTAGCGAGTTCGTCCATGTCGCGGACGCGCGTAACGCCGTAGCTGTCGAAGAGGGCTGCGTAGGTTGCGTCGTCGCCGGCCATCGCGCCGGAGTGCGACACGGTCAACTGAGCTGACCGCGCTGTGCGCCCGACCTTCACAGCAACGAGGGGTATCCCCTTTCGCTGCGCCTTCTCCAGCGCGGCCTGAAAGCCGGCAGGATTGCGCGCTGTTTCGACAAACAGGCCGACGACTTTTGTTTCTGGCAGGTCGAGGACGAAGTCGAGATATTCGTCCATAGTGATGCCGATCTCGTTCCCGGTGGACACCGCAACATTGATACGCAGACGTTCGTCCGAATCGATGATGCCGGACATGCCCGAGCCCGAATGGCTGATAAGGCTCACGTTGCCCGGTGGCTGGTGCATACGGCTGTCGAAGCCGCAGGCCCACACGCAATCGCGCACGTTGTAAAAGCCCATGCCGTTTGCGCCGCAGGCGAGCATCCCGGCTTGCCGAATTTTGTGTTGCACGCGGGTTTTCAGGAGTGGTTCGCGATCATGCTCCATCGAGAGCGTCGACATCAGGAGTACGGCCGGCACGCCCACGGCGATTGCGTCGTCGAGGAGTGCCTCGACACGATTATCGGCGACGGCAAAAATAACCAGGTCGGGAACCTCCGGCAGTGCGGCGATGCCGGGATAGCAGGTCAGGTCGAACAGCCTCTGGTAGCGTGGGTTGATCGGGTAAATCGTGCCCGCATAGCCGCCGCGTTGCAGGTTCCTGAGCGACCATTCGCCCATGGAGTCCGGCCGCAACGACGCGCCGACGACGGCAACGGAACGCGGCCGGAGCAACGGGTCAAGGCGATGTCCGGAACAATTGTGCATGGGCTCAGTCCGCGGCGAGCGCGGCAACCGTCCTAGAAAGGAGCGGGTGGGGTTGCGCGGCGGCGTGTCGGATCCCAGAACGGCTTGTCGACCACGGTTGCCCTGGCCATCACCCGCGACCAATGCATCTCTCGCTGGTAGTAAATCTCGACGAGAAGTTCGTCACCCGTTTCGCCGTGCGGCACGTTGACAGTGCCGATGGCGATATTCTTCTTACAGACCGGCGACCAGCAGGCCGATGTGATGAAGCCAACCTGTTTGCGGCGCCGGTTCACGGTCTTGTAAACGTAGGAATGATGCGCGGGTTTGTTGCCTTCGATGTCGAGTTTCACCAGGCGCCAGGTGCTGCCGCGACGCTTCTCTTCGGCAAGAGCGCGCCGGCCGTTGAAATTGGGTTTCTTGAAATCCACCAGCCACTCGAGCCCAAGCTCGAACGGCGAACGCGATCGACCGGGACGCACGGTGCCCTCAGCCGGAAGGAAGTCGACACCTGCTGTCAGAAATCCCGCTTCGATGCGCGCAAGGTCCAGTGCTTCGGTCCCGATGGCTCGAATACCGTGCAACTTGCCGGCCTCGAAAACCGCGTCCCACAGCGCTTCGGCTTTCGCGGTCTCAATCCACAACTCGTAGCCCAGGTCACCGGTAAATCCGGTACGTGAGACCATGAGTTCACTGCCCTGGAAATCGAAATGCGCCAGGCCGAACGGCTTGAGCTCCTCGATGCCGTCGAGCTGCAGGTTCTTCAATACGCTGTAAGACGTCGGTCCTTGCACCGCAAGCGATGCAATGTCGGCGGTTTCTTCACGAATGTCCACGTCGAGGCCGATCGCGGCAGCCGTCAGCCATGCAAGATGGCGCTCCTGCGAACACAGGCGATATTCCCCTTCCCGCAGGTGGAAGATCGTGCCGTCATCGATAACCTGGCCCTGGTCGTTGCACCAAACGGCGTAGGCGACACGTCTCGGCTTGATCTTGCGCATGTCGCGAGTGACCAGGCGGTCGACATAGTCGAGTGCATCCTTGCCCGTGATGCGATATTTCGTCATCGGTGTCAGGTCGAAAACGCCGGTCGAATTACGAATCGCAAAATATTCGAGGTCAGCGTCGTACAGCGCATCCGGGCTGGTGTAGCCCTTCCAGTCGTGCCAGGCATTCAGCCGGTCGAGATCGACCTGGCGGGCGTGAAAGGGCGAGCGCAGCCTTTTCTGTTCGACTACATCGATTGTCACCGGATTCTCCATGGTCAGGCCGCCTTTTCGCGAGCCAGGATGGCCCGCGCAGCGTTACGACCGGCTGCGCCGGAAACACCGCCGCCCGGATGCGCACCCGCGCCACACAGGAACAAGCCGTCGAGCGGCATGGCGTATTGCGCGAAGCCACCGACCGGGCGAACGAACAGGAACTGGTCCAGGGTCAGTTCACCATGGTGCCAGTGTCCACCGGTAATGCGAAATTCGCGCTCGATATCCTTGGGCGTCAGCAGCTCAGACGCAATGATGCGTTGCCGTAAATCCGGGGCGTACTGTTCGATCGTTGCCAGTGTCGTATCCAGGAATGCTTCGTGCGCTGCATCGCTCCAGCCGTCCCTGAGGTCATAAGGCGCGTACTGGACAATAGCCGACATGACATGCTTGCCGGTGGGCGCCAGCGTCGCATCGCGGAAGCTGGGAAAGGTGATTTCCAGAACCGGTTGCGGCGAGTACTCGCCATACTTGGCGGGATTGAAGGCGCGTTCGACATAGTTCGCGTCCGGGGCAATGAGCAGTCGGTCACCAAAATTTTTCTTTTCCAGGCCATTAAATGCCGGCAAGCCATCCAATGCCAGATGCAGCTTGGCGGCATTGCCGCGCATGCGGATGTTATGGATGCGACGTGTGAATCCTGTTTCGACGTGCCGGCTGCCGGTCAATGTCAGGATGGTTGCTTTCGGATCGGCGTTGGAAATTACGGTCCAGCTGTCGAAGGTTTCGCCACTTTCCGTTTCAACCCCTGCCGCGCGACCGTTGTCGACAATAATGCGCTTCACCGGAATTCCGGTGCGGATAATCGCGCCGTTGTTTCTCGCACAGTTCGCCAGTGCCTCAGTGATACTGCCCATGCCGCCGGCCGGCAGGTCGAGCGTGCCGTGATTACCGCACAGTCGATACAGGTAAGTGAGGATGGTGTTCGGTGAACGCGGGCCAAGATGCGTTCCCAGAACGGCATCGAGACTGATCGCGCCGCGCAGCAACGGGCTTTCGAAGCGCTCGTCGACCTCGTCGTAGATATTCATGCCTATGAGGCGCAGAAACTCACGCATCTCCGTTTTGCCGAGACGCCGGAGATCAAGCCCCAGGCGCGCCAGTGTCAGCCAGTCCCGGGATGTGCCGCCACCGAGGCGCGGTGGTGGCTGGTTCAGATAGGTGTGCAGCAGATCGGCGAAGCGAGTCATGCGACGATGAAAAGCACGCAGGTTTGCGGCGTCGGCTTCACTGACTCCATCAACTTTGCCGCCGTTCAACCGTACATGCGCGCTATCCAGCGCCAGAGCGACAGTGCCCATCTTTTTCGCGGCCAGGTTTACGTTGAGCCCCAATTCCCTGACGACACCCGGTTGCAACTGGTACAGGAGGTGGGCACAGGCGGATACAGAGTAGCCCTCGGCGATCGAACGTGTCCTCGCTGCGCCACCGACCTCAGCGGCCGCTTCGAGCACGATCACTTTTTTGCCGGCCTTGGCCAGCAGCGCCGCGCACACCAGCCCATTGTGGCCGGCACCGATTACTACCGCATCGTATCGATCAGTCATCGCCAAAATTCCCCGGCACGGTATTGTTTCGTTTCAGGTCGAGGAGTATTTCTCGCGCGGCATTGGCTCCCGGCGCCGCCATAACGCCACCGCCGGGATGGGTACTCGATCCGCACATATAAAGTCCGCCGACCGGAGCGCGATACTGTGCATAGCCCGGCACCGGCCTATTGAACAGAAGCTGGTCCATGGTCAGTTCGCCGTGGAAGATGTTGCCTTCCGACAATCCGGCCTCGCGCTCGATGTCTTCCGGCGTCCTGATTTCCACATGCAGGATCAGGTCCTTGAAATCGGGACTGTAATTGCCAATCTGGTCGATGACCGTCTTGGCGAAGGCATCGCGCTCCTCGGAGGTCCACGCCCGTCCTTCTACCTGGTAAGGGCAGTACTGGATGAAGCAACTCATGAAATGTTTGCCGGGCGGCGCCATGGTCGGATCGGTGACGGTCGGAATAACCATGTCGACGTAGGGATCCTTCGACCACGTGCCTTCTTTCCAGTCGTCGTAGGCGCGTTCCATGCGCTCCATGGAATCAATGAAATGCATGTCGCCGTCGAGGAGCGGATTGTTCTTCGGCAGCGCCGGGAAAGTCGGCAGACCGTCAAGTGCAATATTCAGTTTGCCGGAAGAGCCGCGAATCTTGAAATTGCGCACGCGCTGGTAAAAATCGGCTGGCAGGTCTTTCTCGTCCATGCACTTGAGAAACGTGCGCTTGACGTCCATCCCGGATACAACGATTCGTGCATTGATTTCCTCGCCGTTGGTCAACGCAACGCCTTTGACTTTACCGTTGGCGACCAGGATCTTGTCAACACCCGCATCGGTACGTATCTCGCCGCCATAGGATTGGAACGCGCCGGCAATTGCCTTTGCAACCGATCCCATGCCGCCGCGCGCGTAGCCCCATGAACCGACGTTGCCGTCGACTTCGCCCATGTAATGATGCAGCAGTACGTACGCGGTACCCGGGGAATGAATGCCGAGTGCCGTGCCAATGATGCCGCTACCTGACATCGACGCCTTGATGACGTCGGTTTCGAAATACTCGTCGAGGTACTCTGCAACGCTCATCGTCCAGAAGCGGATGGTCTCGTACATGCGGTCTTCGCCCATCTCGTAGAAGCGTCGGCCGAGATGCATCAGTTCACGCAGATCGCGCGGTTTGAACGATGTCGGGTCGGGGGGCGTCCGCAACAGTGAGTCCCGAATGAAACGCGTCTGGCGCATGACATCGGCCGAATACCGCTGGTAGGCATCTGCATCGTGGCGGGAGAACCGGGCATACTCGCGATGAGCGACTTCAGAATCCCAATAGGAACCAAAATAGTTGCCGTTCTCCATGAACGTCACACCGCCGCCGTAGGGTGTCACCTGCAGGCCGTGTCGATGCAGCTCAAGCGACCTGAAGATCTCGGGACGCAGGAGTGAGCAAACGTAGGAGCAATTGGAGTAGTACCAGTCTTTATAGAGGTTCCGGCTAACGGTGGCGCCGCCGATATACTCGTTTTTCTCGACACAGAGTACATCGAGACCGGCCTTCGCGAGGAAGGCAGCGTTCGTCAGGCCGTTGTGCCCGGCGCCGACGACTATGGCGTCATAGGTTTTCATCGATGTCGGAATGCCCAGGGTTATACGTGCAGAAAATCGGAAGTTCGCGGCAACCTGTGGACTTCAAACGGAATTGCGCATGTCGCAATCATACTCCGTTGCCAGCAATGCTCGACAACCGGACGACATCGTTCGTATGTCGCATCCGCCTATCCGTTATTCAGTAGCTATGCCGTGTTACTTCGGCTGCTGTCAGTCGGCAGTTTCTTCAATGTAATGTCCACTGCCCGCTCAAATTTGTCCAGAGTCTCATCGAGACATTTCACATCGTGAGCGTCACAAATGAACCACGGTTCGCGCGAGTCAGGTTCAACCAGAATTCCCAGTTCATGCAACTCGGGTGCCAGCGAATCGTAAAATTCGTAGTCGGTCTTGACCCAGTCACGATAATCGCTGGGCACGTGATCGTCGAAAAACAATCCCATCATCGACGGGTGCCCCGCGAAACAATGCGGTATGCCGCGGGCCGCGAGAATGCGTTTCAAACCAGCCTGTAATTGCTTGCCGTAGTCCTCGATATTGGCGAGCGCATCGGTCTCATCCAGAATCTGCAGAGTACGATTCGCAGCGGCCAGCGATACGGAATGCGCGGTAAAAGTGCCGCCATGTACGACACCGTCACCGAATTTTCTCATGACGTCTTCGCGTCCGGCCACGACCGAGATCGGATATCCGTTTGCCATGGCCTTGGCAAAGGTGCAGAGGTCCGCCTTGACGTTCAACAACTCCTGGACGCCGCCTCTGGCAACGCGGAACCCGGTCTTTACCTCGTCCACCACCAGCAGCACATCGTGCTTGTCGCAAAGATACCGGGCATCTCTCATGTATTCAGGCGTTGCAGCCAGGCCGCAGCAGTTACCCATGATTGGTTCGATCAGGAACGAACCGATTTCGTCACCGCGCTTTCGCAGGACGTCTTCGAGGGCATTAGCGTCGTTGAGCGGCACACTGTGAAACAATGGTTTCAGAATGGACGGGATGCCTTCGCCAAAGGGCAGGACCCTGGGTTCGCCATCAGTCGGAGTCCACTCTTCGATGTCCGTGTACCAGAGCACCTCGTTGAAAACGCCATGGTAGCCACCTTCCATGACGATATGGCCGTCTTTGCCGGTGTAGGCGCGAGCGATTCGCAGCGCAGCCATGACCGCTTCGGTACCGGAATTGGAGAAGCGCACGAGCTCTGCGGCCGGCACCATCCTGGCGATCCTGCAGGCGACTTCGTATTCGAGCTCCGTTGCCAGTGCGAACACGCCGCCCACGTCCATACCCTGGCGTGCGGCTTCGTCCACCCGGGCGTCGGCATAGCCTAAAATGTTGGGTCCGTAAGCGAGGCGGTAATCGATGTACTCGTTGTCATCGATGTCCCAGATTCGGGCACCTTTGCCGCGTTTCGCGTAGATGGTTTTCTTATCGCCCCAATATCGGAAATTGGAGGAAACGCCAAGTGGTAACCTGGTGTTCGCTTTGAGAAAGTGTTTATTCGATTTGTCCAGGCACCTCATAAAACCTCCATATTATTACCCTGCCAGCTTCGCATAAGAGGGCCATGGAAGTCCAGAAATATGAATGAATACTCATTCATTATGTGGCAATATGCGGGTTCCGGAGACCCGGGTTGCCGGAAACTTGCGCAGTACTTATGTCAAGCGCCGCAGACGGGACGGTGCGTACAATGCCGCAGGGTGTGAGGTCGGGAATGAGGAGGGAGGCAGTCATGTCCGTGACCGCAGCAAAAAGCAGCCGCAGAACCGCGACACGCGAGGAGCGTCGGCAGCAACTCATCCAGGCCACGATAAAGTGCATATCCAAGAAAGGCATTGGCAGCACCACGCTGGGGGATGTGGCACAGGAAGCGGGCCTTTCGCAGGGTATTGTCAATCTGCATTTCAACAGCAAGGAAAACCTGTTCAACGAAACGCTGCAATTCCTCGCTGAGGACTACAAGTCGCAATTCGAGAACACTTTGGAAAAGTCGGGACCGGAAGCTGCCGACAAGTTGCTGGCGCTTATGGAGATGGACCTGAAGCCATCGGTGTGCGACAGGCAGAAGCTCGCCGTATGGTTTTCTTTCTGGGGTGAAGTCAAAGCAGTGCCGACTTACCAGAAAATTTGTGAAGCGTACGACCGCAGTTATGACGAGGTAATTAACGGACTGTGCCAGGCACTTATCGATCAGGGTGAGTATAAAAATATCACTGCCCAGACTGTCACCGATGCGCTGTCTTCCATGACCGACGGTTTGTGGATGTCCTGCCTCGTCAGCCCGAAAGGTTTTGATCGCGATGTCGCCATGGATGCCGTATACAGCTACCTGAGGGCGGTGTTCCCGGAGCATTACGAATAAGGCGCTCGATCGCCGGATTGCACACACTATTGAAGTATGGCGGTTGCCTCTTGCAACCCCAAAAGCATCAACCTGATTTTTCATGGTAGACAAAGAGGCCGTCACTTGAATATTGAACTGAACGAAAACGTGCTGGCCTGGCAAAAGAAGGCGCGTGACTTCGCCGAGAATGTACTGCAACCTCATGAAGTCGACGCCGAACTGAACAACGGCATGCTCTCCGCCGAGCTCAGGAAAGCGCACAAGGCGCAGGCCGTAGAACTGGGCTTGAGCGCGATGGACGTGCCGAAATCGCATGGTGGCCTGGAACTGTCGATCGTCGAGCAGGTTGCGGTCTGGGAGCAACTGGGTCGTGTTACGAACGCCCTGGCCTGGTGCTTTGCCGAGCCGCAAAGCTGGATGTTCGAGGCCTGTAGCGACGACCAGATCGAACGCTACATTCTGCCGCTGATGCGCGGTGAAAAACACGATTGTTATGCAATAACGGAAGCGGGCCCGGGTTCCGACATTGGCTCCCTCAAGGCAACTGCGCAACCTGGCGACGGCGGCTTCCGGCTGAATGGCGAAAAATGGTTTGTCACCAGCGCCAATCTCGCCGATTTTTTCTGGTTCCAGGCGAGTATTCCGTCCGCGTCGGAGGATGCGCTTTTCTTTGTGGACCAGGGCACTGATGGCATCGAGATGACCGCGTCGCCATTGTTCAGCCATACCTACGCCGCACATCATCCAACCTATCAGTTCAATGACGTTTTTGTTCCCGCAGAAAATCGTGTTGGCCGGTCTGGCGACGGCATGGCGTTTACCAAGAGCTGGTTCAGGCGCGAGCGACTCATGATCGCGGCCCGTTGTTGTGGTGCGGCGGCACGATTGATCGAAGAAGCGAGCGAGTTCGCGCAGCAGCGCGAGATAGGCGGCATGCCGCTGTCCGAGAAACAGGCTATCCAGTTCATGCTGGCAGACAGCGCTACGGAATTGTGGGCAGCACGCCTCATGACTTTCGAGGCAGCCAGGGCGCACGATCGTGGCGATGGCCTCAGGCAACTGCACAATCGCTGTTCCATGGTCAAGCTTTATGCATCGGAGATGGCGAACCGGGTCGCCGATCGTGCGGTACAGATTTTCGGTGGCCGTGGCTACATGCGCGAGAACGTGGCGGAACGCTTTTTTCGTGAACTGCGTGTGGATCGGATCTGGGAGGGCACCAGTGAAATCCAGAGACTGATAATCGCACGCGGGCTGTTGAAACGCGGGCTGGACGATTTGTAGCACGCAACGTTCGACAGACAATGTCCCTCATTCAGCGAACTGTTGATATTCTCAGCGAATGAACAAATCCTCAATCAGGACCTGTCTGCCGGTTGCCTGCATGGCGACGGCTGTGCTGTGCACGGTGGTCGCATGCGATCGTGCGGGTTCCCCGGCTGGTCCGTCACAGGCGCAGGTTCTTAATATCTACAACTGGTCCGACTACGTCGCGCCGAACACGATTTCTGACTTTGAGCGAGAGTTCGGCATCAAGGTCAACTACGATATTTACGATTCCTCGGAAATCGTCGATGCAAAGTTGCTGGCTGGCAGCAGCGGCTATGATGTCATTTTCCATGCCCACCAGTTCGGATCCCGCCTCGCGCCACTGGGGGTCTTTCGCGAACTTGACTACGCAAAACTCGACAACATCCACCATCTGGATCCGGAAATCATCTCCAAAACGGATATGTACGAGGGCATTCAGGGCTACTCCGTCCCTTACATGTGGGGGACGACCGGCTACGCCTACAATGAAGAGATGGTACGTGCCCGCTTGCCGGATCTCGAGATGGACAGTGCCAATGTACTGTTCGACCCGGCCATCGTTTCCCGGCTGGCCGACTGCGGCGTGAGTCTCCTGGACAGCGCAACGGACGTCATTCCGATGGTGCTTGCCTATCTGGGCCGCGACCCTAATGCAGTCGACGAAGAAAGCCTGCTCGCGGCGGAAGCGCAACTTAACAGTGTGCGCCCGTATATCCGCTATTTCAGCGGCACCAAGATGATCAGCGATCTGCCCAACAAGGAAGTGTGTGTTGCGATGAGCTGGTCCGGTGATTACGCGCAAGCCTCTGCACGGGCGGCAGAAGCCGGTATTGAAATCGACCTTCGCTATACCATGCCCAGGGAAGGTTCCGGCCTATGGGTCGATGGAATGTTCATTCCCAGCGATGCGCCGCATGCGGACAATGCGTATGCGTTTATAAACTACATACTGCGTCCCGAAGTCATTGCAGCGATTTCGAATTATGTGTACTACGCAAACCCCAACGAGTCATCGCGGCCGCTACTCAGGTCAGAAGTCGCTGATAACCCGGGCATTTATCCTGACGAGGCAACCTGGGACCTGCTCTATCCGGTGTACTTCGGAGAACCCGCCAAGGAGCGATTTCGTACGCGTACCTGGGCGCGGGTCAAGAGTGGCCTCTGACGTCCGTGCCGCTATAAAGAGAACCTTTTGCCTATGACGACAACCGGCATGGACAACGCAAGCAATTCGTCGGATGCGTTTATCCGCATCAGCAGGCTGAGCAAGCATTTCGGCGATTTTGTTGCCGTCGATTCCTTCGATCTCGATATCGGTCGACGCGAGCTGTTTTCGATTTTGGGCGGCTCAGGCTGTGGCAAGACAACGCTGCTGCGCATGTTGGCCGGCTTTGAAACGCCAACCAGCGGGCGAATAATCATCGATGGTGTCGACATCACAAATCTGCCGCCGTATCGACGTCCGGTAAACATGATGTTCCAGTCGTACGCCATCTTTCCACACATGTCGGTGGAGAAAAACATTGCCTACGGGCTGCAAAAGGAAGGCCTGCCGAAGGCCGATATTAAAACCAGGGTAGCCGAGATGCTGGAGCTGGTGCAGCTGCAACAGTTTGCGACACGCAAGCCGAACCAGTTGTCCGGAGGACAGCGCCAGCGAGTGGCGCTGGCTCGAGCCCTGGTCAAGAGTCCCAAGGTATTGCTGCTCGATGAACCGCTGGCGGCCCTCGACAGGAAGCTCAGGGAGCACACACAGTTCGAACTGATGGGTTTGCAGGACAGGCTGGGCATAACTTTCGTTGTTGTCACGCACGATCAGGAAGAGGCGATGATCCTATCGAGCCGTATTGCCGTGATGAACGAAGGCCGGCTGGAGCAGGTCGGCAAGCCAAAAGAGGTTTATGAATATCCGCGTAACCGCTTTGTCGCCGATTTCATCGGCACGATCAATATGTTCGAAGGTATTGTCGAAGACCGCCGTGACGGTATGATCCATGTGCGCTGCGAGGAAGCCGGCGCGGTCCTGGTGGCTTGCGATGTCGAAGAACTGCCCGACGGCAGGCCTGCCGGTGGCCTGAACGGTGGCAACGGCAGCCAGGTGTGCCTCGCCATCCGTCCGGAAAAGATTTTCATCAGCCAGGAACGCCCCGTTGACAGCGACGATACCTGCCTGCCCGGCGTGGTCGAGGATCTCGGTTACTTCGGTAACCTGTCCCTGTACCGGATACGGCTAGCAAGTGGCCGGGTTGTACAGGTAAGCGCACAAAACCGTCAGCGCTCCGCGGAACGATTCCTGGAATGGGACGACAAGGTTTTTATTTCCTGGCGAGCGCAAAGCGTCGTGGTCCTGCATGATTAACGCCCAGGACCGGCTCTGGCAACGGGTAACGACTGCGATACCCTATGTCTGGTTGCTGGTTTTCTTCCTTGCACCATTCGCCATCATCCTGAAAATCAGCTTTGCCGATCCGGTCGTCGCATTGCCGCCATTCACGCCTTTTTTCGACGATGACGGCAAACCGGACGCTACGATCAGCAACTATATTTTCCTGCTGACCGACAAGCTGTACATCGTAACCTACTTCAAGTCTGTGGTCATGGCAGCGACGGCGACGGTGTTGTGCCTGTTGCTCGGCTTTCCCATGGCCTACGGCATTGCACGCGCAGAACCGACGACCCGAAATATCCTGTTGTTGCTGATAATCCTGCCGTTCTGGATTTCGTTTCTGCTTCGCGTCTACGCCTGGATGGGCCTGTTGAACAACTATGGCGTGATCAACAACGCGTTACTGACGCTTGGCATCATCGATCAGCCACTGCAACTCATTTATACCGATTTTGCTGTGTACATCGGGCTCGTTTATTCGTATCTGCCCTTCATGATCCTGCCGCTCTATGCGACGCTCGAACGGATGGACCCGGATCTTGTCGAGGCTGCGCAGGATCTCGGCGCCTCGCCGTCCCAGGCATTTCGCGATATCACCTGGCCGCTCGCGCGGCCCGGCGTTATTGCAGGCTGCCTGCTGGTATTCATTCCTGCCATGGGTGAATACGTTATTCCCTACCTGCTCGGTGGTCCGGATTCGATGATGATCGGCCGTGTACTGTTCGATGAATTCTTCGTCAATCGCGATTGGCCATTGGCCTCATCGGTTGCAATGATTCTCCTCGTACTGCTGGTCGTTCCGATTGTGCTCCTGCAACGCAGCCAGTCTCGCGACCTGGAGAGCACGTAATGAGAAAACGTGGTTCAACGTTCACGCTCTCGGTGCTGGCATTCGGTTACGCGTTTCTCTATATCCCGCTCATTTCGGTCATCGTTTACTCTTTTAACGACTCCCGGCTTGCAACTGTCTGGGGCGGGTTCTCGACTCGCTGGTACGGTGAGCTGTTGCGCAACGAACAAGTGCTTGACGCGGCCTTCCTGAGTTTGCGTATCGCGATCGTTACCGCCACGCTGGCAACGGTTTTTGGCACGATGGCGGGCCTGGCGCTGGCCAGGTTCGGGCGCTTTCGCGGCCGCACGCTGTTTTCCGGGATGATCACTTCTCCGCTCGTAATGCCCGAGGTCATTACCGGCCTGTCACTGTTGTTGCTGTTCGTCAGCCTGCAACAATTAATCGGCTGGCCGGCGCAACGCGGATTTTCGACAATCACCATTGCGCACACGACATTCGCCATGGCCTATGTGACGGTGATTGTGCAATCGCGCCTTTCGGCTATGGACGTGTCACTGGAAGAAGCCGCGATGGATCTCGGTGGCCGACCGCTGCGGGTCGTATTCGATATCACATTGCCCTTGATCGCGCCCGCCATGATTGCCGGCTGGCTTCTGGCATTTACGCTGTCGCTCGACGACCTCGTCATCGCCAGTTTCGTGTCCGGGCCGGGCGGCAGTACGTTGCCGATGTTGATCTTCTCGAAGGTGAAGCTCGGGGTAACGCCCGACATCAATGCGCTGGCAACGCTGATTATTGTCATCGTTACCGTCGGCGTACTTATTGCCTGGTCCGTCAGTCGCTACGCCAGCCGTCGCATCTGAATTACGAATCTGGCGCGTCCGGTTGTTGCGCCGGGTGGGCGGCAGCGAAAGCAGCGAGACGGGTGCAGTGACGACCGATCGAAACAATTGTGGGAAACGGTTTCAGGTCGAGCTCGAAGCGTTCCGCATTGTATAACTGCGGAACCAGCCACACGTCTGCCAGCGACAGCGCGTCGCCAATGCAGAATCGCCCGTCCGTCGAACGTTTTCTCACCAGCGATTCCACAGCGCTGAAGCCTTCGCCGATCCAGTGCCGGCACCATGCCTGCACGTCGGCGTCGTCCTGCCCCAGCTTTTCTCGCAGGTAGTTCAAAACCCGCAGGTTTTGCAAGGGATGAATATCGCAGCCGATGAGGCTCTGAATTTCCCGCACCTGGGCTCGTACGAGTGCATTGTCTGGCAATAGCGCCGGTGCAGGAAATCGTTCTTCGAGATACTCGGCGATAGCCGGCGATTGTGTCAGCAAGCCATCGTCTGCCGCCAGGAGCGGGACGAAGCCCATCGGGTTCAGTGCCTTGTACCCGGCAGCATGCTGCTCGCCGCGATTGAGCATGACGGACAGGTATTCCCACGGCAGACCCTTGAAATTCAGGATGATGCGGATACGATATGAGGCGCTGCTGCGGTAGTAACTGTAAAGCTTCATCATCTCGATCCTCGCAGCCGAAGTCCACTCGGCTCAATAGGTTACAATGCAACATTTGCACAACGGGGAAGTCGCATGCGATACCACATTATCCTGATTTTCGCGCTCGTCGGCGCGAACGCCCTTGCACAAGAGACCACGGTCGAGGAAAAGATTGCCGCGGCTATCGCGAGCGATGTGCGCACGGAAGCGGAGGTTGCCCGCGATTCTGACCGCTCGCCCCTGGAGACCCTGCAGTTTTTCGGTCTCGAGGACGACATGCGCGTTCTCGAATTGCTTCCTGGAGGCGGCTGGTACACCAAGATTCTCGCACCTGTGTTGCGCGGTTCAGGAGAGCTGCACGTTGCCATCGGTACGACCAACGTCAGTCAGAACCTGCTCACACAACGCGGCTTTGACCATGTCAAAGTCAGTAACATCAACGTCGAACTCGAAAGAAGCGGGCCATTCGGCACCAATTTCATTCCACCCTTTGATTTCGGCATCAATAACGTCGATCTCGCCCTGACTTTTCGCAATGTACATAACTTTACGCCCGAAGGGCGCGCCAATATAAACAACGCTGTGTTCCGCGCACTGCGTTCGGGAGGCCACTACGGCATTGTCGATCATTCGCGGCGGCACATGGAGCCGATGACCAATGAAAACCGCCGTCGTGCCGATGCAGTGCAGATCATCAAGGAAGTGCTCGCTGCCGGATTCGAGTTTGTGGATTACAGCGATCTCCACTACCGGCCTGACGACGAATTGCGCTACGAGGTGGGGCGGAAATCCGTTACCGGCAATACCGACCGATTTACGCTCCTGTTCCGCAAGCCCTGAGCGGGCAACGGTCCTTTGACACCGCGGAGCAATTAGCCGGGCGGGGTCGTATACAGCCTGTCGCTGTCTGACGTATGCTCCCCGTTCAGGGATAGTTTGGCCGGCGGTAATTCGGGCATCTTGGCAACCACGGAGTTTGCTGACCAAAAAACCGCGCCGGGAGGTTGATAGGCCCTGGGACGACCGGCAAACGGTTGCCTCAAGGGCTGTGTATGTGTGCAAAACCAGTAATCGGCGTGCCGGCTGATCGGCGCGTACTCGATCCGCATCCGTTCCACCTGGTCGGGGAAAAATACATTACGGCGATCCGCGACGGCGCGGATGGTCTGCCCCTGCTCATTCCGGCCCTCGGCTCCGGCATTGCCCCGGACGAACTGCTGTCGGTACTCGACGGCATCCTCCTGACCGGCAGCCCTTCGAACGTCGAGCCGCATCGCTATGGCGGTGCGCCGAGTCGTGAGGGCACCTGGCACGATCCGCATCGTGACGAAACTTCCCTGCCACTGATTGCACGTGCGCTCGATGTGGGCGTGCCGTTGCTGGCGGTGTGTCGTGGTTTCCAGGAACTCAACGTCGTTCTGGGCGGCACGCTGCACCAGCACGTGCAGGAGGTGATCGGTTTCAACGATCACCGCGAGAACAAGGAACAACCGGTCGAAAGTCAGTACGGTCCGGCACATTTCGTCAATCTGCGGGAAAACGGCCTGTTGCGCGGCCTGGCCGGTACCGATCGGGTAGAGGTCAATTCGTTGCATTCACAGGGCGTGGCCCGCCTTGCGACCGGCGTGACCGTTGAAGCGGTCGCGGACGATGGTCTCGTCGAAGGCTTTCACGTTGACTCGGCTAAATCGTTCGCACTGGCCGTGCAATGGCATCCGGAATGGCGGGTAACCGAAAACCCGTTTTCAATGGCAATTTTCACTGCTTTCGGCGACGCGTGCAGAAAACGCGCCGCACAGCGATCGCCCAACCACAAGGTGTAACGTGAGTGACAGACAAATCTTTCAGGAATATTTCAAGCAACACCGGATAGAAGACGTAGAAGCCATAGTCCCGGACATGGCGGGTGCCGCCAGGGGCAAGCTCCTTCCTGCCGACAAGTTCGGCAGTGGTGACATGAAGATGCCGGAAGCGGTGTTCGCGCAAACGGTTTCCGGCGAGTACGTGACCAACACCGCCAATGTCGAGGACCGCGACATGTGGCTCAAGGCGGATGCGTCGACGCTGCGTCCGGTACCCTGGGCAACCGACCCCGCCGCGTCAGTATTCCTGGACTGTTTCCGCAAGGATGGCTCGCCGGTCGATACCTCGCCACGGCATGTACTGCGTTCCGTATTGCAGCTTTATGAAAAGCAGGGCTGGAAGGCGCTTGTTGCACCGGAAGTCGAGTTCTACCTGATCAATCCGCACTCGGATGCGAATGCCGAGGTTGAACCGCCGGAGGGACGGCTCGGTCGAACCGATATGTCCCGCCAGCCTTACAGCATCGACACGATGAACGATTTCGATCCTTTCATCAACGATGTGTATGCCTATTGCGAGGCGCAGGGCATACACATCGATACCCTGTCCCAGGAAATGGGCCCGGCACAATTCGAAATCAACTTCCTGCACGGCGATCCCATCACGCTGGCTGACCAGGTATTCCTGTTCAAGCGCACGGTACGCGAAGCTGCGATCGAACATGAGATGCACGCAACGTTTCTTGCGAAGCCGATGTCGGAGGAGGCTGGAAGCGCACTGCACATCCACCAAAGTATCGTCAGCATCAAAGACGGCAAAAACATCTTCTCAACCGACAGCGGCGAACCGAGCAAATACTTCTATTCGTTCCTGGGCGGCCTGCAACGCTACATGCCCGAGGCAATGCTGATCTTCGCACCGTACGTCAATTCCTACCGACGCTTCCTCAATTCCTGGGCATCACCGGTCAACCTGGCCTGGGCAATCGACAACCGCACGGTTGGCCTCAGGGTACCGGACTCCGGCCCTGAAGCCCGGCGTATCGAAAACCGGCTGGCCGGCTCCGACGTCAACCCTTACCTGGCACTCGCCGCAAGTCTCGCCTGTGGTTACCTCGGCATGATGGAAGAGCTGGACGCCAGCAATCCGATAGAAGGCAGTGCCTACGAAACCCCTTTCGCATTGCACCGGCATATCTACTCAGCCATCGAAGCAATGCGAGCTTCCGAGGCCATGCGCAAAACACTCGGCAACAACTTCGTCACCCTCTATTGCCTCCTGAAAGAAGACGAGGAGCGCGAATTCGAGGAAATCATCACCCCATGGGAACGTGAAATCCTCATGTTCAACGTCTGACAGCCTTACCCCGTGGCAAGGCGAGATGCTCGCCGGTGAGGGCTTGTCAGGACCGCCGTGAAGCCATCCATGGCGGCTTTGGCAAAAACATCCATGTTTTTGACAATCCTGACAAGCCCTCACCACCGAGCATCTCGCCGAATCGTTGTGCCAATGCCCGCCCGCCAACCCGCAACGCAGCCACCGACCGTGGCCGGAGGAGGCCTAACGGACACCACAACGCAAGCACCGACCGTGGCCGGGGGTACCCTTTTCGGACCGTGCGAGACAGGGATGTCGAGCCCGGAGCCTACAGGGATGTACTTGCGGCGTTCCGAAAAGGGTACCCCCGGCCACGGTCGGTGCGAAAAAGTACCTCCGTTCTCGAAAAGGAAATTTCAGATCATGGCCGGTATGGGACGTTACCAGCGCGTTTGGCCTATGATGCTTCGATAATAGACGTCTCCTGAAGGAGCGAGAAATGGCAGTCGTGGAAAATCGTTCGCGTGATGAGTGGCAAGATCTTGATCGCGAGCACTACTTGCATCCGTTCACGGATTACAAGGACCTGAGCCGGAGGAAAAGCCGCATCATCACGCGGGGCGAAGGCGTTTACATTTTTGATGCCGATGGCAACAAGATACTGGACGGGATGTCGGGTCTTTGGTGTGTGAATGTGGGCTACGGGCGCGATGAACTGGTGCAGGCTGCGGCCAGACAGTTGAGCGAGCTGCCGTACTACAACAGCTTTTTCCAGTGTGCGCATCCACCATCGATCGAGCTGTCGAGAATGCTGCAGGAAGTCACGCAGAAGCAGTTCAACCGGGTATTCTTTACGGGTTCGGGTTCTGAATCGATCGATACGATGATTCGGCTCGTGCGACGCTACTGGGAATTGCTGGAACAGCCGGAGCGGCAAACGATTATCGCGCGAGTGAATGCGTATCATGGTTCGACGGTGGCGGGTGCGAGTCTTGGCGGCATGAAGCCCATGCATTCGCAGG
>CAZSDL010000009.1:0-37934 GCA_964605635.1 uncultured Woeseiaceae bacterium
TGCAGAGGCTCAGGTCGCCGTTCAGGGTGCGGATGGTGACGCGGCTGCTGCCATCACCTTCGGTAAAGCGGAGCTCACGGCCGGGGGCGTAGCGGCTGGTGCGTTCCGATTTCGGCCCGAAGCAGTTCTTCACGTTGCCGTTGAAAGTCTCAATGTCGAATTGCGCGGACAGCTTGCCTTTGAAGAAAACGTCCAGGTCGCCGTTGATGGTTTCCATATCCACGCGACCGTTCGGCAGCAGCTCGGCGTCGAAGTCCATATCGCCGGAGGTGGTATTGGCCTTGACACGAGTCCAGCGACCACCGGCAATCGCGAGGTCACCGCTGACCGAGCTTAGTTCGATCTCGCCCGCGAGGTCGCGCACATCGATATCGCCGCTGACCGAGTTCAGTTGCGCACGCGAGACTTTCGTGTTGCCCTGCAGTTCGATATCCCCGCTGACGGTTTCAACGTCGATATCCGCCTCGAAGACCTCGCTCTCTACGTCGCCACTGACCGTCGACAGTCGCTGCGCACCACGCACGCCGCTGACCTCTATATCGATGCTGACCCCGCCCACCCTCAGGCTACTGTCCTGCGGAATACGGATCACAAGATCGGATGCAATCGCCCGGCCGCTTCTGCGCCGTGTGTTCACGTGCACTTTGGTGACGTTGCCGTCGCGTTCGAACTCCAGCTCGTCGACGTCGCGGCCAAGCGCTCCGGTAACGTGTATTTCGGATCGCGACCAGCCTTCTACCGTGACCAGGCCGGCGGTGTTCTCGATAGAAACGTTACCCGTTGCCGCGACATCCAGCCGCCGGTCCACGTCTTCGGCTGCTGCCGAAAGCGGGAACGCGAGGCCCATGCAGGCGAGTGCGGTCATTTGCAAAAGTTTCATAAGCGTTCGATTCCTTATTTCAGAAGATTTTCTGAAATGCTGTGTTCGTTTGATGCGAGCTGCGATTGTGCAATCCACTGATCGCAATCCTCAGATATCGTCACGTCGCATCACCGACGTAATGATGCCGTCGACGCGCCGCATCAGGCGCAACTCGTCACGATAGGCCGAGAGCAATAACTCCTGCAGCAGTGCATTGTCCGGCTCATCGGCCAATACGCGGTCGATCTGGTGGATGGACGCGCGAATTTCAGCAATATTCTTTTCGACTTCGGCACGAGCCTGCGGCGAGAGCCGGTCGAGTTTTGCGTCCAGCTGTGAGGCAAGACTGCCGCGGGCCGCCATGAAATCAGGGCCAAGCTCATACTCCGCGCCGAAGCTGCCGGTTACCGGCTGCAATTGGAGCGGTTCGAAAACCACCTGTGGCACTGTCGCAGACTGTCCGCCGGACACTGCGAACCAGGTGATTGCCGACGACCCGCCGACGAGGAGAACTACCGCAGCCGCAATGCCCAGCGTTCGCTGCCAAAACGGCATTCCTCGATGTTGCGGTGTAATGGCGGCATCGGCGCTCGGCTCTGCTGAAGACGCGGCCAGGGACTCGGCTATTGCCGGCCACAGGTCGCGGCCCGGGGCGATGCCCTTGGGCAGCGCGCGCGCCGCGGCCATCAGGGCATCGTCGCCTGCGTCAGTGTTTCGATCGTCCGATTCGTTCATCGCTGTTCATTACCCTTGATTAAGTTGCTGTGCGAGCAGGCGCTTTGCCCGGTGCAGTTGCGCCTTGCTGGTGCCGCTGGCTATGCCCAGCATTGCACCGGTTTCCTCGTGGCTATAACCGTAGACAGCGTGCAGCACGAAAACATGCCTGGCGCCACTCGGCAGCGCATCCATCGCCTGTTCGAGGTCTCGCAAACCGCCGCTGTCACCGATCGCTGACGTGGCAGGATAGGCATCGCTGACGGCCTGTATCCGCTCCTGCTCGCGACGTGACTTGCGCATCCGCCCCAGTACCGCGTTGACGGCGATGCTGTGCAGCCAGGTCGCGAGCGAACTGTCGCCACGAAATTTCGATAATTGCCGCCAGGCCTGGATGAACGCCTCCTGTGCACAGTCTTCCGCCTCGCTTGCGTTACCGGTCATGCGCAGACATAGTCCGTAGACGCGATCGACGTGAGCCCGATAAATCGCTTCGAACGCGCTGACGTCGGCCTGCTGTGCCCTGGAAAGCCAGTCCCGCTCGTCTGCGCTTGGCTCCTGCGTCACCGCTCCGGACTCATGCACGGGCGCTGCATCCACCACGCTTCGAACTGCTTGCAATGACCAAATCTCCTCATTCGTTATTACTTTGATGTCAGGCCCGGGCCAAGCGTTTAAGCCGACGGGTGAAAGGGCGGCAAATCGTTGATTTCAGAATGGGTTTTACAGCAATTCTGTTATCATCCGAGTGGCGAAAGCGCTACCGGCTGACTGAGGTCGTCCGGCGGCCAACAATAACAACTATGGCACATCTCGAAACCCGTCCGAACCCTCTCTATAGAGGCGCGCTATAGAGGCGCGGAGTCGGACAGGTTATCGACGGGAGCACTTTGGGGCTGATGGCGGGGCATTCCTTTTTATACCTTGGCAGCAACGAGTTTGCCGCCGACTACCTGCAACAACTGCGCAGCGCACCCTGCTGCGCCAGCATCCAGCAAGCCGACACACTGCCGGAACCCTCCCGCATGCCAGGCAAGGTCGAGCTGGTGCTGTTCGAGGCCGCCTTCGTGCCGGTGCAGGCCGGTCAGTCGCTGCAGTCTTTTGTGCATGCCTGGCATGCATATCCGCTGGTGGCGCTAACCCGTCGCGAACAGGAACATCGTGGCGTCGCGGCGGTGCGCGCGGGGGCGCATGGATTTATCAGCATCGACGATACGGATTTCCAGGAACAGCAGGCGGTCTTCGAGCATGCATTGCAGCGCCATCGCCTGTTGCAGCGCCTGGCGGCCGCCGACAGTACGGTTTTGTCCATACTCAACAGCATCAACGACGGCGTCATCGTGGTCGATCGCCACGGACATGTTCTGGATGTGAATCCGGCTGCCCGCTCGATGCTGGGAATCGCGCCGCGCGCGCGCCTGCCTGCAGAGTGGGCGGAGAACTTTTGCACTATCGGCAGCGACGGAACGAGTCGCTTTGCCGGTAACGATCTGCCGCTGGTCAAAGCACGGCAAGGCCGGAAGTTTTCGAACCAGGTCGCCGTTTATCGCACGCCGGGTAACAAGGATCTCGTCCTCAGCATCAACGGGCAGGGCCTGTACGGAGCCGACGGTATGCTTGCCGGCGGCGTCATCACCTTTCGCGACGTGACTGATACTCTTCATCGCACAGCCGAACTCGAGAAGCGCGCGCAGTACGACGAGCTGACCATGCTGCCGAATCGCAGCCTGTTTTTGCAGCAATTGTCAAAGGCACTCGGCCGCAGCCGGCGCAACACGCGGCCGCTCGCCGTACTTTTCATCGATCTCGACCGCTTCAAGTTCGTCAATGACACCCTCGGCCATGATGTCGGTGACCTGCTTCTCATGCAGGTTGCGAAACGCCTGACCGAGAACGTGCGCATTGGCGATGTGGCGGCACGCTGGGGGGGCGACGAGTTCGTCGTCTGTCTCGAGGACTTCGGCGCCAGCGGCAACGCTGCTGCGGTGGCACAGAAACTCGTGCTGGTGTTGTCAGAGAAGTACAACGTGAGCGGCAATGAAGTGTATGTCACGCCAAGCATCGGCATCGCCCTGCATCCCGAGTCGGGCGATACAGCAGAGAGCCTGATAAAGGCAGCTGACCTCGCCATGTACCAGGCCAAGCGACGCAGCGGTGGCAGATTCCAGTTCTATTCGGCGGCGCTCAATCATGAACTCGAGCAACGCGAAGAACTTGAGATCGGCTTGCGTCATGCGCTGGTGCGACAGGAGTTCGTGCTGCACTACCAGCCGCGAATCGAGATCGGCAGCGGGCGCCTGATCGGCTTCGAAGCGTTTCTTCGCTGGCAGCACCCGCATTTCGGGCTTCTTGCACCGGCTCGTTTCCTGCCCATCCTCGAGAGCAGCGGGCTTATCCATTCCACCGGGGAGTGGGTAATCGGCACGGCGTGCAGGCAGCTTGCCGCATGGCAGCACCGTTTCGAACTGCCAGACCTGACCATTGCTATTAATTTGTCGCCGCAGCAATTGATTCACGGCCGCTTGGTTACCGCAGTGGCACAGTCGCTGGCCGCGACTTCGCTGGACCCCGGCTGTATCGAACTCGAGATTGGCGACAGCGATATCGTGCGAGCGCGATCCGCCGAGACAGTGACTCTGCAGGGGCTGCGTTCGCTTGGCGTCCGTCTTTCACTGGATCACTTTGGCACACGCGATGTGTCATTCAGCTCACTCGACACCGGCGTGATCGACAGCTTCGTTCTCGACCAGTCATTGATCCGCGATGTAGCCGAAAATGGCAGTCACCAGCGTATCGTTCGCGCGGCGATTGCGATGGCGCGGGGGCTGGATATTGAAGTCGCAGCGGAAGGCGTGGAGACGATGACGCAGCTGGAATTTTTGCGCAGTTGCAAATGCGATCTTGCGCAGGGGTTTTTGATCAGCAAGCCGATGCAGGCCGACAAGGTGGCCGCGATATTGAGAAGCGAGATTGCGGGGACGCGATTGCTCGCAGGGCGTAGCTGAGATCGGCCGTATTACGGGCTTCGGAGCTTCGTTCAAGTGACGCCAATCGATAACCCCGTAGGAGCCCGCCCCGCGGGCGAATGCGACAGCGATAAACGTTTTCCCGTTCGCGCGCAGGGCGCGCTCCAACAGGCGTTTGTAGGAGCCCGCCCCGCGGGCGAATGCGACAGCGATAAACGTTTTCCCGTTCGCGCGCAGGGCGCGCTCCAACAGGCGTTTGTAGGAGCCCGTATCACGGGCGATCAACGATTGAGAAGGATCAGCAGCCGTCGGTGTAGCTGATGATTACCGCCTCTGCATCCGCCCTGCTCGGCGGAATATAAAGGACCGCACATCCCTGGCCGTCACGGCTGTCAACGTGCTTCCAGTAGCCATCGGCAAAGCGAAATTCTTCGCTTTGGACAACTGCATCGCTGATTGAAACCGCGGTAGGGTAACCGTGGCGCATTTCCACCTTTCGTCCGTCGAGTGTCATGCGAATCGGCTTGCCGGTTGCCTGCCAGACCTTGTGCGAAAGGTTTGCGGAACTGCGTACGTTCGCTTCCAACGCGCGCACCGCCATACTGCGGTGATCGCTGTTTCGAAGCGCTTGCCGTGGTACTGCGACAGCCGCCAGCATCACGACGATAGTGACGACTGTCAGCAACTCGGTAAAGGTAAAACCAGCCTGCGACTTCATTGACCCGCGACCCCGAAGCCCGGCCTGTGGACCGGTTTTGAACATAAAACGACCAGCCGTTAGCTTGGACCCGGTCGACCTTTTCGTCTGTGATCGCAGTCACGAAAATGCGCGGATTACAGCTCCGGGGACTCGCCGCAATGCCAGCAGGCAGCGAACTGGCCTTCGTTTTCGGTGCCGCACTGGTCGCAGCGCCATGGTGACTCGGGGCTTTCGGAGGCCAGGTTTGCCTGGTCGAGGAGTTGCAGGGCGCGGTCGTAGTCGAGATCGTTCCTGACCCAAAGCTCGGGCCAGACTTCCTGGAAGGGCATTTCGCCGACGATCGAACCCAGGTATTCGTTGCGAATGAACGCCGGAATGCCTTCGCTCGCAAGCAGGTTGCGGTAGTGGCTGATCGTGATCAGCGACGCAGCCGAGGTGAGCTTTTTCATGCCGGCGGGTGGCGGTCCTGCGGCGGCGAGATCTGCGGAGTACCTGTCAGTCCGCCCAGAAATTTGGCGGGGTCGCCGCCCTGTTCGAGGACTTCGACCAGCGCCGAGCCCACAATGGCCCCTTTGACATGACGGCCGACGTTCGCGACATCTTCCGCAGACCGGATACCGAAGCCGGCGCAGACGGGTAGCGGCGAAAGCGCCGCAACGCGGTCGAGGTATTCGGCGAGGTCAGCCGGCAACTTGCTGCCACCGCCCGTGATACCGGTGATGGTCACCGCATACAAAAAGCCCCTGGATGCCTGCGCCAGGCGCTCGAGTCGCCCGGCCGGTGTTGCCGGCGTAACAAGCTGGATCAGCCCGAGTCCCTTGCTGTCGAGCGCGGCACGCAATTCGTCGCTTTCTTCGAACGGCAGATCCGGAACGATGAAGCCGCACACGCCTGCCGCAAGCGCGCGCCTGGCGAGCTCTTCATAACCGAAAGCCAGCAAGGGATTCAGGTACGACATCAGCACCAGCGGTGCGTCGGCCTTGCCTTGCAGGCGGTCGAGCTGATCGAAGATCCAGCGCAGGCTGACGCCGTTGGCGATGGCTGCATGACTGGAGCGTTGAATGGTCATGCCGTCGGCCATCGGATCGGAGAACGGCACGCCAATCTCGACGACATCGCTTACCGCGGCGATCGCCTGCAGGTCGCGCAGGAAATTTTTCGTGGACGGATAACCGGCCGTCAAAAACGCTACCAGCGCCGTTCGACCGGCTGCACCGGCAGTCGCGATGGCGTCGCTTATTCGTTCATGCGGCTGCATGTGAACGAGTCCTCGCCGGATACTGGATCAAGGTCGGCATATCCTTGTCGCCGCGCCCCGAATTGCCGATCAGTATGCGTGTACCAGGGTTGTCCGCTGCCCAGCGCTTCGCGGCAGCATACGCATGTGCTGTCTCGAGTGCCGTGAGGATACCCTCGAGTTCGCACAGTTCTTCGAGCGCTTCCAGCGCCTCGGTATCGCTTGCGGTGACGTAGCTGACTCGCCCGATCGCCTGCAGGAAAGCATGCTCCGGCCCGACACCGGAATAGTCCAGCCCTGCCGAAACCGAGTGCGTCTCCTGCACTTGCCCGTCGGCATCCTGAAGAACCAGCGAGTAACTGCCTTGCAGAACACCGGGGGTACCGGTAGCGAGCGTTGCGGCGTTCTGCCCGAGGCCGCTGCCGGAGCCACCCGCCTCGACACCGATGAGAATCGTCTGCGCATCGCCGAGCAAAGGATAGAAAAGGCCTATGGCGTTCGAGCCGCCACCGACACAGGCGAACGCCGCGTCAGGCAGCGCGCCGGCCTGGTCCAGAAACTGCGCACGCGCCTCGTTGCCGATCACGGACTGCAATTCCCGCACTAGAAAGGGGTAGGGATGCGCGCCAACGGCGGAACCGAGCAAATAGTAAATGCCGGCGGGATCGGATACCCATTCGCGCAGTGCCTCATCGATAGCTGCGCGCAACGTGCGATCGCCGGATTCCACGGCCACAACCTCGGCGCCGAGTCGCCGCATGCGATCGACGTTGGGCGACTGCCGCTGCATGTCGACCGCACCCATGTAAACGCGGCACGGCAGCCCAACCCGCGCACACGCGGCTGCCGATGCAACTCCATGTTGACCGGCACCCGTCTCTGCGATGACACGCTTTGCACCGAGGCGAACCGCCAGCAATGCCTGGCCGATTGCGTTGTTGATCTTGTGCGCGCCGGTATGTGCCAGGTCTTCGCGCTTGAGCCAGACTTCCGCGCCCCAGCGCTTGCTCAGTCGCGGAGCGAAGGTCAGCGCGGTCGGCCGGCCTACCCATTCGCGCAATTCTCGACGATAAGCTTGCTGGAATTCGTCCCCGGGCAGTATTCGCTCAACACCTTCCTGCAGACGCTCAAACGCAGGCACCAGCGTTTCCGGCACGTAGCGGCCACCGAACGGACCAAAGCGGCCGCGACTGTCCGGCAACTGGCCCGCAAGTTCAGCTTGCAACAACACCTGCGCCTCATCCGGTTGCAGAACTGATTTCATGTAAAGAACCCTTTCATTAGTTAGCAGCACCTTGCTCCGTTGCGCGCACGGCCGCGATGAAACGTGCGATCAGTTCCGGATCCTTGATACCGGGAGACGATTCGACTGCGCTCGACACATCAACGCCGAACGGGGCGACAGTTGCAATTGCCTCCGCAACGTTTTCCGGCGTCAATCCGCCCGCGAGGATCATCTTTCCCTTTTGCGCGAGTCCGGCGGCTATCTGCCAGTCGACTGCTTCACCCTGGCCGCTCGCTTTGCCTTCATAGACGAAAGTGTCCGGTATTGCCGTCTGATCGGCGACGCTGCCCTCACGGATAACGGGCCAGCGCGTTATACCGGCCGGTACCTCCAGGTAGGAAAAATCGGCGGCATCCGTCTGCACCACGTCCGGACAGAAGATCAGTTCGACTTCGCGCCACAACTCAATGTCCGGATTGCGCATTACCGCCACTCGCAACACGCGTTCCGGTATGCGGCTGGCCAGCAGGGCTGCCTGCCGCGCTGTTACCTGGCGAATCGATTCAGTGAATACAAAGCCCAGTGCGTCGGCACCTGCCTTGATCGCCGCTTCAATACTGGCAGCGTGGCGCAATCCGCAAATCTTTATAAACATTCCTGTTGCACTTCCTTGTCAGGCTGCCCGGAACGCACGGCGTCCGGCCAGCAACATTTCGTTAACGAGACCAGCCGGATTTGCCGTCTGCATGAGTGCGCTGCCCACCAGCCCCATCTGGTAGCCCAGCGCGGCAGCGGCGGCCGCGTCCGCCGCTGTCCGGATGCCACTTTCTGCGACACGCACAGTGCCTTCCGGCATGAGCGGTGCCAGCCTTGCAAATCGTGCATTGTCCACCGCGAGTGTGCGTAAGTCCCTGGCGTTGATGCCTACGAGCAGTTCACGCTTCGCCACGCTGTCCGCATGTGGCGCTTGCTCGAGCAATTCGCCGATACGCCGCACGTCGCTTTCGTCGAAAGCCTCGAGCAAAACAAAAAGCGAGTGTTCGCGAGCGCAGTCGAGAAGATCAACAAGCTGCCGATCCGACAGTAGCGCAACGATCAGCAGCACTCCACTCGCACCCGCGGCGCGGGCTTCGAGAAGCTGCTTGCGATCGACCAGGAAATCCTTGCGCATGACCGGCACATCGGTACCGGCAACAGCGCGTACAACTTCTTCGAGATGCTGCATCGAGCCCGCAAAGCGGCTCGGCTCGGTCAGCACGGAGATCGCAGCAGCACCGCCCTGCACATACTGGCGGGCGCGGGCGCCGCGATCGCTGGCGAATTCCGTGAGGTCGCCGACCGCCGGCGAGCGCTCCTTGATCTCCGCGATGAGGTCGAACGCGCTGAAGGCGATCCTCGCTACGGGCAAATCAAAATCCGCCGCTTTGAAGGTCCTCTCGATGGCCGCCGCCCGTGAGCTGCTGCCGGTCGCCATTTCTGCCAGGAAGTTGCTCATGCTGTTGCGAAATGCCGGCGAAAATCCGCGAGGAACGCGGCAGCGCGACCGGAGTCGATGACCTCTGCCGCCATGGCAGCACCTTCGCGGGCGCCCCCGGCACGACCAGTAATTTCCAGCACCAGCGACGTGCCCATCAGCAAGGCATCCCGGTGCGCGCCGCGGTCTTCGCCGTCGAAGACACGTCCCAAAGCGGCAGCGTTTTGAATGGCATCCCCGCCGGCCAGGTCTTCCACCCCGCAGCGCGCCATTCCGTAGTCCTCGGGTGTGCGCACGGTTTCTGCGACGTTGCCCGGCCTGACGTCGTACAGGAGAAACTCACCGACCGGCGTGGCCTCGTCCCAGCCCGGCTCACCGTGCACCACGAACGCGCGTTCGATCGGCATGCCGGCGAGCGTCTCGGCCATCAGCCTGGCCGCATCCCGGCTGAACGCGCCGATAAGCTGGAACGGCGGCGCAGCAGGATTGGTCAGCGGACCCAGCATATTGAACACGGTGCGTACACCGAGCGCGCCGCGCACCGGCATCACAGCCTTCATTGCCGGGTGATACGCCGGTGCAAAAAGAAAAGTGAAATTGAGTGCGGCAAGACTGGTCATCGCCGCGTGCTCGTCGAGGGGCAACGGCATGCCGAGACATTCCAGTAGATCAGCGCTGCCGCAGCGGCTCGAGATCGAGCGATTGCCGTGTTTGACGACACGCGCGCCCGCGGCAGCGGCGAGCAGGCCGGTACCGGTCGACAAATTGAAACTGCCGGAACCGTCGCCGCCGGTGCCGACTGTATCGACCGTCGGTGCGCCCGCCGGCACGCGCGGATGCAACGCCAGCTCGCGCATGGCGGTCGCGAAGCCGCGTATCTCATCAGCCGTTTCGCCCTTGGCTCGCAATGCCGCCAGCAGCGCACCGGCCAGCGCGGGATCGAGTTCACCTGCGGCCAGTGCACGCATGAGGCTTGCGGCATCACTCTCGGTGAGCGAATTGCCATTCAGCAATTGATTGAGGTGTGCGGACCAGGCAGATGCCATCAACGTGTCATCCGCATGAAATTGGCCATCAGCCGGTCGCCTTCCGGCGTCAGCACGCTTTCGGGATGAAACTGCACGCCCTCGAGCGGCAGGGAGGTATGACGCACACCCATTATCTCGCCTTGTTCGGTCTGCGCCGTGATTTCGAGCACCGCCGGCAGCGAGTCCCGCTCGGCGCAAAGTGAATGGTAACGGCCGGCTTCAAAAGGCAGAGGCATGCCCTCGAAGACCGTCCGGCCGTCGTGGCTTACGTGCGACGTCTTGCCATGCATCAGTCGATCGGCCCGCACAATCTCTCCGCCAAAATGGCTGACCAGGCACTGGTGACCAAGACAGACACCCAGCAGAGGTACCCGTTCCGCGAAAGCCGCAATCATGGCCATTGAGATGCCGGCGTCTTCCGGGCGACCGGGGCCCGGCGAGATGACCAGGTGACTCGGTTCGAGTTTGAGTGCGGTATCGGGAGTAATCGCATCGTTCCGGTAAACCAGTACCTCGGCGCCGTTGGCCGCAAATGCCTGCACCAGGTTGTAGGTGAACGAATCGTAATTGTCGATCAGCAGTATGCGTACTCCGCCGGACAT
Source organism: uncultured Woeseiaceae bacterium (assembly GCA_964605635.1). GTDB lineage: Bacteria > Pseudomonadota > Gammaproteobacteria > Steroidobacterales > Woeseiaceae > IDS-8. The sequence continues at coordinate 10,809 of CAZSDL010000009.1, forward strand.
CACAATCCCGCTCCCGCAATCTCGAGCGCACTCTTCAAAATGGCGCTCTTTGCCAGCACTTCACGGTATTCCTTGTCCGGCACGCTGTCGGCGACGATGCCGGCGCCTGCCTGATAGCTGTACTCATCACCATGGAAAACGATTGTGCGAATGGTGATCGCCTGGTCCATATCACCGCCGGCACCGTAATAACCCGCTGTGCCGGCGTACAGGCCGCGCCCGGTCTCTTCCAGTTCTTCGATGATTTCCATCGCGCGGACCTTCGGCGCACCCACCAGCGTGCCGGCCGGGAAACTTGCTGCAAAAAGATCGAAGGCGTCGAAGCCGTCAGCGAGTTCACCCTGTACACCGCTGACGATGTGCATCACGTGGCTGTAACGCTCGATCGCGCGATAAGGATCGACGCGCACCGTGCCGGGCATCGCAACCCGGCCAAGATCATTACGCGCCAGATCGACCAGCATCACGTGCTCGGCCGATTCCTTGGGATCGGCCAGGAGGTCTTGCTCGTTCTGCAGGTCTTCCTCGGGCGTGGCGCCGCGCGGCAAGGTGCCGGCAATTGGCCGCAACGAAGCGGTCCTGCCATGCAGTCTCACCAGCGCTTCGGGTGACGATCCCACGACCTTGAGATCGCCGAATTCGAAATAGAACATGTAGGGCGACGGATTGAGCAGGCGCAACGCGCGATAGACTTCGAACGGTGCGACATCGGAGCGTCCCCGGAACAACACCGACAATACAATCTGGTAGATATCACCCGCGGCGATGTATTCCTTGCAGGCAGCTACCCGTTCCGCGTAACCCGCCTCGCTCATGCCCGGCTGCGGCGCCCCAACGGTGACGGAGCTGCCATTGACGGGCAAAGGCCCGCGCAGTAGTCGCACGACTTCGCCGCGTAACGCGCGCCGCTCACTTTCCGTACCGTCATGCAACAGTGCAACCCGGCGGGTCAGATGATCGAAGACGAGTGTCGATGACACGGCCGCGAATGCTGCCTGCGGGATGGCACTTTGTGGCTGCGACCTCTGCGGCAAGCGCTCGAACAGGCGCACCACGTCATACCCTGAGACACCTACCAGTCCGCCCGCAAAAGGCAGCCCGGGGACGGCCGGCTGCGGACGCGGTGCTCGTGCCAGTGCAGCGCGCAGATGCTCGAGGTACTCGTGCTGGTGCGCAGGGTAAGCATGCGTTTGCTCGCCCACCTGCAGGCCGCCGCTATTGAGCCGGACTTCGAGCGCCTCGCCGAAACCGAGAAAGGAATAGCGGGCCAGGCGCTCGCCTCCCTCAACGCTTTCGAGCAGGAAGCGCGGCTGCAATGCGCCAAGCTTCAGGTACGCCGATACCGGCGTATCGAGGTCGGCTGCTATGTCGAACGGTGGCTGCATCGTTGCCGCTGAATCGTCATTGTCCTGCCAATAAAAAAGCCCATCCCCACGTTGCGGCGGAGATGGGCTTTTGGTGAATTCGCTTTGCCTGGCTTCTTGTCTGACCGTTGTTTAGCGAACCGCCCTCTCCTCGAGAGGCAGCCACCACCAGTGCACATTCATTTCAAACCCGGGCGTCATGGACCGGGAGTATCCCCGCAGGCCCGGTCTCGGTCAAGAACTGCCACCGTGCCGGATCAACCGGGCGCGGACAAATCGTACATAAGTGGCAGGACAATGGAGAAACCGATCCACATGATGATCGTCAGCGGAATACCAACGCGCAGGAAATCGGAAAACTTGTAGCCACCCGCGCTCAGGATCAAAAGGTTTGTCTGGTAACCAAATGGCGTCGCGAAACTCATATTGGCCCCGAACAGGACTGCCAGCAGGAACGGTTCCGGAGCGACGCCGAGTTGCTGGGCGATTGCCACGGCGATAGGCGCGCCAATCACCGCCGCCGCATTGTTGGAGACCACGTTGGTCAGCAGGGTCATGATCAGGATGAAGACGCTCAGGATCACCGGCACGGGCAGATCGGCGCCGGCGGTCGCCAGGCCGAGGGCGAGGTAATCCGCCATGCCGGTGCCCATTAGAGCGCGACCTAGCGCAAGGCTCGCAACGATGATCATGATGACCGGCGTCGATAAGGCATCGGCGGCATCGCGCCACGTCAGGCAGCCGGTCGCCATCATGACGCCGATGCCGACCAGCGCGCTCACCGATATCGGCACCAGGCCGAGCGCGGCGGCCGCGATGACGCCGCCCATGATAGCCAGCGCGGTGCTGGCTTTGCGGGTATGCGGGAGGTCCATCGTACCGTCCAGCACCAGCATGTTGCCGCTGGACTTGAGGCTGTTGATGGCGTCGCGTGAACCCTGCACCAGCAGCACGTCGCCGGCGCGCAGGCGTATCTGGTTGAGGTCGCTGGTTACCTCCGAGCTGGGCGCGCGTGCGCGATGTATTGCTAGTGGCAACAAGCCGTAACTGCTGCTGAAACGCGCTGCCGCGAGATTGCGCAAGTGCAGCGGCGAACCACGAGTCACAACGACTTCTGCGAGCTGCTGGCCTTCGGCAGTTAACGGCGTGTTTTCATCGACCGGATGTTCGTCATCGGTAAGATTGAACAGCGTGGCGCCGAGAATGGACTCGTAGTGCTTCAGGTTCTCGGGCGAGTCCTTGACGAAAAGGCGGTCGCCGGGTTGCAGGATGAGCGACGGCAGCTTGGCGAGAAAAAGTGATTCGCCGCGCTGGATGCGGTCGACGCGCATGCGCTTTTCAGCTTTCGCCAGGACATCCGACAACGTAGCGCCGTCCGAAAAGCCGCCCTCCTTGATATGCAATTGAGCGGTGAAAACCCTGGGCGAAAGATCCGCCATCGGCGGCACACGTACCGGCAGCAGGCGCGGCGCCACCAGCCAGAGAAAAAGAATGCCGACGCCGCCGACCAGGACTACCGGCAACGCAAAGTCGAACATGCCGAATTCGATTACATTCAGGTCGTGTGCAATACCGACGACCAGCAGGTTGGTTGAGGTGCCGATCGTAGTCGACATGCCGCCGATGATGGTCGCCAGTCCCATCGGCAACATAATTCCGGACACTGGCGTTTTCACGCGCAGCGACACGCCGACCAGGATCGGCATCAGCAGGACAACGATGGGTGTGTTGTTCATGAACGCACTGAGGATCGCGCCGGCAACCAGCGTCACCAGCAACGCGAGAACCGGCCGTGTCGACCAGGCGCGTCCGACAATGGACGCCAGCGGCTGCAAGGCGCCGGTGGACTCGATTGCCTTGCCCAGCATCATCAGGGCGCAAATGGTGACCAGCGCCTCGTTGCCGAAACCCGCGAAGAACTGTCGTGGCCCGAGTTCCACCCCCGTTTTCGAATACGGAAATAGGGTGAAGCCGGCAACCAGCGCGATCAGCACCACAAGGCTCGACGTTTCGAGGGGAATGCGATCCCGCGTAAACAGGAACAGGGCTACCGCGGTCAGCAGAAGTACGGCAAGTCCATGCGCGTCGGGGGTTATCGGTTGCAAACGATCCTCGCAAGCCCGTGGTGAACCTGTTGTGGCCGGGGCGCGGCGGCTGACCTGCCGCGCAACCCACACATGCTTCCCCGGCCGCTCCGGCCCTGAAGGATCGGAAACCGTATATCAGTTCAGGCCCCGGCTGCAATGAGAGAGGCCGCGTTTCTGCGTTGCATGACAGCAAAAGCGCGGCGATGAAAGGTGGCGAATTCGTCGGCATTACGGCAGCCGTCGCTGCGCGGGTTGGCGAACGAGAACGCATCGGCATGCTGCAGCGCCGGCAGGAGATCGATAAAGTCCCCGACCGCGTGGTCCGCGCTCGGCAACACCGCATACGGCGAAAGTACCAGCAGGTTGCGGTGACGCACGGCGGAACTGGCCAGCGCGCGTTGCCAGCGCAGGTGCCAGTCCTTCTTCCTCGCAATCGCGCGACTGCCGGTCGTCGGATCCGAATGGACAAGCGCCGGCAGGGGCCCGATCTTGCGGGCCAGGGCCTGCGAGCGGCTCCACAGTACACCTGAGATGCGTAACATAAGCCGGTCGAGCCATTGCAGCGTCCTGAGGGCGGTTGGATCTGCGCCGCGCTCCACGACCAGGTCGCCGATGCCGCTTACGCAGACGGCTAATCGACGGTTGAGCCAGGCATCGCTGCGTTGCGCAGCCTCCGGCCATGCCAGTTGTTCGAGCATTCGGTCGCCGAGGTGCACACAGCCGCGCAGCGCGTGCTGCAGGTCGTCCCAGGCAAGGCGGCCGCGGCCGTCGCTGAAATCGCGCAGATCCACCTCCAGCGGCAGCCAGGCGGAGGTCGCGGGTACCTGTATCGCCAGCTCGGGCAAGACCGCAATGGCTTCTTCATGATCGAGCAGCGGGCAGCGGGTGGTGACACTCGTTGCGTAGGCCGGTATCAGGGCCGGGCTGGCGTCACGGCGGCGCCACAGGAAGGACCAGTTCTGCTCACTTTCCTCCTGCAGCCGCCGATCGTCATGGTGGCGCATCTGCAGGGTGTCCAGCAACGCGAAGCGCGGTCCCTCACCGAGCACCGCTGTGCCCACGAGAAGAAAGGCCTGCAGCGGCATCGTGTGCGCCGCCAGCGACAGGCCGATATCGGTGGCCGGCAGATTCTCGGCCGATAACGCACGCTTCAGGTCGGCACAGAAATCTTCCAGTGCGTTGATCGCTTTGTCGCCTTCGCCCAGCGAGCCGAGCGCCAGGGTCACCGGCACCGCCTCGCTGACCAGCATGGTCACGTGGCGCAGCAATTGTTCCGTGGCCATGAACGACTGGCGCAAGGTGCTTACCGGCACTGCAAGCGTAACGCCGCCCGCCGTCGTACCCGCCGCGCAGCTCACCCGCCGCACGGAAACCCGGCGCTCTGCGAGACCCGCGACCAGCTCGTCGATACCCGGTCGCGCTGCTGCCGCGACTTGCAGCGCGACCCCTGCATCCCGCACGTTTTGCGGTTTCTGCTCGTCAAGCATGATCGTCCTTCCGTGGACTGGAAAACATGAGCTCGAGGTCCCGCAGTCATCCTGCAGGCCGGCCTCCTGGCAACCCGGGCTCCGGGAGACCATTCTCGCGCTGCGATACGCAGAGTGCCGCTTTGCAAACTGCACAAGTTGCACAGATTTGCGGCCTTCATTGACCCGGCCGGTCGTGCGCGTACCATTGGCGCCTTTGCCGCGCATACCGGAGGCCCGCGAAATGCCATCATTCGACGTCGTCAGCGAATTCGATGCTCACGAAGCGGTCAACGCTGTCGACCAGGCCAACCGCGAAGTCGGCACGCGTTTCGACTTCAAGGGCACTGGTTCGAAGTACACGCTCGAGGACCAGACCATCACGATGGTCAGCCAGACTGATTTTCAACTGCAACAGATGCTGGACATACTGCGACAGAAGCTGGCCAAGCGCGGCATCGACATCAATTGCATGAAAGAAGAGGAACCGGAGATAAGCGGCAACGAGGCCCGCCAGAAGATCATCCTTCGTCAGGGCATCGACACGCCGCTGGCTCGCGAGCTGGTCAAAAAAATCAAGAACAGCAAGCTCAAGGTGCAGGCTGCCATCCAGGGCGACAAGCTGCGGGTCAGCGGCAAGAAACGTGACGATCTGCAAGACGTGATCAGCCTGCTCAAGGAAGCCAAGGTTGAATTGCCGCTGCAGTACGAAAACTTCAGGGACTGAGCCGAACGTCGCTCTCACATTTTGCGCAGGCAGGACATCACATTCGAGGACAAGGACCAGGCGCTGCGGGACGATGTCCGCACGCTGGGCCGCCTCGTGGGTGAACTACTGACGGAACAGGGCGGTCCGGAGTTGTTCGAGCTGGTCGAGAACGCGCGCATCCGATCGATTCGCCGCCGCGAAGGCAATGAGAGACCGGGCGAAGAGCTCGCCGACCTGGTAAGCAATCTCGATTGCTCTTTTGCGCTGCAGGTTATTCGGGCGTTTTCGACCTACTTCCAGATGGTCAACACGGCAGAGAAGGTGCATCGCATCCGCCGCCGGCGCCAGTACTTGCAGGAAGTCGGCCAGTATCAGCCGGGCGGACTCGAGGAAACACTGGTCAAGCTCAAGGCATCCGGAATGGACCTGCCGGGCCTGCAGAAACTGCTCGATTCCATGCTCATCGAGCCGGTGTTTACCGCTCACCCCACGGAACCAACTCGAAGAACGATCCTGCGCAAGGAACAGCAGATCGTGCGTCGGCTGATCGACTTGCTCAATCCCACGATGACCGCACAGGAGACTGAGGCCTGTATCGAGAATATCAAGCTGGAGATGACCACCGGCTGGCAGACCAACGAGCACCCTTCCGAGCAGATGACGGTCGAGGACGAACTCGAGCACGTCCTGTTTTTCGTGACCGACGTTTTGTACCGCGCCATGCCGCCGTTTTACGAGGACTTCGAGAATGCCGCGCTGCGCATCTACGGTGCTGAAGCGCACAACCTCAAAGTGCCGAGCATCATGCGTTTTGCGTCCTGGGTGGGCGGTGACATGGACGGCAACCCGAATGTCAACGCAAAGACGATCCGCTCGACCATGGCCCGCCAGCGTTCACTCGTGCTCGATCTTTATTACCGGGAATGTGCCGGCCTGTCGTCGAAGCTGAGCCAGTCAGGCGATCGCGTCGGCATCAGCCAGGCGGTGCTCGACAAGATCGAAGAATATAAACCTGCGTTCCAGAATGCCTACCATGCAGTGCCCGCAAGACACCGGGAGATGCCTTACCGGGTGCTCCTGCGCCTGGTTCAGGAACGCCTGCAGGCCACCTACGACGACCAGGCTTTTCCGTACGAGTCAGCCGAGGAATTCAAGTCTGACATCGAGCTGATCGCACAAAGCCTCGCCGCCAACAAGGGAGAGCATGCCGGCCTTTTTGCGGTGCGCCGGCTGTTGCGACGCATCAACACCTTTGCTTTTCATCTTGTAACCCTCGACGTGCGCCAGGATGCGCTCGTGCATCGCGAAGTGATTGGTGAATGCCTGGGCGATGCAGACTGGCTGGAGCGCAGTGCCGAGTACCGCCTGCAGAGAATTACCGAGGCGATCGAGCAGAAGGATCCTCCACCAACCGACCAGGGCATCAAAGTGCGCAAGACGCTGGCGGTTTTCCAGGCCATGTCGTTCTGTCGCCGCAAGTACGGTGCCGATGCGATAGGGCCGTTCGTTGTCAGCATGACGCAGGGCGCAGACGACATACTCTCGGTGATTCTTCTTGCACAGTGGAGCGAGCTGCACAGCCGTCGCGGTGAAGTACCGCTGGATATTGCACCGCTGCTGGAAACCGTCGACGACCTCGACCGCGGCCGGCAGATTCTCGAGACGCTGCTCGCCCATGACATCTATCGCCAGCACCTCGATTTTCGCAAGAACAAGCAGATGGTCATGATCGGCTATTCCGACAGCAACAAGGAGTCCGGTCTGGCGGCGGCGCGCTGGTCGCTGCAAAACGCGCAAATAGACCTCGTGGGAACCGTCGGTGAGCAGGGCATTGAGCTGCTGCTCTTCCACGGTCGCGGCGGCACGGTCAGCCGTGGTGGCGGGAAAACGCATGCAGCGGTTCTCGGCGCGCCGCCCGGTACAGTCAATGGGCGCCTGCGTGTCACGGAGCAGGGCGAGATCATCAATGAGAAGTACGGTCTGCGCGGCATCGCTTTGCGCACGCTCGAGCAGATTGCAGGTTCAGTCGCCCTTGCTACGGCGATGCCACAGCATCGCGGCGGCGATATGCCGGAATGGCACGCAATGATGGATGTGATCGCGAAGGAGAGTCGCAGGTGCTATCGCGAACTTGTCTACCAGACGCCACGCTTTCACGATTACTTCAGGAAAGCTACACCAATCGATCTCATCGAGAGAATGCGCATCGGCTCGCGACCGTCCGCACGCCGCACCGGTAGCGGCGTAAAGGACCTGCGCGCGATACCCTGGGTATTTGCCTGGACGCAAAGCCGCCACATCCTGCCGGGCTGGTTCGGTTTTGGCAGCGGCCTTGCCGCGGCCATAGAACAGTTTGATGACGATGCATTTCGCGACATGTTTCGCGAGTGGTATTTCATGCGCGCGTTGACCGCCGATGCGGAAATGGTTCTTGCGAAAGCAGATCTGGGTATCGCCCGGATCTATTCGCAACTGGCCGGCGAACTGCACGACGAATTCTTTCCGATCATTGAGAAGGAGTTCGATCTCACGCGCAACCTGATCCTCAAGTACTCGGAACACGACTCGCTGCTGGAGGGAGACCTCACGCTGCAGCGCGCCATCATGCTGCGCAATCCTTATGTGGATCCGATGAGTCTCATGCAGGTCGATTTGCTGGCGCGCTGGCGGCAGTCGAATTGCGAGGACGAGGAGCTTTTCCAGGCGCTGCTCGCGAGCGTTAACGGTATCGCGCAGGGATTGCAGAATACCGGTTAGGCGGGATATCGCCAGTGATGGCTCCTACAGGTGACAATGCGTGAGGGGCGGGTATCGCCCGTGATACGGGCTCTTACAGGGGCTCGATCGAAGCATTGTTGAAGCCCGTATCACGGGCGATTTAACCAACGAAGCTGACAAACTCCCCGAGCGCCTTCCTGCGGATATCCGGCACCTGCACGCCGTCCGCCGGATAACCGGTCACGAGCAGCAAAAACGGCCGTTCGGCAACCGGCCGGTCGAGAATCTCGTTCAGGAACCGCATCGGGCTGGGCGTATGCGTAAGGCAAGCCAGGCCGGCCTGGTGCAGGGCCGTTATCAGGATGCCGGTCGCAAGCCCGGTCGATTCGACCGGGTAATAATGTTTGACCTTGCGCCCGTCGGCGAGCACTCCGAACTTTTGCAGGAAAACGGCGATCAGGTACGGCGCCGTTTCGAGAAACGGTTTATCCGTATCCGTGCCGAGCGGCTCGAGCGCCGCAAGCCATTCCTTCGAGGCGCGGTGCTCGTAAAATTCCTTTTCCTCGACCTCGGCAGCCAGGCGGATGCGCTGCTTTACGGCCGGATCACTGACAACGACGAAATGCCACGGCTGCAAATTGGCGCCGCTCGGTGCAGTGCCCGCAGCGGCAAGCGCGGTCTCGATAATATCCACCGGTACCGGACGGTCCGAAAAATCGCGGACTGTGCGACGCCGCTGCATACTGTCGAAAAAAGTCGCAACGCGCCGTCGCATTTCATCGACGGGATACTCGCGAAACGAAGCCAGGGGCACAAAAGGATGTCGGGTCATCTGGCAGGCTGCCGTGCGAATTAACGTAAGACGAGAGCTTACGCAATATGCAGGCAGTAATCCCCGACTTTACAACCCTGTGACCCGCCAATGACTCACTCGTCGTAGTCGACCTTCCCCTTGACCTCGCGGATCTTCACAGAACCGGAGCCTGCCTCCAGGATAAGCACATCACCGTCGACGTCAGCGACATCGAACCCGCCAGAGCCGTCGTCGATCGTGACGCTTCCCCGGACTCCGCGCACCGTGATACTGCCCGATCCGTCGATGATCGACACGTCACCGCCCGCGTCGATTACCGATATTGAGCCGGAACCGTCGTCGACATTAAGGGACATGCCTTCCGGCAGCTGTACTTCCAGTCCGATGCTCGGGCTGTCGCCAAACATCCGGTCGCCGCCGTCGAAATAGCTCTTCAGTTCCGCATCGTCGCCCTTGCGCAGCAGGCTCAGGACCATGTGGTCGTCCAGCTGCGCTTTGGCCGTGTCGGCATCAAGCGCCAGCTCACGGACTTCCTCGTAGTCGTTCCAGGCGGCGTCCGCCAGGCTGGCGGCAAACATCGCCAGAATAAGGATATTTCTCATTGCGTGTCTCTCATCGCTTAGGTCTCCCGGATTGCATCCCGTCGCTGACCGGTCTTTATGCGCGGTCTCTGCTAGTTGGATGCCGCTCGCAGCGCTTCGGTTGCAAAGCGGTGAACGAAATGCGTCTCAGGCCGCGCGCAGCACGTCTGCAGGAGGTGCATTGATTGCGCCCCGGGCGGCCAGGTAGCCGCTGCCGCAAACCAGGATGATGCCGCCTGCCAGCCCGGCAACCCATAGCATCGGGTTGAAGCTGTATTCCAGTTCGAAGAGTTGCACCGCAATGACGGCCGCCAGAATGGATGCGCCCGCAGCGGCAAGAAACCCTGCCGCGAAACCCAGTGCTGCGAATTCCGTGAGCACGCCGGCGAGGACCGTGCGTCGTCGAACGCCGAGCGCACGCAGCATGGCGCTCTCGAAGCGCCGTTCATCGATAGTCGATTGCACAGCCGCAAACAGCACGGCAATACCAGCAGCCAGTGTAAATACGAATACCGCCTGCACAGCCAGGCTGGCTTTCGCGATAATGCTTTGCACCTGTTCGAGAATGGCACCCAGATCGATGACCGATACGCTGGGATGCGCGCGCACCATTTGCAAGAGCACGGCCCGCTGGTCCTCTTCGATCTTGAGACTGGCGACATGCGTAGCCGGGTAATCGTCCAGCGCGCCGGGTGACAGGACCATGAAGAAGTTGGGCTGGAACGAGTCCCAGTTGACCTTTCGAAAACTGCTCACTGTCGCTTCGATGTCCTGGCCCGCGACCAGGAATTCCAGGCGATCGCCGAGCTCCAACCCCATCTCCATCGCCGCGTCTTCCTCGACCGAAACCAGCGGCTCACCGTTGTAATCCGCTGGCCACCACTCGCCGCCGACAACTTCGTTCGTGGCGCTGAGATCGGCCGCCCAGGTCAGGTTGGCCTCACGATTCGCCATGCGCTCGCCTTCCGCCATCGGAAACGTACGCTCCTTGATGGACTCGCCGTTGATCGAACTCATGCGCGCGCGCACCATCGGCACAAACTGCGGCGCTGCAATGTCGTTGCCCTGGAAGATCTCTGCAATCGACGCGCGCTCCTGCGGCTGGATGTTGATCAGGAAGTGATTGGGTGCATCTTCGTCGAGGCTCTGTTGCCAGCTCTTAAGCAGATCCGTGCGCACGAACGACAGCAACAGCAAAACCGTCAGTCCGAGCCCGAACGCGACGACCTGCACGGCGCTGTCACGTCCGCGCCGGGCGACATTGGCAAGGCCGTAACGCCAGGCAATGCCCACGCCGCTGCGCGAGCTGCCGATAAGCGCCACCATTCCCCGTCCTGTGAGATACAGCGCGGCACCAACCGCCAGCATTCCACCCAGCACGATCAGCAGCATGCGGCCATCCGGCACGGCGCGGTAGAGCAACGCCGCAACGGCCAGCAGCGAGATGCCCGCAACCAGCAGGCGTGACGGCGGTGGTGGCATGGCATCGTGGCGCAGGACCCTTAGCGGAGGCGTGTTGCGCAACTGGAAAAGGGACGGCAGGGCGAAGCCAACCAGCAGAATGAGTGCCGCGCCGGAGGCCAGACCGACCGGTCCCCAGCCTGTGTCGGGAAGGTCTCCCTGGATCATGTCCGCGAGCATTCCCGTAAGCAGTTTCTCGACGACATAGCCGACAGCACTACCGAGCAGCACCCCCAGAACGCCCAGCAGAACCAGTTGTACGGACGCCGCGGAGATAACGAAGCGCTGGCTGGCACCGAGACTCTTCATCAATGCCACAGTATCCATGCGACGATGCGCGAAGCGTCGTGCCGACATTGCAATCGCGACGGCACTCAACAGCAGGCTGATAACGGCAGTGAGCGATAAGAATCGCTGCGCCCGGTCGGCCGCGTTGGCGGCTTGCTCGCTGCTGTCCTCGCGGTTGCGCATGCGAACGTCTTCCGGCAATCGATCTTCAACGTCCGCATAGAAATCCTCGACCACCGATTCCTCGCCCGCGAGCAATAGCGCATATCCGACACGGCTGCCCTCGTTAATGAGTCCGGTAGCGGGTATGTCGTCGATGTTGACCAACACTGACGGCGCCAGCGAGGCGAAGCCGATGGACTGGTCGGGCCGGTAGGTCAGGACAGCCGCAACACGCATGTCCGTCTCGCCCAGTGAAACCGTATCGCCGACAGCGACACCGAGGCGCGCCATCAATGCCGGATCCGCCCACACGGTGCCGGGTTGCGGGATGTCGTCGACAACACGTTGCTCGCCGAACAGTTCGTCTGCAATGCGCACGCTGCCACGCAACGGATAGCTGGCGCTGACCGCCTTTATGGTCGCGAGTGCGTTCTCCTCGCCGGCGTAGACAACACTGGGAAAGGTTTGCGTATCCGCGGTCTGCAAGCCGAAACGCTCGGCAGCGTCGCGCCATTCAGCGGGAATTTCTGTCGGGGCGCGCAGGCGCAGGTCCGCGGCCAGTACTTCGTTGGCCTGGCGGGCGACGGCGCGACCGATGCGATCCGTCAGGAATCCCACCGCGGTCAGTGCGGCAACAGCCAATGCGACGGCTGCCAGCAATACCAGCACTTCGCCGGAACGAAGTTCCCGCCCGAAGGTACGCACGGCGTAGCTGACCGCCGTCAACGGAGTTCCCGCCCGAAGGCACGCACCACGTAACTGACCGTTTTCATGCGGCGGCCTTGCTGTCAGCTACCAGCCGCCCGGATTCGAGAATCATTTCCCGGTCGCAGCGCTCGGCCAGGCTGCGATCGTGCGTAACCAGTACCAGCGTCGTCGAGGAATTCTTGTTCAGGTCGAACATGAGTTGCATTACGCGTAGACCGGTGCGGCTGTCGAGATTGCCGGTCGGTTCGTCAGCAAACAGCACGGCCGGCTGGGTGGCGAACGCGCGCGCAATGGCGACACGCTGTTTCTCGCCCCCGGACAATTGCGATGGATAGTGACGGGCGCGCGGCGTGAGTCCCACTTCACGCAAAATTTCGTGGGCTTTGGTCTTCGGATTGGCAACCCCGGCCAGTTCCAGCGGCAGCATTACGTTTTCCAGCGCATTAAGCGAGGGAACGAGGTGAAACGACTGGAATATGAAGCCGACGCTGGACGCCCTGACGGCAGCACGGCCATCTTCGTCGAGGTCCGTCAGCCGCTTGCCATCCAGCCAGATGCTGCCACGGGTGGGCAGGTCCAGGCCCGCCAGCAGTGCCAGCAAGGTCGATTTGCCGGCTCCCGACTCACCGATAATGGCCACCGAATCTCCTGCGGCGATGCGGAAACTGATGTCCGCCAGAATGGTCAGATCACCCTCCGGGCTGCTAACCTGTTTTGTAACCTGCTCGGCGATGAGTACCGCATCATTGTGCGGCTGGCTTGTAACCTGGTCCATCATGCGAAAAATACTGTCCTTATTGTTTATTCTGGGTGCCGCGGCGGTACAAAGTACGCCTGCGCCTGTCATCCCTGCGCCTGTAATCGTAGTATTCGGCGACAGCCTGAGTGCGGGATACGGCATTGACGTTGACCAGTCCTGGACCGCTTTGTTGCAGTCCAGGCTGCGGGCTCAAGGTTACGAACATCGGGTCGTTAACGCCAGCATCACCGGGGAAACCACCGAGGGCGGCGCGACACGCATTGGCAGCGCGCTGGAGAACTTCGATCCGGCGCTGGTGATCATTGCGCTGGGCGGCAATGACGGCCTGCGCGGCTTTCCGCCGGAGCGCATGAAAAGCAATCTCAGGACCATGATTGATGCCAGCCGTGGCAACGGCGCATCCGTCGTGCTGCTCGGCATCCGCATACCGCCCAATTACGGTGCTCGCTATACGCAGGCATTTGAGCAAGTGTATCGGGAGCTCGCCTCCGAACTGGATGTGCCGTGGATCGAATTCTTCATGGAGGGAGTCGCCCTGAATGAAGAACTCATGCAGGATGACGGCATCCACCCGAATGCGGAAGCGCAGCCGGTCCTCCTGGATAACGCCTGGCCCATCATCTGCGCGGCCCTTGCAGCAGACGCGAATCCTGAACAGGCTCCGGCGTCAGGCGCGCGGCTGGCGCAGTAGCACTGCAGCGCGCAATCAGTCTGCAAAAATGATTCAATAACGAAGCACGACAATAACCAGAACCAAGAGGGTACCTGTGGAGAAACCCTGGCTTGCCACCTACCCGGACGGTGTACCCGAGGTGTTGGGGCCCCCGCCCTATAAATCCCTGCGTGAGCTGATCGAGTTCGCGTTTTCTGAATTCGCCGACCGTCCCGCGTACACGAACATGGGGACGACGCTGACGTTTCGCGAGCTCGACGACCTGTCCCTGCGCTTCGCTGCATATCTGCAGCAGGAACTGAAGCTGGTGCGCGGCGAACGTGTGGCGATCATGCTGCCGAACGTCCTGCAGTACCCGGTAGCGCTGTGCGGCATCTTTCGCGCAGGACTGGTTGTCGTCAACGTCAATCCCCTCTATACCGCTCGCGAACTGCGGCACCAGCTGAAGGATTCGGGCGCGCGCTGCATCATCATTCTGGAGAATTTCGCACACACGCTCGAAGAGGTGCTTGGTGATACCAGCATCGAACACGTTGTCACCACACGGATCGGCGATCTGCTGCAAAAACCCAAGGGATGGATCGTCAATTTTGTGCTCAAGTACGTCAAGAAAATGGTGCCGCCATTTTCATTGCCGAACAGCGTGCCGCTGGCAACAGCCCTGAAGACTGGCAGCACCCTGCCATTGAGCCCGGTCGATCTGGGCTTTGCCGATATCGCGTTCCTCCAATACACGGGAGGCACCACCGGGTTGTCCAAAGGCGCCATGCTGAGTCATCGCAACATGGTGTACAACGTGATGCAGTCAAAAGCGTGGCAAGCCGATGCGTTTGCTGGCGAAGAGCGCATCATCGCTATCACCGCCTTGCCGCTTTATCACATCTTCTCACTGCAGAGTAATTGCCTCGGCATGCTGATCGACGGCGGCGAGTCCGTACTCATCACCAATCCGCGCGACTTCCCCGCGTTCATCAAGGAGCTTGCGAAACACCGCTTTTCCTATATCACCGGAGTGAACACGCTGTTCGCGGCAATGCTGAATACGCCGGGCTTTTCCGAGCTGGATTTCAGCACCTTGCGTCTCACGATCGGCGGCGGCATGGCCGTTCAGGAAGCGGTCTCAAGGCGCTGGGAGAAGGTCACCGGCAAACCGATCGTGCAGGCTTACGGCCTTACCGAGACATCACCGGCGGCCATCGTCAATCCACTCGGCGTGACGACGTTTACCGGCTCGATCGGTGTGCCGATATCCTCGACAGAAGTGCGTATTTGTGACGACGACGGCCGCGACGTGGCACCGGGTGACCGCGGCGAGATCTGCATCCGCGGGCCGCAGGTCATGGAGGGTTACTGGCACCAGCCGGAGGAAACAGCGAAGGTGATGCTGCCGGGGGGCTGGTTGCGCACCGGTGACATCGGGCACATGGACGAAAAGGGCTTCGTCTTTATCGAAGACCGCAAGAAGGACATGATACTGGTGTCCGGATTCAACGTTTATCCGAATGAAATCGAAAGCGTGGTGGTGGAACTCGACGGCGTTCTCGAAGCAGCCGCCATCGGCATGCCGGACGAGAAATCCGGGGAAGCGGTCAAGCTCTATGTAGTACGTAAGGATGATTCTGTCACCAGTGAATCCATCCTCGAGCATTGCCGCAAGCACCTGACTGCGTACAAAGTGCCACGCGAAGTGGAGTTCCGCGACGAGCTGCCGAAAACCAACGTCGGCAAGATCCTGCGCCGAGCGTTGCGCGACGAGTGAGCGGCGCGGTAAAGCCCGAATCAGAAATTGTAGGAGCCCGCCTTGCGGGCGATCGCGCGCAGGGCGCGCTCCTACAATGCCCGGATCAGACCATGCAGGAGGGGCGACCGCTATCCCTGCTGCAGAACGTCCCCGTGATACTGCGGACTCAATCGATGCACCGCATTGACCAGCGTCGTGACGTGCTCGGGATCGATATCGGGTGTAATCCCGTGACCAAGGTTAAAGACATGCCCCGGCCCGCGTCCGTAGCTGTGCAGTACGTCGGCAACCCCTTGTTCGATTTCCGCGGGTGTTGCCTTGAGCAGCGCAGGATCGAGATTCCCCTGTAACGCCACGCGGTCTTCCGTCAACGTCCGCGCGTCTGCAAGGCTGGTCGTCCAGTCGACGCCCAGCGCATCGCAACCGGTCGCGGCCATATCGGTGAGAAGCTCGCCGGCTCCCTTGGTGAAGAGAATGACCGGAATGGTCTCGCCGTCGCGCTTGCGTTGCAGTCCATCCAGAATGCGCTGCATGCCATCCAGCGAGAAACGCCGGTATTCGTCACGCTCCAGCACGCCGCCCCAGGTATCGAAGATCATGATCGCCTGCGCGCCTGATTCAATTTGCGCGTTGAGATAGTCGGTGGTCGTTCGCGCCACGACGTCGAGCAATTGCAACAGTGCCGCCGGATCATCTTTCGCCAGCGCACGGATTCTCGTGAATTCCCGGCTCGAGCCGCCTTCTACCATGTAAGTCCCTACTGTCCAGGGACTGCCTGCAAAACCGATCAGCGGCACGCTGCCGGCAAGTTCACGACGAATCAATGCAACGGCATCGAACACGTACCCCAGTTTTTCAGCGACGTCCGGGACGGCAAGTTTGCGAATCGCAGCAGTGCGCCGGACCGGCTCACGGAACCGCGGGCCCTCGCCCTCGGCAAAATAAAGCCCGAGACCCATGGCATCGGGCACGGTCAGGATGTCTGAAAACAGAATGGCGGCATCGAGCGGGTAACGCCGGAGTGGCTGCAATGTGACTTCGCAAGCCAGTGCCGGATTGCGGCACAAGCTCATGAAGTCACCCGCCTGGGCCCGTACCTCCCGATACTCCGGCAGGTAGCGTCCGGCCTGTCGCATGATCCACATTGGTGTTCGCGCGACCGGCTGCCGCATGAGCGTGCGCAGCAGCAGATCGTTTTTGAGTGTTGCGGTCACCTGCTGCCCTCAGAATTGTTGCCGGATGGTGGACTGGATTGACTCGGCAGCCGCACGCGGACTTGGCGCGTCGCGAATCGGCCGGCCGACAACGATGTAGTCTGCCCCGTTCCTGAACGCTTCAGCCACGTCAACGACCCGCTTCTGGTCACCTGTTGGCTTGTTATCGACCGGACGTATTCCCGGACTAACGACCAGCAACTGCTCGTCGACATGCTCGCGCAACTGCGGCACTTCCAGCCCGGAGGAAATGACGCCGTCACAGCCTGCTTCCAAAGCGCGGCGTGCGCGCGACAGGACCAGCGCAGGTATGTCGCATTCGAAACCGAGGTCGTCGAGGTCGCCACGGTCGAGACTGGTCAGCACCGTGACTGCAAGCACCTTGAGCCGGTCGCCTTTCATATCAGCCGCCGCTTCCATGATTGCCTGGTTGCCGTGCACCGTGACAAAACTCGCTCCGCGATCCCTGAGGCTGCGGACAGCTGAACCAACTGTTGCAGGGATATCGAAGAATTTCAGGTCGGCAAATACCTTCTTGTCACGGGCGAGCAGCCATTCGAGCAGCTCGAAATAGCCGCCGCTCATCATGAGCTCGAGACCCAGCTTGTAGAAGGTCACCGCGTCGCCGAGCTCGTCCGCAAGGCGTCGCGCGCGAGTGCAGTCCGCGACATCCATGGCGAAGATGAGTCGTTCGTTGACTGGTATTGATTTGCTGTTCAAGTGACTTCGGTGGTGGCGATGCAAAGGGTGCGATTCTACCTTGTCGGAGCGCTTCTTGCGGGCGAATGCGGTGACAATCGAGATCTTCCCATTCGCGCGGGGCGCGCTCCCACAATGCCTGTAGGAGCCCGCCTTGCGGGCGAATGCAGTAACGTCAAAACTTTTCCCGTTCGCGCGCAGGCGCGCTCCTACAGGGTCGGGCTTGCCAGCCGCTCGTATTCGGCGATGGCGAAGCGATCTGTCATACCGGCAATGTAGTCGGCAACGATGCGGGCGCGCGCCGGTTCTTCGTGCCCGGCGGTGAGCGCGGGCGCAGAAAAGTCCGGCGCCATTGCCGTGGCGTCGTCCATGTAGCGCGTGAAGAGAAGCTGCACGATCACCTTCGCCTTGTCCGTCATAACCTTTACTTTCTCGTGCCGATAAAAGCTGCGATTGAGAAAGCGCTTGAGCCCGGTGTGTTCGGCTAACACAGAGTCGCTGAACTGTACGAGGGGCTTGTCATGTCGCCGCACATCGTCAATAGAGGCAGGCTGCAATTCGGCCAGATTGCTTCGCGTGTTTTCAACCAGGTCGGTAACAACGTAGTTGATCATGCGCCGAACGACTTCATGTAACAGGCGGCGATCATCCAGTTGCGGGTATTCCGCGATCACCCGTGCGTATTGCTCGCCAAAAAGTGGCTGCTCGCGCAGTTGCTCGATATTCAGCAAGCCGGCACGATAGCCATCGTCGACATCGTGATTGTTGTAGGCAATGGCATCGGCCAGGTTGGCGAGCTGGGCTTCGAGTCCGGGCTGTGTACCGTCGAGGAAGCGCTGTCCGATATCGCCGAGGGACCGCGCGTTACGCGCTGAACAATGCTTCAGAATCCCTTCCCGGGACTCGAAGGTCAGGTTAAGGCCAGGAAAGTCCGCATACTTTTGCTCGAGCTCGTCAACTACCCGCAGGGATTGCAGGTTGTGCTCGAAACCACCGTACTCACGCATGCAGGCATTAAGCATGTCCTGACCGGCGTGTCCGAAGGGGGTGTGGCCGAGGTCATGAGCGAGGCTGATCGCTTCTGCGAGCGCCTCGTTGAGTCCGAGCGCGCACGCCACCGTACGGGCAATCTGCGCCACCTCGAGCGAATGCGTCAGCCGCGTGCGGTAAAGGTCGCCCTCGTGATTGACGAAAACCTGAGTCTTGTACATGAGGCGCCGAAAGGCCGTCGAATGGATTATGCGATCACGGTCGCGCTGGTACTCACCGCGAAATGTGGCCGGCGGCTCTTGAAAGCGGCGTCCGCGGCTGGCCCCTTCATGTGCTGCGTACGGCCGCAG
This sequence comes from uncultured Woeseiaceae bacterium, assembly GCA_964605635.1. Classification (GTDB taxonomy): domain Bacteria; phylum Pseudomonadota; class Gammaproteobacteria; order Steroidobacterales; family Woeseiaceae; genus IDS-8. Next base: position 29,594 of record CAZSDL010000009.1, read on the forward strand.
TCCCGGCGCGCCGGCCAACATCAGCCAGCCTGCGACAGGATGTCGACGAGGCGCGGAGCGTCGTAATCGGCAGTAACCATGGCGCGGCCCAGCTCTTGCAGCAGCACAAAACGCAACTTGCCGTCCTGCGCTTTCTTGTCGAGGTTCATTGCAGCACGCAGCTTGTTGCCACCGACCGGCGGTGGCTCGGTTGGCAGGCCGGCGGCTTCGATCAGGCGGCGCAAGCGCGCGACGTCGCGCGGGTCGATGTCGCTCAGGCGCGCGGCCATAACCATCCCGGCCGCGACTGCTTCACCGTGCAGCCACTCGCCGTATCCCATCGAGTTCTCGATGGCGTGCGCAAAGGTGTGCCCGAAGTTGAGCAGAGCGCGCTGGCCCGCCTCACGTTCATCCGCGGCAACCACCGCCGCCTTGATCTCGCACGAGCGGCGGATCGCGTACCCCAATGCTTTTGCATCGCGTTCCAGCAATTTCGGCATGCTCTCTTCGAGCCAGCCGAAAAAGGCGATATCGGCAATCGCGCCGTGCTTGATTACTTCCGCCAGGCCGGCGCGCAACTCTCGCTCGGGGAGCGTTTGCAGGGTGGCGGTATCGATTACGACAACTCTCGGCTGGTGGAAGGCGCCAATCAGGTTCTTACCGTCGGGATGATTTACGCCGGTTTTGCCGCCAACGGACGAGTCGACCTGCGCCAGCAGTGTCGTGGGCACTTGTATGAAGCCTATACCTCGCATGTAACAGGCAGCAGCGAAGCCGGCAATGTCCCCGACGACGCCACCGCCCAATGCAATGACGCTGGCATCGCGCGCAGCGCGCATCCCCACCAGGCTGTCAATGACCGTGGATGCGGTGGCCAGCGACTTGTGCGCCTCACCATCCTGCAGTATCACGCTCTGCACGTTGCGGCCGCCGAGACAGCGGCTCAGTCGATCCAGGTACAGGGGTGCGACCGTTACGTTGCTGACTACCAAACAGTCGGGTCCTGCCATGTAGCGCGCGAGGTCAAAGCCGGCATCCAGCAAGCCATTGCCGATGACGATCGGATAGCTGCGATCGGCGAGATTGACGTTGATGGTGACGGACGGCGACAAATTGTGGACCCCGGATCAGAACCTGGCTGAGCTTCTGGCGCGACGTATAGAGTACCTGAACTGCGGCAACGAACGCCGGGCGCGGCCTACAAGGCGTCGTGAATCTCGCGCGCCACGGTCTGTACGCGGCGACCGTCCGTGTTGACGACCAGGTCGGCGATCTCCCGATACAACGGATCGCGTTCCGCCATCAACCGTTGCAGGATTTCGGCCGGGTCGCCGTTTCCGAGCAATGGCCGTTCCCGGCCACGATTGGTGCGTTGCAGTTGTTGCGTCACGCTGGTACTCAGGTAGACCACAAATCCGCGGGCACCGAGGCGGCTGCGGCTGTCGGCATCGAGGACGGCACCGCCGCCGGTCGCGAGAACGATGCCGTCGAGCTGCGACAGGTCGTCGATGACCTTGGCTTCGCGCTTGCGGAAACCTTCTTCGCCTTCTTTTTCGAAAATAAAGGGGATGTCGACGCCGGTACGGCTTTCGATCTCATCGTCGCTGTCGACGAAATCGAGATGCAACATCCTGGCGAGCTGGCGGCCCACAGCAGATTTGCCGGCCCCCATCGGGCCGATCAGAAACAGGTTTTTTGGATGTTTCATTGACACCGGGTTGGACGATACAGCTGGCCCTGAAACTGTCAACCGCTTCGGGGACGATGGCTTTCCTGCCTGGCCGGCGCATTGGCTTTCGCTTCAGCCGGTAGCGGGACTGCCGCAGCGGAAAGGCCCGGACGGTTAGCGTCCGGCAGGCACGCACGGCAGGGTGTTGTCACCACTGCCGTGCGCTGCATTTCCTGCGCTAGTAGATGTTCGAGCCTTCCGAGAGGATCTTCGGCGTAACGAAAATCAGCAGTTCAGCCTTGTTCGACGTGGTCGATCGCGACTTGAACAGATTGCCCACCCCGGGAAGGTCACCCAGGAACGGCACCTTGGTAATCGATTCGCGACGTTCGGTTTCGTAGATACCACCGAGCACGACGGTCTGTCCGTCGTTGACCATCACCTGCGCTTCGACGGCGCGGGTATCGATACTCGGCACGAGTCCGCCGGTGGCGCTTGCCACCAACTGCCCGACTGTGTCGTTGCTCACCAGGAGGTCCATGATGATGTTATTATCCGGCGTGATCTGCGGAGTAACAGTCAGGCTCAGCACGGCCTTCTTGAACTGTGTGGTGGTTGCACCCGAGGACGCGGATTCCTGGTAGGGAATTTCAACGCCCTGCTCGATGCGTGCTTCCTTCTGGTTGGCGGTAATGACGCGCGGTGTCGAAACGATCTCACCGCGGCCTTCGGCTTCCAGAGCAGTCAACTCGAGGTCGACCAGGTAGTCGGTCTCCAGCACTGCAAGCGCGAAGCGGCCGGCGGCATTATCGATCGGTACACTGACGTTGTAGCGGTTGTTGAGCGTCGGCAGGGCAATCGGGAAGATCGTGCCGTTAGCCGGATCGGCTCGATTGTCCAGCGCAGAACCGATCATGGTGTCGGTGCCGGTACCAGTGCCGGAAATCACCGTAACGCCGTCGCTGCTGTTTTCCTTGAACGCCGTGAGACCGAGCCGCATGCCGAGGTCACGACTCAGGTCGTCATTGACGATGACGATGCGCGACTCGATCAGGACCTGGCGAATCGGGATATCGAGTGTCTGCACAAGGCGGCGGATGTCCTGCAACCGCGCGCCTGTATCGTGTACCAGCAGGGTATTGGTGCGATCGTCGATCGATACCGTACCGCGCTCGGACAACAACGAGTTTTGGCCTGCACCGGTACTGATCAGCGCAGCAAGGTCCGCTGCCTTCGCATAATTGACCTGCAGGAACTCCGAATAGAGTGGTTCCAGCTCGGTGATTGCCCTCTTGGCTTCGAGATCCGCGGTTTCACGCGCCGCGATTTCCTCGGCGGGCGCGACAATGATGACATTGCCGTTCTGCCGCATGTCGAGGCCCTTGGTGGTCATGACAATATCGAGAGCCTGGTCCCAGGGAACGTTACGCAACCGCAAGGTTACATTGCCCTGCACCGTATCCGAGACCACGATGTTGCGACCCGAGGTTTCGGCCAGCAACTGCAGAACGGCACGGGTTTCGATGTCCTGGAAATTCAGCGTCAGGCGCTGGCCTTCGTACTGTTTCTCTTCCGAAAACAGGCTCGCCTGCTGCGTGGTTTCCGGAGCCGGGTTGATCTCGATGGTGAACTCGTTATCCGACTGGTAGGCAAGCTGCTCGTATTTTCCAGAGGCCGAAATGACGATGCGCGCATCCTGATTCGTTCGCAGCGCATCGACCGTCGTCACCGGCGTAGCGAAGTCCATTACGTCCAGCCGGCGCATCAGTTCCGTCGGCAGCGTCGTATTCTTGAAAATGGCTACTACACGACCGCCTTCCTGGCGGATATCCACCGGAGTTGACGGGTCAGTAAGCGTGATCTGCACGCGGCCTCCGCCCTCTGCGGTGCGCCGGAAATCGACGTTGTCGATAGCGCGATCACCCGCTCTTGCAAAAGAACGCGAAGGCGCCGCTTCGCTGCCCGCAAACTGGGTAGTGGACGCAGCGGCGGAACTCTCGGCGCCGAGAGTTACGTAAATGGTATTACCGCTGCGGCGCGTCTGATACGGAACCATCGAGTCCAGGTTCAGCACCACGCGAGTGCGCCCGCCCGCTTCGGCCGTGAGAATCGTATCCAGCGGTCCGAGATTCACGTCACGTCGACGGGAATCGAGACCGAGCGAGGTATCCGGCAGATCGAGCGAGATACGAGCCGGATTTTCAATGGTGAACGACAGCGGCTCCGGGGCCGTATCGCTGGTGATGAGCCGCAGCTCGACCCGTTGTCCCGGGAGACTCTGCACCTGAATGTCCTGCAGCCGGTTGCCATCCTGTGCGGTCGCGGTCAGGCTGAAAAAGAGGAGCGCCACGGCTTGCGCCGCTGTACCCAGTCCTATGACTGAACGCCGGTATGATTTGCCGATCGCCGGCTTGATTTTAAGCGTCATTCCTAATACTCCCAGTTTCATTCAGGCGTCAGTCCGAAAGACTGATGGCGGCTTGTCGTTCCAGATACCCGCCGATACCGTCCGATATGATCTCAACAACTCGAATTTCCGATTCCGTTACCGCAATGATCCGGCCGTCGTTCTGCCCGACATAGTTTCCTGGTACGACGCGATGGATCAGGCCGTCTCGCGCCTGTAACAGCCCGTAGGTCGTATTGCTGATATCGAGCGTACCAACCATCTGCAATGTATCGAGCGGGAACTGTTCCAGGAACTCGCGGCTGCGCTCAGGATCCGGACGTGTGCCGCCGCCGGGGCCGGCGGTCGCCTGCGGCGAATCCGGCACGAACGGTGAGCGGTAGCCCTGCGTATCGGCTACGTAGGTAAATACCTCGTACGGCGTGATTTCGGGCAACGGGTCGATGCGGCCACCCGGCCGCGCCTTCACTTCGTTGAGATATCGATCCAGGTCGTCCATGTCACCCGAACAACCCGTCAGCCCCAAGCCGGCCGCCAGTAACAGCGGCAACACATTTTTTATGGCGGAAGCATTCATTGTTATTGTGCCTCCTCGATGTAGCGATAGGTCTTCGCGGTTACCTGCATCGACAACTCGTCAAACTGGTCGGGACTGCCGGCCGAGATATTGATGTCGTGCAGGGTTACGATTCTTGGCAGTGCTGCAACGCCGCTGACAAATTGTGCAAGCTCGTGATAGCTGCCGGCCAGGTGGATCAGGATCGGCTTCTCGGCGTAAAAATCTTTCGGCACTTCAGGCTGTGGCTGAAACAGCTTTTCCTCGAGTCCCGCGGCCAGGCCAGTCTGCGAAATGTCCACGATAAGGCTTGGAATTTCCGTTTCGCCCGGTAGCTGCCGCAACATCGTGCCGAAGGATTGCTCCATCTGCGCCAGTTGCGCCCTGTACGCGTCGTAGTTGGCGGCCTTGCGCTGCTTGCTTTCAAATGCGACCCGCAAAGTCTGCTCTTCCTGTTCGGCACGCTGCAACTGTGGCGACATGTCCTTGACGATCCAGAACCAGATGCCGAGGCCCACGACGAATACGAGTACCATAGCGATCACGGCGATGCGGAATGCGAATGGCCAACGTCCGACGTCGTTGACGTCGAGACTTCTGAGTTCCTCTACGACGTTCATCCTGCGTCCTCCGTCCCGGCGTCTTCCCCGTGGCGAATCTGCTTCAACGTCACGATGAATCGGGCTTGCCGCCCGGGTCCTGTCGTGGTCGATTCGACCTTGACGAGGTCAGGATCGGTCAGCCAGTCCGAGCTGTCGATCTGTCGCATCAGAGCCGACACACGAGTACTCGACTGGGCGACACCGGTGACTTCAACGGTCGACCCGGTCTGCTTGACACCGGTCAGGTAAACACCCTCCGGCAGCTTGCGGGTGATTTCGTCAAACAGGTGCACAATCTCAGGACGGCTTCTTTGCAGTTGCTCGATGATTTCCATGCGTGCCAGAAGCCTGATTTTCTGCGCCTCCAGCCCATCGATTTCGTCGATGCTTTTGTCTAGTTCTTTAATTTCCGCCTGTAGCCGCGCGTTCCGCTGATTCTGGCCGTCGATCATTTGCGCATAGGCAAACATCGTCAGGCCGACTACGGCGATGCCGGCGATCAAGGCGCCGCCCATCGCGATCAGGAAGTCGCGTTGTCGCTTCTTGCGCTCCTCTTCGCGCCAGGGGAGCAGGTTAATGCGTGGCATATTAGTCGAAGCTCCTCAGTGCAAGTCCGCAGGCAGTCAGAAGCGCGGTTGAATCCTTGTGCACCCCCTGTGACTTTGCCTTCGAAGATATTTTCATTTGACCCAGCGGATCACCGACCTCCGTCGGTATTCCGACCCGGCTCGAGATCACGTCCGCGATACCAGGAATGTTGGCGCAACCGCCGCACACCAGGATCATGTCGGGTTGTTCGCGCCCACCGCCGGACGCAAGATAAAACTGCAACGAACGGCTGACCTGCTGCGTCATGTCATCGACAAACGGCTCGAGAACTTCCGGCTGGTAGTTGCTCGGCAAGCCACCCTGTTTCTTGGCACGTCCGGCATCTTCCATGCTGAGACCATAGGTGCGCATGATCTCCTCGGTGAGCTGTTGGCCACCGAACGCAAAGTCGCGTGTGTAAATAACCTTGAGATCCTGCAATACGCTGAAGGTGGTGCTGCTCGCGCCGATATCGACGATTGCTACGGATTGCCCCATGCCGCCGTCGGGAATCTGGTGACTCAGCAACTGGCAGGCATTTTCCAGCGCAAACGCTTCGACATCGACCACCTGCGTGTGCAAGCCCGCGGCTTGGACAGCAGCCTGTCGCTGGTCGACGTTGTCGGTACGCGTCGCGACCAGCAGCACATCCAGCAACTCGGGATCATTGGCATTGGGTCCGACGATCTCGTAATCGAAACTGACTTCTTCCATCGGAAACGGGATGTACTGGTCCGCCTGAATTTCGACCTGGCCTTCGAGGTCTCTTTCCGACAGGCTCGAGGGCATTTGAATGATCTTGGTAATCGCCGCGTCACCGCTGATGGCGACGGCAACATCGGTTGCTTTCGCACCGGAGCGTTTGACCGCCCGGCGGATCGCCTCACCGACGGCTTTCGCATCGACAATGGCTTTTTCGTTGACCGAGCTTGGTGGTGTCGGTTCGGCCGCGTACGACTCGACCCGAAAACGCTTGCCGCTTTGCGACAGCTCGATCAGCTTGACCGACGAGGTCGTGATGTCGAGGCCCAACAATGGTTGTGATTTTTTCCGGAAAAGCACGTTTTTTTCCTTTCAACTCGGCGAGTTGCGGGTCTATTGTAGGCTGGACCTGAGCAAACCGGTTTAACTATATATCAACAAAAAGCTAAATAAAACGTGAGCCTGGTCACGATGCCGCGTGGCGTATGGTACGGCCGGCATCCTTCCCGATTCCGTGAACTGGTTGGCGCTTGCGAAGACATTACCGCCATTGGCTGCAAAATCCCCTCGGTGGCGGCCCATCAAGGGCTTGTTCTTGTGTTTCCGGACCCCCCCGGTCCGCCCCCCCCTGGCGGTGCCCCGGTCTGTGCGGCGCCGTCGCCCCGTATAATTGCAGGTTTTGACGCACTTGCATAATTGCAGGTCCAGGCCAAGGCGTCGGCCATCAGGGCCGCAAGCCGTTGCAGTGCGGCGGGTGCGCTGGCTATCATGCTCCGACAGCCGCACGGCCCGCGATTCCTGGCGTCCGCGGGCCGGCGAACCAATCTCCCGCAGGCAGTCACATAGACTGCAACCGGCGAGATTCTGCCTGCCACCCCTGAATCGAGGGTATGCGCCTGATCAGTCCTGGATGACTTTGAACGCAACTTCCAAAGAATCCCGCGGAGCCCATGGCCGGCCGCGTCGTTATGCCAGGTGGCTCGTGCTCCTGGCCGGCGTTTCTGCATTCGGTGGCCTGGCGGTGACGGCGGGCGTCATCGGCGCCTATTATTATGTGGAGCCCGGGTTGCCCGATGCCGCAACCATTCGCGAGATCCCCCTGCAAATACCGCTCCGGATCTACAGTCGGGACGGACGCCTGATCGAGGAGATCGGCGAACGCCGCCGCATACTGGTCAGTTACCAGCAGTTGCCCCCGTATGTCGTCGATGCATTCATCGCCGCCGAGGATCGGCGCTTCTTCGTGCATCGCGGCATCGACTATCGCGGCATACTTCGCGCCGGCATCGGCCTGATGCGCACCGGCTCCATCAGCGAGAGCGGTGGCGGCAGCACCATCACACAGCAGCTCGCGCGCGATTACTTTTTAACCCGTGAGCGATTGTTCAGCCGCAAGATCCGCGAAGCCTTCCTGGCCTGGAGAATAGAACAGCGATTCACCAAAGAGGAGATCATGGCGCTGTTCGTCAACAAGATGTTCTTCGGGCAACGCGCCTATGGCGTCGCTGCGGCCGCACAGGTCTACTACGGCAAACCGCTGGCGGAAATCAACGTTGCCGAGGCGGCTACACTGGCCGGCGTGTTACCGGCGCCATCCGAGTACAACCCGGTTCGCAGCCCGACCAATTCTCTGATGCGGCGCTCGTATGTTCTGAGGCGCATGCACGATCTCGATATGATCGACGATCAGGAGTTCGAGGAGGCGATGGCCTATCCGCTCGAGTCGCGTCTCTACGGCACGGCGAACGAACTGTCCGCTCCCTACGTCGCCGAGATGGTTCGCCGGGAAATGCTCGAGCGCTACGGCGAGCAGATCTATAGCTCCGGCTACAAAGTCG
>CAZSDL010000010.1:0-37367 GCA_964605635.1 uncultured Woeseiaceae bacterium
TCGCGAAATATCTCGCCGACCTCGGCATGGTTCCGGGCATCAAGGTCGATACGGGCGCAAAAGCGCTGGCGGGATTCCCGGGCGAGAAGATTACCGAAGGCCTCGACGGCCTGCGCGAACGCTTGAAAGAATACTACGAGCTCGGCGCACGTTTCGCCAAATGGCGCGCTGTCATCGATATCGGTGACGGCATACCGACGGACTTTTGCCTAAAGGCCAACGCGCACGCGCTCGCCCGTTATGCAGCGCTTTGCCAGGAAGCGAATATCGTGCCGATCGTGGAACCCGAGGTCATCATGGACGGCGGACACAGCATCGATCGTTGTGCCGAGGTTACGTCCCGAGCCCTCGAGATTGTATTCGCGGAGCTGAAGGCACACCGGGTAGTGCTGGAAGGCATCGTCCTGAAACCGAACATGGTGATTTCCGGTACAACGGCAAGCAAGCGCGCCGGCCCGGAGGACGTCGCCAAAGCGACGCTGAAGGTGCTGAAGGCGCACGTGCCGGCCGAAGTTGCCGGCATCGCATTTCTTTCGGGCGGCCAGTCTGCCGAGGAAGCTACCGAGCATCTCGCGATAATGAACCGCATGGGCGCCTTGCCCTGGGAACTGTCGTTTTCCTACGGCCGGGCACTGCAAGCTCCGGCGCTCGATGCCTGGCACGGCAAGGAGGCCCAGTTCAAGTCGGGACAGCAGGCTCTTTTCAAGCGTGCGAAGCTCAACAGCATGGCTCACCTCGGCAAGTACGAGTCGGCAATGGAATCAGCGGCGTAAACCAGTGGCCGGACCCGCTGTGCAACCTTGCTGCGCAGCAACCGGCGGCGGGAGACCAGCGGGTTTGGTAAAGCCGGGCCGAATATAAGGCGCGCAAATGAACGACTCAGCCGACAATACGGACAATATTATTGAGATCCGTGATCTGTGCTATTCCCGTGGCCAGAAGGAAATATTCAAAAACCTGAATATCGATATCGCGCGCGGGAAAATAACGGCCATTATGGGTCCGAGCGGTACCGGCAAGACGACTTTGTTATGGCTTATCACGCGCCAGATCATACCGGATCGTGGTCGCGTTCTGGTCGACGGGAAGGACATTGCGACCATGAACCAGGCGGAACTGTATCGGTTGCGACAACGCATGGGCATGTTGTTCCAGAATGGCGCTTTGCTCACTGACTACAGCGTTTTCGAGAACGTGGCATTCCCTCTGCGTGAGCATACGAAGCTGCCGAATCGGCTGATTCGACACGTTGTCCTGACAAAATTACACGCTGTCGGCCTGCGCGGCGCGGCAGACATGATGCCGGGTGAACTGTCCGGGGGCATGGCACGCCGCGTGGCACTGGCGCGGGCCATGGTGATGGACCCCGAAATCCTGATTTACGACGAACCGTTCGTCGGCCTCGACCCGATTTCGATGGGCGTCATCGTGAGGCTTGTTCGCAAAATGAACGATGCATTGAACATCACCAGCATTATTGTCAGCCACGATGTCCAGGAAGTCGCGACGGTGGCCGATTGCAGTTACCTGATTTCCGATGGGCATGTTGTGGCCTCCGGCACACCGGATGATTTGCAGAACACGACGTCGGACCTGGTGCGGCAGTTCATGCATGGCATGGCCGATGGACCGGTGGCCTTTCATTACTCAGCGCCGGACTATGCCGAGCAATTGCTCGGGCGCGATACCGAGTAGTTGCCGGTGCTCAACCTCTACTACGAGTTCAAGGAGTTTCTGCGCCAGTTCGGCGCGCTGCAGATTTTTTTCCTGCGCCTGCTGATAAATTCACCGAGGGTATTGTTCAGGCGCTTCGGCCTGGTCGTACAGCAGGTATACAACGCCGGTGCCCTGTCGCTGGTCATTATTATGGTGTGCGGCGTTTTTGTCGGGGGCGTTCTCGGTCTGCAGGGATATGCGAATCTCGCAAGATTCAATGCGGCGGACTCGGTTGGAGCTTTCACGGCCTTTGCCCTGCTGAAGGAACTCGGCCCGGTCATTACGGCTCTATTGTTCGCCGGGCGAGCGGGAACGGCACTTGCATCCGAGATCGGGCTTATGAAAGCAACGGATCAGCTTGCCGCGATGGAGATGATGGCGATCAATCCGATTCGTCGCGTATTTGTGCCCAGGTTTCTCGGCGGCGTCATTTCAATGCCGCTTCTTGCCGCCGTGTTCAGCGCGGTTGGGTTATTCGGATCACACATCGTTGCGGTTAACCTGCTTGGCGTTGATTCAGGAGCATTCTGGCAGCAGATGCAGGCAGGTCTGGATCCAAGCGATGTCTATGAGGGCATTATCAAGAGTGTGGTGTTCGGTGTCGTGGCCAGCCTGATCGCAGTTTGGGAGGGTTATAATGCAATTCCGACGGCGGAAGGCGTGGGGCGTGCGACAACCCGTACGGTAGTTATTACGGCGATTTGCGTGTTAATTCTGGACTTCATGATTACCGCTGTCGCTATTTGAGGTGAAACAATGCAGCAAACACGGTCAGTAGAACTCGGCACGGGTCTGTTCGTATTCCTGGGAGTAGCCGCACTTTTCTTCCTGACGACCCAGACGACCGGATCCGATGGCTTCACGGCAAGTGATGCCTTCAAGGTTACGGCGCGTTTCGAGAATATCGGCAGCCTGAAGAATCGTGCACCGGTAGCAATGTCGGGAGTGACAATCGGCAGAGTTACCTCGATCGCCTTCGATCCGGAGCGATTGCAGGCTACCGTTACTTTTGCGATCGACAGCAAATACGCCATGATCCCGGACGATTCCGACGCCAGCATTCTGACGTCCGGGCTCCTCGGCAGCCAGTATATCGGCCTGCAGGCCGGCGGCTCCGACCTGTACCTGCAGGAGGGCAGCGAGATCCAGTTTACGCAGTCGGCCGTGGTGCTCGAGAACCTGATCAGCAAGTACCTGTTCAACGCCGGTTCAGGTAGCTCGGACTAGAATGCCCGTTGCTCGATCCGCCAGGATGTTCTGGCCAGGAGATATTGAATTGAAGTCTATTATCGTTGCGCTCGTAATCGCACTATTGCCGGTCGTCGCACTGGCCCAATCCCCGAACGACGTCGTGGAAGAGGCGGCGCAGCTTCTCGACCAGAAATTGTCCGAGAAAAAGGAAGCGCTTGCAGCGGACAGGGATGCCCTGTACGCATTGATCGATGAAATATTGTTGCCGCGGTTTGACCAGAAGTATGCCGCGCAACTGGTGCTCGGTCGTCACTGGCGGACCGCCAACGGGGAACAACGCGAGCAATTTATCGACGCGTTCTATTCGAACCTGCTGCGACGCTATGCCGACGGCGTTCTTCAATTTGATCTGGGCATGATCCAGATTCTCCCGTTTCGGGGCAACACGGACGACCCACGCACCATGGTGCGAACGTCGGTTACTCTTGATGATGGAACGAAGGTACCGGTCGACTACGGCATGGTGAAGCGGGAGCAAGGGTGGCTGATGTTCGATGTGACCATCGAGGGCATCTCCTACGTGCGGAACTTTCGATCCGAACTTAACTCGGAAATTCAGTCCAGCAGTCTTGATGCCGTAATCAAGCGATTGCAGGGTGAAGCCCGGAAAAAAGACAACAGCGAGTGAGTGACTTTGAACTGACGGAGCTGGACGGCGGAAAATTTTCGCTGAGCGGCCGCATGACATTTACAACTGCGGGCGACATTCTGCGGGAAAGTGAAGAGCCGTTCCAGACGCACACCCGTATCGAAGTCGACCTGTCCGAAGTATCAGTAACTGATTCGGCGGGGCTGGCCCTGCTGCTGGAATGGATTACCTGGGCCAATCACACCGTTCGCGAAATTCGCTTCACGGGTGTGCCGGAAAAAGTGCATGCGATTGCCAAGGTTACCGAAGTGGAACGGCTGCTGAAAAAAGGCGAGCGCTGGTCCGGCTTCATCGAGGCCCCGCCACCTGCCTGAGATTAATTTCGCTTCGCGCCAGCGGTTCTAAAATACGACCACAAATCAAGGCGACGTATCGTTTGCCGCATCCCCGTTGTCGTCCTCGTAATCGTCTGCAAAATCGTCATAAAAATCATCGTCCATGGGTGGATTGCCGTCATGGATCTGGAAGCGACGATTCTGCAGATACGCTTCGCGAAGCCGGATGTAGGGGTCCTGCGCATCATCGAGTAGTCGCGCCGCATCGAGGAAGCTTTCGCGGAGATTGACGATGCGCAGAACGTACAGCTTGTCCCGGATCGAGGAGTTGCCGTACCAGACCAACGGGTCGGCAAAGAGATCGAGCGGCAATACCAGTGCATCGCGAAGCGTCTGCGGGCCAAAGAACGGAACCATGACGAACGGCCCATCGGGGACGCCCCAGACTGCCAGTGTCTGGCCAAAATCTTCACGATGCTCTTCAAGCCCCATCTCGCTCGCAACATCGATCAAGCCCATCAACCCGAACGTACTGTTGAAAAGGAAACGTCCGCCTTCTGTGAAGGCAGCGCCCGGTTTACCTTGCAGGAAGTTGTTGACGCTGTGCCAGGGACTTCGCAGGTTCGTGAAGAAGTTGTTGACCCCGGTGCGCACGCCACCCGGTATAGCTTGCCGGTAGCCGGTTGCCAGCGGTTTGAGTGTGTACCGGTCCACGTTGGTATTGCCGCGGTGAATTTTGCGGTTCAGCGGTTCCCAAGGATCAACAGACGGATCAACAGACGGATCAACAGACGGATCTGCAGAAGACGCGGCATCCCCGTGCGGCATATTGCCGACGCAACCGGCCAGCAGCGTTATGGCTGCGGCCAGGGCAATAATGCAGGCGGCGTTACGGGACATGCGATCCGGCATGGGGTGGACTTTGCAGCTGGAAATTTTGCGACAGCATAGCAGAGTGCGGGTAAATCAGCCTGGCGAGCGGGTTCTTTGAGCCTGCTGTAATTGCTCCTCGGTCATGTACTCGCGGATGAAATCGATGCGTGCTTCAAAGCGGATTCTCTGGATTTCCTGGATCTCCGGAACCCGCAGGGCCTGTCGCAGAAAATTGACGCCCTGCACCAGGTCTCCGATCATGAAGTTGTACTCCGCCATATAGTAGTGCGCTTCCGCAACGTTGCCTTCCTCGATAGCGGCACGGGCAATGAGCCGAACCTGCTCGGGTGTTGGCGGTACGTTATTGAGCAGGTCGAGAAGCATGCGATGCGCGGGAGCCGGCTCGCCCAGTTGCAACAGGGCTTCCGCATAGTGGACGGTCAGTGGCACGTTGCGCGGGAAAAGGCTGCGTGCCCGGTCGAACGTCGAGCGGGCGGTGTCGATCTGATCGAGGGCCATCTGTGATTGAGCGAGCCCGATGTGGTAAGCGATAACTTTGGGGTCCTTGTTGGCCAATTCCTCGAAAATGCGATTCGCTTCGTTGTTGCGGCCGGCGCGCAAATAGGCGATGGCGCGGCCGTATCGCTCGACGTCCGACTGCCGCTCGTAGCTGTGCCGTTCGTACAAGGCAACCGCCCGCTCCGCGGAATCCTGACTGGCGACTCTGAGTCGTGCCCGCGCAAGGCCGTAACCTGTGGAATCTTCTGTTGGCGCTGTCGTGTATTCACGCGCACGGCCGCGGGCCTCTGCGATACGAGCGCTGGTGACGGGGTGAGTTCGCAGGAACTCCGGCAACCGATACTCATGCGGCCGTGTGTCCCGCGAAATTACTTCGAAGAACGATGCCATACCGTTGGGGTCGAAACCGGCGTCGGCCAGCGCTGCAATGCCGACGCGATCTGCTTCGTATTCATTACTGCGGGTGAAATTGATCTGCTGCTGGGCAGCCGTGCCCTGTGCCACGGCGATCGCGCCCTGCATGGCATCGCTACCGGCACCAGCCGCGCCCGCAAGTATCGCGCCGAGCATTATCGCTGTACTCAATATGCTCTGCCGCTGATTGGCATGCACGGCCCGGGCAATGTGTCGTTGCGTCACGTGGGCGATTTCGTGGGCCAGAACGCCTGCCAGTTCCTGTTCGCTGCGGGTGGCATCGAGGAGCCCCGTGTGCACGCCGATGTATCCGCCCGGCATGGCGAATGCATTGATATTCGGATCGTCTACTACGAAGAACGTAAAAGAATAATCGCCATCGTTGGTATGTGCGGCGATGCGATGACCGATCTCGTTAATGTATTCGTTGACCTGCGGGTCCTCGACGAGCTGGCCGCTGGCCCGCAGGCTGCGCATGATGGCTCGCCCGATACGGGCCTCCTCGGACTTGGACAGGATGGCGTCCGCCGGGCTGCCGATATCGGGCAGATTGACCTGCGCATGGCCATAGGGTGACCCGACCGCAAACGTCAGAAACGCTGTCGCAGCCAAAGCAAGGATAGGTCGTTTGAAAGTCGATATCACAGAATCAGCCACTCTCCGGGGACTGCAAACTCCGACTGCTGTCAGGCCGTTGCGTTCCCGGATAATACTCCCTGTGCGCTCGATCGGTTGCAAATAAACGCCTCGAGGAAAGCGCCGAAAACTGCAGATCCTGTTGATTACATTATGAAAAAAGAGTGAAAGTACACGTAACCCTGGGCGACACGTGCGGCCGGCGCGACCCGTTGCCTTGCCGCTCAGAGTGCCTTGACGGCCTCCAATACCTCGGCCGCGTGTCCGTTTACCCGCACCTTGCGCCACTCCCGCCGCAGCTTGCCGTGCTCGTCAAGCAAGAACGTTCTGCGTTCGATCCCCATAAACTTGCGACCATATAACGATTTTTCCTGGATAACGTCGAACTGCCGGCAGAGCTTTTCGTCCGGGTCCGAAAGCAGGTCGAACGGCAAGTCCAGTTTCTTGCGGAAGTTCTCATGCGACTGGATGCTGTCACGCGACACGCCGAGAACGACGGCGCCGGCCCGCCGGAACTTCGCGTGCAGGTCGCGAAACTGTTCGCTCTCCGTGGTGCAGCCGGGGGTGTTGTCCTTCGGGTAGAAGTACAGCACTACTTTCCTGCCGCGTAGTGCTTTCAACTGAATTGTCTGGTCGCCGGTCGCTGCACACTTGAAGTCGGCAACCACCCGATTTAATGCTGGTCTACTCACGATTCTGCTCCCGGCTTTCGCTCGTCAGGACTTTACCGGTTCGAGTATCGCATCGAGATTCAACTGGTCACAAAATTCCATGAAGTCGTCGCGCAACTGCGATAGGTGCAGCGAGGACGGTATGTTGACGGTCATTTGCACGGCGAACATCGGCGCCCCGGTATGCGCTGCTGCGTAACGTCGTGTAGCTAACTCGGCGATATCGATCTTCTGGCTGGCGAAAAAATTAGCGAGATTGAAGACGATGCCGGGCTGATCCAGAGCAACCACATCCACACCGTAGGGCATGCAATCGACCTTGTCGACGCGTTCGCCGGTCTTGCGAATGGTGTAGGTGAGGGAGTGATCCTGCGTCAGTTTGTCCAGCTCGGTTTCGAGTCGCGTCAACGTATGCCAGTTGCCGGAGATCAGAAGCAGCATGGCGAATTCGTTACCGAGGGCCGACATGCGACTTTCCTCGATGTTGCCGCTGCAATCGAGTATGACCTTGCTGATGTCCTGGACGACTCCCGAACGGTCGTTTCCAATGGCTGATAAAACAATGAGTTGCTTCATTTAGTTAATTTCTTTTCGAGTAATAGGCGAAAGCTGCGGGGATGACATCGCGGCCTTGTCACCCCCGGGCGTGAACAGTAACATCGCCGCCTTATTCGAGGCGAGGAGTTATTGTGTTTGCAGGTAGCCTGGTGGCGCTGGTAACTCCCTTTGATGAGGACAATCGAATCGACTATGCCGCTCTTGAGCGACTCATCGAGTTTCACGTAGCCGAGGGCAGTGATGGCCTGGTGGTAGCCGGTACGACCGGGGAGTCGGCGACGCTCGAGAAGGACGAGCATATCGAGTTGATTTTTCGCGCTGTCGAGATTGCGCGCGGCCGTTTTCCGATTATTGCCGGGACAGGATCCAATTCAACCAAACAGACCATAGACTTGTCGGTCGCGGTTGGCGAGGTAGCGATCGACGCTTATTTGCTGGTTACACCCTATTACAACAAGCCCGTGCAGGAGGGCATCTATCAGCACTTCATGGCCGTAGCCGACGCCGTCGAAAAGCCGGTGATGCTGTACAACGTACCGGGACGCACGGTCGCCGATACCTTGCCGGAGACTGTTGCCCGACTGTCGAAACACCCGAGAATTTTCGGCATCAAGGAAGCGACCGGCGACATGCAGCGCCTGCAAGCCCTTCGCAAACTGGTCAGTGACGATTTCAGGTTTTACAGCGGCGATGACTTTACGGTCCGGGAGTTTTTAGAGGGTGGTGGTCACGGGGTCGTAACGGTAACCGGCAACGTTGCACCTGCCCTGATGGCAGATATGTGCCGGGCACAATCAGCTGGCGACAGGGATCGGGCCATGGCACTGGACGAATCCGTGCAACCGTTGAACACAGCCATGTTCCTGGAGTCGAACCCGATACCGGTCAAATGGGCGCTGGCTGAAATGGGTCTCATTTCAAGCGGCGTTCGCTTACCATTGACCACTTTTTCTGAAAGGTTTCACGAACAAATGAGAGATGCATTGAAAATTGCAGGGGCAATTGCAGGGAAGACCACAGGGAATGCTGCAGGAACCACAGCAGGGCAGGGATCATGAAGCACCTGAAAGTGACGGGGCTCGTCCTCGTGCCGTTTCTTCTGGGCGCCTGCGGCGCGTCCTCCGTGTGTGAAGAGCCGCGACGCTATCAGACAAGCGAGCCCGGCAAGCGCATCGAAGCGCCCGAGGGCCTGGATTCATTGCAGGCTCACAGGGAGTTGACCATCCCCGACGCCTCGCCGCGACCGCCGCGACCGGAGGGTAGTTCCTGCCTGGAAACGCCGCCGGTTTTTCGGTCGGAAGACAACTGACGCGACTGCTCTCCTGGAACAACCGGAAGGGGTCGCGGTGTCGCCGTCAATTATCCCAATGGATGTGGCAAGATTGCGGGGCAGGTGAAATAAGAATGTGGAGAGGTGGCCGAGCGGTCGAAGGCGCTTGCTTGGAAAGCAAGTGTACGGTAACGCCGTACCGCGGGTTCGAATCCCGCCCTCTCCGCCATATACGCTCGTCAATTATCCCGCCGCCACACCGGTATCTCTCTGGTCGCGTCGGTTTCCACGATGATCTGGCCTACCTTGCACGGGGTCACGCGGTAGTTACTGTCGCAGTCGGGCAACTTTTCGAGCCGTGCCGCGTGCTCGCCTGAGGACTCCGGCGGTGCGCTTTGCTCGACCGGCAGCGTTTCCAGGTTGTCGATAGCACCCAGTTCCTGGTTGGCTTGTTGCAGCGTTCGGAACGTCGGGCTTTGCCGCACCGTGGCGAGACACTGTGATTTTTCGGCATTGATAATGATGTTGTCGGCGCCAGCGCTGTACTTGATAAACTGTTGCAGTACCGCTTCACATTCGGCCTGGTCGTAGAACTGGTATTGCACGACCTGCTCCTGGCAAACGGTTTTGCCGGCAGGCGCGACACATTCGCTTAACGACAGGACGAATACCTGAATCCATGCTGTGTCCACGTGCCATCTCCTTCGGTTTCCCTGATCGAAGGCCTGCAGACCTTCGCTTTGACCGTCCTATTGTATTTCGGCCGCGGGCCTTGTACCACCGCGGTCGGAACGAGCGCCGTGCGCCGGACGCGCTACAATGGACCCGCCAGTCTTATGTCGCATACGTGCGACGAATCGCAGTGAGGTAACTCGCCAACGTGGACGCAGTAGCTGCCGTCATACAACTCTCTGTTGCCCCGGTCTTTTTGCTGGCCGGTATCGGAGCTCTGTTGACTGTTTTGTCAAATCGGCTCGGCCGCATCACCGACCGCGCCCGGGTCCTGGAACGGCGCATCGCCACGACGCGGTCCGACGAGCACAGGTCTTTACTCACCGATGAAACCGCGGTGCTGTGGAATCGCATCCGCATCATCAACTGGGCGCTGCGCCTTTGTGCGGGTAGCGCACTGCTGATCTGCCTCGTGATTATTTCCCTTTTCGTGGGTGAATACGCCGACATCCGAATCGCCGATTTTGTGGCCGTGCTGTTCGTTTCGTCGCTGACCCTTATTTTTATCGCTTTGTTAATGTTCTTGCGTGAAGTCGGCATTGCAACCAAACGCATGCAGATCGGCCTGGAATTTACTGTAGGAGAAATGGAAGATCGTACGGATTGACCCACTGTTCTCGTGCTTGCGCAAAACCGTACTTGTGGTCGCCCTGCTGGGCTGTACGATGAGTGCGCACGCGCAAACCCAGGACATCAACGCGCTCCACTGGGCTTATTCCACGTATTTTGGTTCTGGCTGGTACCAGATCGGCGATGAAAGCAACGCCTTTGCGCTGCGCTATGTGCCGCGCAAGCAAATATCGCAGGCGGAGATCGATGACGCGGGCAACCGCCATTGGGGCATCGAGCTGCGCTTTCCCATTACCCTGGGCCTCAATAATTTCCCACTCGATGATATTGCCGGCTCCGTTAATCCGGAGAATTTCGCCAATGTCAGCGTTACGCCGTCGGTCTACCTGACCTGGCCCGTCAACGAGCGCTGGACGCTGCGGTCAATCGCGGCACTGGGCTGGGGCACACTGCTCAACGGTGACGAATCGGCCTGGACGTATTGGACGGGCGTGAGGAGCCGGTTGGTTCTGTTCGACCAGGTACCGAGAGTATCCCTGTTCAACTCGATAGGCTTCGTTGGCTATTCGCCGAGCATTGGTCCTTCAGAGAGTTTCTGGCCGATCACCACGGCACTGGAACTCGGTCATCCGGTATTTCGCAATGCCGAAGCCCGATGGCAATTGCACTGGCATCTGGCCTATACCTGGTTTCCGAATGACCTGGAACTCATTCGCCGTACCCCTGGGACGGAACCGATTAGCGACCAATGGGAATTCGGCTTCGCCTTCAGCCGGGAAGAATCGCGGATTTCAATCTGGCGCTTCGAGTTCGATCGTCTCGGACTGTCATACCGATTCAGTTCGGACGGCGAGCTGCAGGGAATCGGTTTGGTCTTCAGCGCGCTTTTTGATCAGTAATTTTGTTCGGTAAGGGTGAACACGCATCAGAGCTGACATAGCTTCTCCGCGGCCTGCTCAAGAATTTCATTGTCCTTTGCAAAGCAGAAGCGCAGCTTGCGACCGGGGAAGGGCGCCTCGCAAAACACGGATACCGGAATCGAGGCAACGCCGATTTCCCGGGTCAGGCGCCGCGCGTAACCCACATCGTCTTCGTCTGAGATTTCCGAGTAGTCGAGGATCTGAAAGAACGTGCCGGCTGCAGGGCGAAACCGGAACCGCGAGCTTTGCACCTGTGCACAGAAAAAATCCCGTTTCGCCTGGTAAAACTTCGGCAGCTCTGCAAAGTGTTCCGGTCTGTTGACCATGAAGTCTGCGAGCGCGTGCTGGATCGGTGTCACGACCGCAAAGGTCGTGAACTGGTGGACTTTGCGAAACTCGGTGGTGAGCGCCGGCGGTGCAATGCAATAGCCGACTTTCCAGCCCGTCGCATGATAAGTCTTGCCGAACGACGACAGGACCAGCGACCGCTCCCACAACTCTGCGTGGCGGAGCAGGCTCTGGTGGGCAACGCCGTCGAAAATAATGTGCTCGTACACTTCATCCGACAGGAGGAAAGCCGCCGTATTGCGTACCGCATCGGCCAAAAGGTCGAGGTCGCCCGGCTGCAGCACCGCACCGGTCGGGTTCTGCGGGAAATTGAGAATGACCAGCCGCGTCCGGTCGCTGATGGCGTCTTTGAGACGTTGCCAGTCGATAGAGAAGTCGCCGCCGGGCTCTGCCACGGTCAGGGGTACGTGTCGTGTCAGGCCGCCAGCCAGCGTCACAGCGGGTTCATAGGAATCGTAGGCCGGGTCGAAGACGACAACCTCGTCACCGGGGCGTACAAGCGCCTGGATTGCACTGAACAAGCCCTCGGTCGCGCCAGTGCTGATCGTCACTTCCGTATCCGCGTTTACCCGGCGGCCGTACAGGCGTTCGGTCTTGTCGGCGATTGCCTGCCGCAGGGCCGGCACGCCCGGCATCGGCGCGTATTGGTTGGCCCCGGAATGCAGATAGTGGTTGATCGACTGCAACAACTCCTCGGGGGGGTCGAAGCTGGGAAAGCCCTGCGACAGATTGACGGCCTCGCATTCGACCGCAAGCTGGCTCATTACGGTGAAGATCGTCGTGCCGACCTGCGGCAACTTGCTGGTAACCCTTATAGTCAATTTTGTAGTCATTTCGTCATGCCGCCTGTCTGCACCTCAGGCGGACTCCGAGACGGTCCAGCCAGCCGGCTGCGGCCCCTGGTCCACAATGATCTCGCGATGTCCGCTCCAGGTACTGATGATGGCCTCCGGCGTGCCAATGCCTGCCGCACGCGGGTCGCCACAAGGGCCGAACCAGTGATTCTGTGGCGCGCCGGTCGTACGGGCGCGCATGCCGCAATAGGTCGTGCCGTTGATCGTGTTGGCGAGGAGCCGATTCTGGAACTCGCTATCCCCGCTGACGACAGCGGCCGTCAGGTGTTGCGACATGCGTTCCAGGAACAGCAGGACACCCGGGAGATCGTCGTCGTCATATTCGACAAGCAGCTGGAACGGCCCGAACAGTTCCGTGGTTACCAGCTCAAAATGTTCGCCCGACAGGGCAGACATCGGTACCTGCACCGCAGTCGGCAACATGGCGCCGTAGCGTTCCGGAATCGTATGGCCGGTGAGTGCCTCGCCGCCGAACAGCAGCCTGGCGCCGGGAATCGCGCATGTCTTCCGGACGTGCGCCAGCATCTGTTCCGTTGTCCAGCTCAGCACCGGGCCCAACGTCAGGTCGTCCAGTTTGCGGCGGGCCGCGAGTTCCCGCAGCTTTGGCACGAGGGCCTCGTACCAGTTGCGATGCACGAAGAGAATGCTTTGCGCAGAGCATTTCTGGCCGGTTGCATTGTAGGCGTCCTGATCCGATTGCCACGCGACATAGTCGAGCCAGTCCGGGTCGAAATCGGGTCCGATGACTTTCCAGTCAAAACCCGCGTCCTCCAGCCGCACCATGCCGTTGAATTGCGTCGCGATACGCTCGGCGACCGTGCTCGAGCCGGTGAACTGCACCATGCGCAGGATACCCCTGGCAGCTTCCAGCAGTTTGCCCATCTCGCTGCCGCGGCAGTGCACCAGGTCGACATCGCCGGCCGGCAGTCCGCAATCGATCAGCAGGCGCAAAAATTGCTCGAATACGACGCTGACCTTCGAATCGACCTTGACCAGCGGCTTATTGCCCATGAAAAGGGCGCCCAGCACCTGCAGGGCCGGGATCTCCAGCGGAAAATTAAAAGGCGCGATTACAGCGACTGGCCCGTAAGGCCAGCGGTAGCCACGCGACTCCTGTCCAGAATGATCTCCGGGATTGGAGAAGCCGCGCGCAAGGAAGCGTACGCCGTCACCGGCGAAGTTCTCCAGGAATATCCTGGTGACCTGCACCTCGCCGACGCATTGTTGCCAGCTTTTGGGCATGACGCGCTGGATCAGGCGGGCGAAATAGTCCTGCACAGGCGGTTGCACGAGTGTCGCGGCTGCGCGGGCGCAAACCTGCCCCAACATTACATAGCGCTGCGGTTTTTTTAACGGGTTGTGCAAGCCCGTTTTCGGGCAACCGCGCAGGCTCTCGACGTATCCCGCGAAGTCTCGCGTCTCCGGAACCTGCAGAAACAATTCGCCGTTCAATGGGTCGACGATGTCCGCGCGCACGGTATCGGTTGCGCTCCAGGCGCCAGCCAGCAAATTGCAGACCTTTCCGGGTTTGTCCCCTGTCATGCCGTCAAACGGATCGACAGTCGCAAAACCTGCTACATCGGGCATGGTCTCTCCCAATCGGGTGTAGGCGGGCAGCAGCGCCACCGCATCTGCACCCACAAAAGCGAAAGAATAACAATTTCATCGAAACGGCGTGCATTGAGTCTCAGGCTGGCGGAGGCGATAATTGCTGCTGGTCCGCGCCGGTTTCCCCGCGACGGTCAGCCGTGAACCCCGTCAGGCCCGGAAGGGAGCAGCGGCAGCGGTTAAACCGGGTGCCGGGGAGGAGCTGGCGCGGGCCTTTTGCTTTACTCCTGTCGCAAACCGAGCGTCTGCAGGCTATGCCTTGTTCCCGTCGAAGCATCCGATACACTGTCAGACCCGATCGGCATCGAGCGTAGCCCCCCGGCATGAGTTATCTGGTTCTCGCCCGCAAGTGGCGACCGAAAAATTTTCTTGAAACAGCAGGTCAGGA
The DNA here is from genome assembly GCA_964605635.1 of uncultured Woeseiaceae bacterium. Lineage (GTDB taxonomy): Bacteria > Pseudomonadota > Gammaproteobacteria > Steroidobacterales > Woeseiaceae > IDS-8. Next base: position 14,253 of record CAZSDL010000010.1, read on the forward strand.
GCACGTGCTCAGGGCGCTCTGCAATGCGCTGGACAGCCAGAGATTGCACCATGCCTACCTGTTTGCCGGCACGCGCGGTGTTGGCAAGACCACCATCGCCCGAATACTCGCGAAGGCGCTGAACTGTGAAACCGGGATCACGTCGCAGCCTTGTGGCAAATGCAGCGCCTGCCTGGAAATCGACGAGGGCCGCTTCGTCGACCTGATCGAAGTCGATGCCGCATCAAAAACCAAGATCGACGATACACGGGAATTACTCGATAACGTCCCGTATGCGCCGGCGCGCGGGCGCTTCAAGGTTTACCTGATCGACGAAGTGCACATGTTGTCGCGCAGCTCCTTCAATGCATTGTTGAAAACACTGGAGGAGCCGCCACCGCACGTCAAGTTCCTGCTTGCCACTACCGACCCGCAGAAGTTGCCGGTGACGGTGCTGTCGCGGTGCCTGCAGTTCAATCTCAAGCGCCTGACACCGCGGATCATTCGTGAACGACTGGAACTGATTTGCGAGGCCGAAAAAATCAAGGCAGAGCCGGCCGCTCTGTCGATGCTGGCGCGCGCTGCCGATGGCAGCCTGCGAGACGCATTGAGCCTTCTCGATCAGGCGATTGCCTACTGCGGGGGCGACCTGACAGAAGCGGCGGTAGGCGTGATGATCGGCAACGTCGACCGCCGGCATATCAGCGAGCTCCTGGCCTTGCTGGCCGCGAACGACGCGCGCGGTCTTGTACAGGCCATTGCTCGCATCGATGAACAGTTCCCGGACTACGCGCACTTGCTGGACGATCTGGCGCGGATGCTGCAGCGAATTGCTGTTTTCCAGATTGTTGGTGCCATCGACAGCGAAGACGATTTTGACGAAGACGAGATAGCCGAGTTCGCAGGCCGCTTGAGTGCCGAAGACCTGCAGCTTTTCTATCAGATGGCACTGATCGGGCGGCGTGACCTGCACCTGGCACCAGACCCGAAAAGCGGTGTCGAGATGACCTTGCTGAGGATGCTTGCCTTCCAGCCGAACCACAGCCCGGCGACGGTCGGCGGCGAAGCTGTACGGGCAGCCGCGCCGCGTCGCAAACCGTCCCCACCGGCAGCCAGCGCGCCTGCCGAGCAGGCCCGGCCGCCGGCATCCGCAAGGCCGCAGGCGTGGCAGGATCCCGACTGGTGCGAGCTGGTCAAGGAACTTGGACTGAACGGCGCGGCTAAATTGCTTGCCGGCAATTGTGCTTTCCTGCGGCGGGAAAAAAGCGTCGTCCATCTTGGACTCGATCGCCGTTCGGAGTCGTTGCTGACTCGCTCGAGGCAGGATGCAATTGCGGCAGCCTTGTCCAGGCATTTCGGCGAAGCGCTAAAAGTCGACATCCTGATCGGCACCGAGAGTGGCAGCGAAACGCCGGTGCAGCAGGCAGCGCGGCTGGTGGACGAGCGACGGGCCGAGGCACGCGCATCGCTCGAGGCAGACCCGAACGTGAAGGCACTTAAGGATATGTTCGGAGCAGAGCTGAATCCGGATTCCATTGAACTGGTAGATCGGCGCAAAGCCGCCAATCGGGAGTGACTTATTTATGAAGGGTGGTATCGGGCAACTCATGAAACAGGCCCAGCAAATGCAGGCCGAAATGCAGAAAGCGCAGGAAGAAATGGCCAAATTGACCGTCACGGGTGAATCGGGCGGTGGCCTGGTCAAAATTTCCATGAGTTGCAAACACGAAGTCAAATCGATCGTGATCGACGATTCACTCGTCGGTGACGACAAGGACATGCTGGAAGACCTGATCGTGGCTGCTTTCAATGATGCAGTCCGCCGGGTTGAGACGACAGTCAAGGACAAGTTCAGCGGTATGGCGGCGGGATTGAACCTGCCGCCCGGCATGAAGTTGCCGTTTTAGACTTCCTTCCAGGTTCCGTTGCCGGTTCATTCGCTTGTCCTATTCGCCTCTACTGATCCGCCTGATCGATACCCTGCGTTGCATGCCGGGTGTGGGACGGAAGTCGGCACAGCGCATCGCGTTCCACTTGCTGGAGCGCGACCGGGCGGGCGCCGAACAATTGTCAAAGGCGCTCAGCGAGGCCGTTACCGCGATCGGCCATTGTCGCCGTTGCCGAATGTTCTCCGAACATGAGTTGTGCAGCATTTGCAGGGACACCGGTCGCGACGATTCGTTGCTATGCATCGTCGAGTCGCCGGCTGATGTCATGGCCGTTGAAGACGCAACCGGCTACAAGGGACATTACTTCATCCTTATGGGACACCTTTCGCCGCTCGACGGTATTGGCCCCGAGGAACTTGGCCTGCGGCAGCTGGAGGAACGCCTCGTCGAGGAAAAATTCAGGGAGATCATCATAGCCACCAACCCCACAGTGGAGGGAGATGCGACGGCGCATTTTCTTGCCGACATGGCGAATCGCCACAAGGTGCCCGCCAGTCGCATCGCGCATGGGGTGCCGCTCGGCGGCGAACTGGAATATGTCGACGGTGGCACGTTGTCACACGCGTTTTTCGGTCGTCGGCTGGTGGAGTGAGCGTCGACAGTCAACAGGCGCGCAAGAAGAGGAACCCGCAATGGCAGAAGCAAATTGTCTTTTTTGTAAAATTGTGGCGAAGGAAATCGCCGCCGACCTGGTTTATTTTGACGAGCACGTCGTGGCCTTTCGTGACATCAACCCGCAAGCGCCGACGCATGTCCTGATTGTTCCCAGGAAGCACATCGCGACCATTAACGACCTGCAGGACGCTGACGCCGGGACGGGCGGCAGGCTTTTCCTGGCCGCCAAGGCGATTGCACAAAGTGAGGGTCTTTCCGAGGAAGGCTATCGGGTAACCATGAACTGCATGGAAGGCGCAGGACAGTCAGTCTTTCATATTCACCTGCACTTGCTTGGCGGGCGCGCTTTCAAATGGCCGCCGGGATAAACAAGCAGCGAATCGGCAAAACGGCGCCGGATGCTCGCTGAAACTACAGTGTTTTGCGCTGAAAATCGAGCGACAGGCGATACAGTCGCCGGTAACTTTCGTAACGCCTTGCGGCGATTGTACCCGTCGCGACCGCGGCGACAACCTCGCAACCAGGCTCCTGCAAATGGCGACAGTTGGCGAATCGACACGCGGGCGCCGCGTCGCGAATCTCGGGGAATGTTTGCGCTACTTCTTCCGCTGCAGTGATCGCCGGTGCGTAGTCGCGCACGCCGGGTGAGTCGATCACGTGACCACCGCTCTCGAGGGTACGCATTTTTGAATTGACGGTGGTATGACGCCCCTCTTGCCGCTTCCGCGACACCGGAGCGGTGGTCAATGAGTCATCCCCGAACAGTGCATTGATCAGCGTCGACTTGCCGACACCCGACTGCCCGACCACGACGGCAGTTCTTTCGGCAATTAGCGCGCACAAATCATCCATGCCGCTGCTGCTGACCGCGCTGCAATAAAGCGTCGGGTAGCCAGCTTCCCTGTAGATGTCCATAGCGTCAAGAATTGCCGGTGTGGCTTCACCAAGGTCAGTCTTGTTGAAGACAATCGCGCCGGCCGCCCGCATCAGTTCGGCGGCACACAAGTACCGGTCGACGATGAACCAGTCGGGCGCAGGCAGTTCCGCCGTAACGACGACGACCAGGTCGATATTGGAGGCGAGGATATCGACCTTGCCCTGCCGGTTCGGTCTGCCCAGCTCGTTGCGGCGCTCCACAATTTCGGTGATCAGCCATTCAGGCTCATTCGGCAGGCGTTCTGCAAGGACGTAGTCCCCGCACACAGGTTGCAATCGTCGGCCCTTGACACGACCGGTCGCCTCGCTGCCGTCCGCAAAGCAGAGATCGAGGCGGCGACCATAGGTTGCGACGACGCGGGCCTTGAGGTTGTCGTGTTGCATGCGCTGATGCTTGATGGGGTCGACTACGGGTGATGTAGTATGCTGCGACTACGCCGTCCGTGCACGTTCGTGTTTGGTTGGCCGGACAACAAACTACCGGGGGTAAAATGCTGGGAGACGCGAACGTAAAGTCCAATCCGGCGCTGAATCTTGTCTGGATCGACCTCGAGATGACCGGACTCGACACCACTTCCGACCAGATTATCGAGATCGCCACGATCGTAACCGATAACCAGCTGAATGAGATCGCAGAGGGACCGGTGTTTGCCGTCCACCAGCCGAAAAGCATCCTCGACGCCATGGATGCCTGGAATACGAAGCAGCATGGCGAGTCCGGCCTTGTGGAGCGCGTTCTGGCCAGCGACGTGAGCATTGCGCAGGCGGAAGAGCGGACACTGCAATTCCTGCGGCAGTATGTAGATGCCGGCGCGTCACCGATGTGCGGCAACAGTATCTGCCAGGATCGCCGCTTTATGGCACGCCTGATGCCGGCACTGGAAACCTTTTTTCATTATCGAAATCTCGACGTCAGTACGCTGAAACTGCTGGCCCAACGCTGGGCACCGGTAGTCGCCGCCGGCTTCGAGAAGGAGTCCTCTCATCGGGCGCTCGCCGACATACGAGACTCGATTGCGGAGCTGCGCTACTATCGCGGCGCGCTATTTGACCAGGCAGTGCTGGAGACGGACGGTTGATTTCGCTGCCATCGTCGCCGGCTTGCGAACGTAACAAGGGACCGATCCTCGAGGTTTTGCGGACGGAATTTGCGGATAGCCGGTCCGTCCTGGAAATCGGCTCCGGTACCGGCCAGCACGCCGTGCATTTTGCGGCGTCAATGCCGCATCTCGTTTGGCACACAAGCGATCTGGCGGAGCATCACGCCGGTATCGCCGCCTGGCTAGATCAGGCACAGCTGGAGAATACCCGGGCGCCCCTGTTACTCGACGTCCAATCCGCCGATCTCGAGACTTTGCGTTCCCTGCTGCCGGATGCCGTGTACTCCGCCAATACGGCACACATCATGGCGATAGAGGCAGTACAAGCGATGTTCTCGCTGGTTGGCGATCTGTTGCCGGCGGACGGCGTGTTTTGCCTGTATGGACCGTTCAACTTCGAGGGTCGCTTCAGCAGTGACAGCAACGCAAATTTCGATGCCTCGCTGCGCAGCCGGGATCCGGTCATGGGCATTCGCGACATTGAGGATCTGGACAGTTTCGGCCAGGCGGCAGGTCTCGCCCGTGAACGACTGTATGCAATGCCGGCCAATAATTGCGTTGCCGTTTGGCGACGCATGCGCCATGCAAAAATATAATGGCAGTGGTCAGGGTCAGTAGCTTCGGCAAGCCGGTGTTTCGTTTTTCGGCTGGTGCCGGTATTCGGCTTGCCTTATAGTTGGATAGTCAAAGTTTGGGCGCTGTGTAAATGAATATCACTTCGATCAGGCAGCTGGTTTTTCTGCTTGGCTGCTGCTTTGTGGCGGCATTGCCCGCCAGTGCGCAAACTGTTTGGGTCAGCGATGAATTCGAGGTTCTGCTGCGCACCGGTCCGACGACGGAACACGCAATTCGACTGACCATGCGCAGTGGCACGGAGCTGGAAGTACTCGAGCGCGATGCAGAGTCTGGCTACACAAGAGTGCGCACAAGTGGCGGTACCGAGGGATGGGTGCTGTCGCGTTACCTGATGCCGGAAGCGCCGGCCCGGCAGCAGCTCGAGCGCCTGACGAGTCAGCTGACCAATGCCACCGCGCGTGGCACCACGATGGGTTCCCAGTTGGATGCGGTCAAGAACCAGTACGACACGGCAACTGCGAGGATTGCCAGCCTGGAAAGCCAGAATCAGTCACTGCAAACAGAGCTTGACGAACTGAAGTCCACATCCGCGAACGCGATATCACTCGACCGGCAGAACAAGGATCTGCGGCAGCAGCTTACCGACGCCGAGATCAAAGTCAGCATACTCGAGCAGGAAAACGACGACCTTGCCGGCCAGAAAACCCGCAACTGGTTTCTTGCCGGAGCGCTGGTATTGCTGGTCGGTATCGTCCTGGGCCTCTGGCTGCCACGCATACGCTGGCAGAGGCGCTCGCGCTACGAAAGCTTCTGACTCCGCAATTATCGGCTAGACGGCCTGGCCGGCCAGGAACATCCAGGTTTCGATAACGGTATCGGGGTTCAGTGACAAACTGTCAATGCCCTGGTCGACAAGCCACATCGCGAAGTCGGGATGGTCGGAAGGTCCCTGGCCGCAAATGCCAACGTACTTGCCCTTCGCCCGGCAAGCCTTGATGGTCATTTCAAGCATCGCCTTTACAGCGTCGTCACGTTCATCGAACAGGTCGGCGACCAATGCTGAATCACGATCCAGGCCCAGCGTCAGTTGAGTCATGTCATTCGAACCGATCGACATGCCGTCGAAGTGCTCCAGGTACTGGTCGGCCAGCAGCGCATTGGTCGGCAATTCGCACATCATGATGATCTTCAGGCCGTCTTTGCCGCGCTCCAGACCGTTGTCCCGCAACAGTTCGATCACCTTGGCCCCCTGTGCCACCGTTCGTATGAACGGGATCATCACCTGCACATTCTTGAGGCCCATATCGTTACGGACCTTGCGCAGAGCGGCGCACTCCAGCTCGAAACACGGCCGGAATGCCTCGGAAACGTAACGGGCGGCGCCGCGGAAGCCGAGCATCGGGTTTTCCTCTTTGGGTTCGTAGGCATCACCCCCGATAAGGTTTGCGTACTCATTGGTTTTGAAATCGGACATGCGCACGATAACGGGATGCGGGGCAAACGCAGCGGCGATCGTGCTGATTCCTTCCGCCAGTTTGTCGACGAAAAAGGAAAGTGGTTCGGCATAACCTGCCATTTGTTCGTCAACCGCTGCACGGGTCTCGGAATCGAGCGATTCGTATTCCAGGAGGGCATTCGGATGCACGCCGATCATTCGATTAATGATGAACTCGAGCCGCGCGAGGCCTACTCCATGGTGCGGGATGTTGCAGAAATCGAACGCGCGATCCGGGTTACCGACATTCATCATCATCTTCACCGGAATGTCCGGCAGGGAATCCAGTTCGATTTCCGATTCTTCGTATTGCAACAGTCCCTCGTATATGTATCCCTCGTCGCCCTCGGCGCAACTCACGGTAACCTCTATGCCATCCTTGATTCGCGTCGTCGCATCGCCGCAGCCGACCACGGCCGGGATACCCAGTTCCCGTGCGATGATCGCTGCATGGCAAGTGCGTCCGCCGCGATTGGTGACAATCGCGGATGCGCGCTTCATTACGGGTTCCCAGTCCGGATCGGTCATATCGGAAATCAGTACGTCGCCCGGCTGGACGCGACCCATTTCGCTGACGTCACGGACGATCTTGGCCGTACCGGCGCCGATCTTCTGGCCGATGCTGCGCCCTGTACCGAGCACTTTGGATCGGGTCTTCAGCGTGTAACGATGAATCGTGCGGCCACTGCGACTTTGTACAGTCTCGGGTCGCGCCTGCAGGATATACAGCTTGCCGTCGCTGCCGTCCTTGCCCCACTCGATGTCCATCGGCCGACCGTAGTGCTCTTCTATGGTCACGGCGGAACGTGCCAGCTCGATAATCTCCTGTTCGCTCAGCGAGAAGGTCAGCTTCTCGGCATCATCGACATCGACCGTTTCAACCGTCTTGCCGGGTTTCGGGTCGTCACTGAAAACCATCTTGATATTCTTGCTGCCCAGGTTCTTGCGCAGGATCGGAAAACGGCCGGATTCTAGGGCCGGCTTGTAGACATAAAACTCGTCTGGATTGACTGCACCCTGTACGACAGTTTCACCCAGACCGAAAGACGATGTGATGAATACGGCATCACGAAACCCGGACTCGGTGTCGAGCGTGAACATCACGCCGGCAGAACCGATATCGCTGCGTACCATGTACTGGACACCGACCGATAGCGCGACATTCGAATGATCGTATCCCTGATGTACGCGATAAGCGATCGCGCGATCGTTGAACAGCGATGCAAATACCTGGTGCATTGCGGCGATCAGGTGATCGAGCCCACGCACGTTCAGGAAAGTTTCCTGTTGTCCGGCAAAGGAAGCATCCGGCAAGTCTTCAGCGGTTGCCGATGAGCGAACGGCGACACGGATGTCCTTTCCGCCGGACATCTCCGCCCACGCCTCGCTCACTTCCGCCTTCAGCCGGTCCGGCAGGGCAGTGTCGTTAATCCAGCCGCGAATCGACTTGCCGGCCTCAGACAGCGCGCTGATGTCGTCGACATCGAGAGACTGAAGTTTTTCACGGATGCGTTCGTCGAGATTGCTGCAGCGCAGGAAGTCCCTGTATGCGGCGGCCGTGGTTGCAAAACCACCGGGGACTGCAACATCCAGCCCACTGAGGTTGCTGATCATTTCGCCGAGGGATGCGTTTTTTCCGCCAACAATTTCAACATCTTCCATGCCAAGCTTTTCCAGCTTGATGACGTATGGCTGCAAGGCTAGCTCCCTTTCCTGGCGGCAGAGTCGCTCTGTCTCCGCCTGATCAACTGTTTGTGTTGGCGTAATACGTTTGTAGCTGGCAAACTTTCAGCGTTGCTTGTTTGAATCCCGTGTCACCGTTTACCAGGCCGCACCCACCGGCCATGAAAAAACCAGGAACCCTTTTGCATGAGTGTCTGTACATGAGTGAACGTACCGTGTTTTTTCTTTCCGACCAGACCGGTGTCACCGCCGAGACGCTGGGTCATAGCCTTCTTACGCAGTTCGACGGCCAGCATTTTCGGCAGGTGACTGTGCCATTTATAGATACCGAAGACAAGGCACGAGAAGCGGTCAGGAAGATTAATTCTGCCGCCAGCGCGTCGGCACTGCGGCCTATCGTATTCTCGACGCTGGTACAGGATGATTTCCGTTCGATTGTGCGTGACTCCAATGCCCTGCACCTGGATATTTTTGATGTCTTTCTGGAGCCGCTCGAAACAGAGCTCAAACAGAAGTCCACGCATACTGCCGGCCGCGCACACGGTATGAGCGATATAGACAGCTACATGAAGCGCATTGAGGCAACCAATTTTGCGCTGGCAAATGACGACGGCGGTATTGCGCGAAACTATGAAATGGCAGACGTCATACTGATCGGAGTCTCGCGGAGCGGCAAGACGCCGACCTGTCTCTATCTGGCGCTGCAGTATGGAGTATACGCAGCCAATTTCCCCCTGACCGACGAGGAATTCGATAGTGGCACGTTGCCCGAAATACTGGCTTCGCAGAAAAGCAAACTGTTCGGCCTGACCATATCACCAGCGCGATTGCAGCAGATTCGCAAGGAGCGGCGCGCCCTTGGCCGGTACTCAACAGCACAACAGGTTCGGTTTGAATTGCGCGAAGCAGAGAAGCTGTTCAAGAAGTACGGCATACCGCATGTCGATACGACCGAGTTTTCGATTGAAGAAATCGCCAGCCGGATTCTCGATAGTACCGGGGTTGAGCGGAGAGTGCGACCCTGAAATTAGCTGCCGGATTGCAAGCCGATTAACCGTAGCGATTTCGGAACTACGTAACGTTTGAGTCGTCACCGCTGTGCTATATTCGAGCTATGTTGCTCGACTATCAATTGGTACCGCAGGCGGTTGTCAGGCCACGAAGTTTCGTTGGCCTGATGATGTTGTACGAGAGCAACTTCATTCGCCTGCGACAACTGATTCCGGAACTCGAGCGACTGGATGGCTACTATCAGTCGCGTGTTGCCGGAGATTGCGATCTTCACCTCGAGATTCTTGATCGCAGTCGCTATACGGTGACACTTTCACTGTCGTATTTTTTTCAGATTGATGGCACGCGGTTCGCTGATCCGGATGTGAAAATCCGAGCTTACCTGGACGGCAATCTGGCTGAGGCGATGAGCCTTTGTGGCGAGCACCGGCATGCAGCATTGCGGCGACTAACACGAGTGCACGGCGCCGAACTGGGTGCCCGCTGGCGCCGCAACATCGTCCTGAACAAGTGGCTCGACTATCTTCTGGACAGTGGTCACCTGGTACTCGAACGGTAGTAGCGACCGCGTCTTTTACCTGCCCGATCTGTCGCGCTTTTTCCCTGTAAATTCGCGGCTTGCCGAGACTCCTGCCTGCTCCGGCAAAACTGTCGATTGAATCAAGGATTGGCTACAGGCGCCTTGTCATAATGCCCGCGACCCGGGTCCGCGATCGCAGCGAGTCGACCGGTATTATGTTAAGGAGTGACCTTGTCGAGTCTGACAGCCATCTTCGGCGGTGCCGCAGACAAGTCGCAGGACAGCGAGAAACTGCTGAACCTGTACTGGAACCGTGCGGAACTCAAGAAAGAGTTCGCCGGGATGCGCAAGGAGCAGTTCAAACTCCAGGACAAGATCAAGCATCAGGAAGGGGCGACCGCTCGCCTGCAGCAAAAGCTCGATCACCTCGAGCAACTGCTCATTGACCCGGCCTGGACACGCAACGTCGTTGTTTTTTATCAGCTACGCGGGCTGTCGTTGCGCTGCCAGCGCAAGCTGGCAAAGTTTGCCGAGCAACTGAAGCAACAACGGGAGCAGCGCCAACACAACAGTTTATTGGTGCAGTGGAACGAGCAACGAAACCGCGAGTCGCGGGCGGTCGAGAAACAGATTGACGAGCAACGTGAAGCCATTCAGCAGTTGCAGGACCAGTTGCATACCCAGCAAGGACAGCTGCTTTCCATGAGCGGATTTTTCAAGTTTTTTCGGCGCCGGGCTGTGACAGCGGCGCTGGACAAGGTTGCCGCGCGGATCGACGAAACTGCCCGGAACGAAGCAGGGCTTAAGCTCAGGCTGAATGAGATAAAAAACCGCAGGCCGCCGGAAAACCAGGGGCTCGATGTTTCGACCAAGCGCTCGATAAATCTCATGATTCTATCTTTTGCACAGCAACTCCTGCTGTATTTCGCAGACGACGACCTCGCCGCGATGGCCAAGGAAGCTGGTGAGAAAAGCGTGGGTGCTATCAACTACGGTTCGCCACGTGAATGTGATCAGCTTCTCACGCGAATTCAGAAGCGCCTCGATATGATGGAACAGAACACGGATTTTGCCGCCATTTTGCAAACTCGCGTCAAGCTGATTGCGGAGTTGGCGCAGTTTCGCACCGAAACGGATGCCGTACCGATCGCCGGAACAGTGACGACCCTGTTCGATATTGGCAAGGACGGTACTGTCAGCAAGAGCGACAACAACATTCTCGGCGAAAACTATTGGGGTATAGCGAAGATTCTAAGTCGCTAGCAGGCGTCGGTGTGCCATCGATGCGCTAGATGTCCGTCCGATACATCGGGCGCTGGAATCTCGGCAGACTCTCAAAGTTGTACATCGACTCGCGCATTGCACCATGCCGAATCGTATAATCCAGATCAGTCATATCGCTGGCGTCGCCGGCTGCCTCGGCAGACTCCTGCCGGCGCGTTGTTGAATCTTCTCCCGATGCGACGGCCACCGGAACAGCATCGCCATCCGCAGTCGGTACGTCACCAGCATCGGCAAAAATATCTTCCAGGATGTTCGCCACCCGCGGCGTCAGAAAAAGGAACGGCGCTGCCGGATCGGCTGCGCTGGCGGTTCGCTCATCGAGGGCGTCAACAGCGTTCGTGTCGGTCGTTATGAGATCGACACGCTCGATCGTCCATTGGGGACTCGCAATATGGACGCTCTTCAAATGCTGGGTAACGCTGTTGCATGAATCGCTCCAGCCGGGTGCCGCGAGAGCAACATTGCATAAGCCAAGCGCTACAGTTCCCACCAGCGTTACGCCCAAGGCCCGAAAGGGGGCGGTCGTACTGCCGGCAAGGCACGCAGGAGACATTTGATTAAACGCGTGATCAGACACGTCATCCTCCAGGTCGGGCGCGACTGCCTAAGTAGGTGTTGTAGTCGAGTATAACACCGGCGAAAGTCGTGACAAGTCCCCCTTGTGTGGGGCTCAGTTCGTCATCTGTGCTGCGCGTGCGGGCGCGGCTTCTATCTCACGCATTCCGGCGAGGTCCGTAACAATGGCTGCCGCCTGATCAAGGTGCACATCCGGCGCTTCGATGTCATCGAGTTCCTCGACGCTCGCGAGCGGCTCCTGGCCCAATCTTGCGCGCCGGGCATTTTCGCGCTCGAGCCGGCGATATACGGACTCTTCGCGCTCCTGGCGGCGTTCGTCGATATTGAGAGATACCGTTTTGCGCGCACGCACTTCCGCGACATCCTGGATGCCGTCGAGCAAGTAGCGGTAATCGGGATCGTCCTTGCTGCGTGTGAGGTGCTCGGTATTCAGCGAGGCAATTGTCGTGGCGAGTGGCACGCCCGCACGAAAGCGCGTCGTGCGAATGGTGTCCCAGGGCAGAGCACTGTCCCGGGCGCTTTCGCCAACAATTTCGGTATCAATGGGTGAGGGCAGCGGAATGTCAGGGTTTACGCCGCGATGCTGGGTACTTTCACCGGTCACCCGGTAATACTTGCCGACAGTCAGTGTCAGCTGCCCCAATCCATCGTCCTCGGCGCGACGCACGTACTGATCCAGTGAATAGAGATTCTGCACCGTGCCTTTGCCGAAGGTTTGCTGCCCGATAATGATGCCGCGCGCATAGTCCTGGATCGCTGCCGCAAAAATTTCCGATGCGGAAGCACTGAACCGGTTCACGAGGACGGCCAGCGGGCCGTTATAGGCGACGCGTGCCACCGGGTCCGGATCGTCCAGGCGGCTGATGCGGCCGTTCGAGCTGCGCAATTGCACCACGGGCCCATTGTCGATGAAGAGGCCGGTCAGCGCTGTAGCTTCTGTCAGGTGTCCGCCACCGTTGTTCCGCAGGTCGATAATCAGTCCATCGATACCCTGTTCTTCGAGCTCGAGGATCAGGTTTTTGACGTCTTTGGTGGTACTCGTATAGTCCTTGTCGCCGTTGCTCAGTGCGTTGTAGTCGCGATAAAAACTGGGAACTTCGATAACGCCGATCGACCAGTCCCGCCCGTCGCGTGGCACGTTAATGATACTGCTCTTCGCAGCCTGCTCCTCGAGTTTCACTTGGTTGCGCGTCAGGCTGATGGTTCTCTGCGGTGCGCCGTGCAATGCGTCACCGGACAAAATCTGCAGTTGCACCACGGTGTCTTCGGGGCCACGGATAAGCTGCACGACATCGTCGAGACGCCAACCGATAACGTCAACCAGTTCGCCGTCGCTGCCCTGGCCGACAGCCGTAATTCGATCGTTGGGCTGCAGCGAGCCATCGATAGCCGCCGGCCCGCCGGGGATGACGTTTATGACCTTGACATAGTCATCCTCGATCTGCAGCGATGCGCCTATTCCGAAATAGGAAAGACTCATCTGGATGCGGTATTCCTCGGAACTGCGCGGTGACAGGTAGCTGGAGTGTGGGTCGAGCGTCTGCGCAAACGCATTCATAAAGGTTTCGAAGACGTCTTCGCTCTTGATCTGGTCCATGCGTTTCAGGAAACGGGTGTAGCGCTTATTCAGAATTTCGCGTGTTTCGTCGATTGTCTTGTCCGCCAGCACCAGGCTCAATGCATCGTTCGTCACGCGCTTGCGCCACAACTCGTCGAGGTCCTTCGTGGTCGACGCCCAGGGTTGTTCCGAACGATCGAAAACGTATTCTTCGTCGCCGCTGAAATCCAAGTCCTGGTCCAACTGCTGCAACGCATATTCAAGCCGCTCCCGACCCCGGGTCCTGTAGACCTCGAACATGTCAAAAACCGGCTTCATCGACGCCGACCCCAGCATGTCATCGATTTCATAACGGTACTTTTCGAATGCTGCCACGTCGCTCGCCAGCAGGTACATGCGGCCGCTATCGAGCGCTTCGATATAGCGGTCCAGTATCCGCGACGATAATTCGTCGTCGACTGATGCCTGTTCGTAGTGGGATTTCTGCACGAACTCCGTCGCCAGCAAACCGATTTTTTCGTGCTTCGGCAGCGGGGCGAGATGCGGTTCGAGAACTTCCGGAGGGGCCGATAATGCGGGCGGGACGAGAATGGAGCCGGAAACAGCCAGAATTCCCAGGAAGCCCAACAGGGCGGCTACGATCCTTGTACGTACTCCGATTTCAAGCATTTTCAATGTTCTCCATCAATGCCCTGCGAGCAATGCCCTGGGAAAAATGCCCTGGGATCAATGCCCGAAAGCAACGCCCAGCCCACTGTCTGAGGCCCTGTCGGGCCACGCCTGATTCAGCTAGGCTAGTTTGCAGAAACGCTGCAATCAAGTGCGCAGTCAGCAAATTTGCGATCATTCCCGCTTTATCTACAGACACACTACAGGAAACTCCAGCGACTATGCGCCCACTGACAGTAATAACCGGAATCGTCGTGGGATCCTGCCTGTCGATAACCGCCAGCCTCGGCGCTGTGCTCCTCATGTTCCTGCTGCTCGGCGACGAGTACCCCCGGTTGCAGGCTGAATTCCGCCCCCTGGTGACCAGTCTCGTTACCTTCCTGACTATGACCTGCATTTCCGGCTTGAGTTTCTATGCGATGCTGATCCGCCATCCCTGGCGGAGTATTCCGCAGACTGTTATGTGGCTCGGACTGGCCGTTACCGGCTACAGCTATTGGCCCTGACCGCCATATACCGGAATGACCGGCCGCGCCGACTGAGCTAGACAATCCCCAGCGGCGAATCGCTGCCGGTTTTTTGTCCGTTCCGTTGCCGGCGGCGCCGCATGCGTGATTGCAGGGACTTGCGACGCTCCGCCAGCCATTCGTCCCGTGCCGCTTCCGCTGCCTTGTCGGTGCGGTCGGCGCGAAAGTCGCAAAAGTCCCGATAGGCGTCTATCTCATGGCTGAGCTCGCGCACCACGAGTTCAATCATGATGGCGTCGTCGAGAAAGCCGAGGCCCGGGATGTCATCGGGGATAAGGTCATCCGGTTCACAGAAGTAGGCGAGGGCATTGAGCACCCGGGTGGAATCCTGGGCCGGCAGCCGCCACTCTGCGTCTGTCAGCATATTGATCATCAGCTCGAGCTTCGCCAGGCGCTCACTGACGAATTCCGGCACGGTGGACGCGTCGACTGTACGCAGCAGGCTGGAGGCGCGGGCCACGATCTCTTCAGGCGTCCACTTTGCGGCAGCATGCCGCGCCTCGCGCATGATCAGGCGGAAATGCTTGAGATCGCTCTCGCCGAGATTGAATGAAACCTTGAGAACCATGAGCAGGACTGCCCCGTAACCCCACTGAAATACGACCCAGGCACAGGCGCACTGCGCAGCCTAACTGCCGACCAGGGGCGCGTCAATTTGCAAGCTCGAGTGACTATAGCGGGGCTGGGGCCCGGGGATGTGGAAACAGCAGCGATCGTAACACCGGCACAAGCGTGCCGGCCGGTCGCATTACTTTCGCGAACGGTTTTCCCAGGATTTGGCGCGATCGAAACGACCCGTGTTGTAGGGATCAATGCCGAATTCCTCACCTGAGTCGAGCATCGATTCGTCGAGAATTTTCAAGGTGTCATGGGTTCCGGAATCTTCGCGGATCATCTTGTTGCGAATGAGCACATTCTTGCCCGGGCCACCGTCCTCGATCTGACTGCCCATCGTCGCTTTGAAGCGCACCGGTGCGGGGGCGGCGCGCTGCGTCTTGCGCTGCGCCGGTGGTCGAACGCGTACACTCGTCGTGGACAGGGTCGGCCCTTCGGGCTGCTGTTGGGGAAACAGCCGTTGGCCCAGCCACTTCAGGAATCGGTTCACGGCAGTTGACGTCGCATGTTTCATGGTCAGGTGTCTCGGTTCGACTGACTATACGCGCCAGACGCGACGAGCATGGCAGACAATTGACTTAATTTCTAGCTTATCGGGGATAGATCTCTGTTAAAGATAGATAAAGTGTGAGGCAATTCACAGTTTTCCGGCGCGCTGCGTTGGTTGGATTCTCAGCGGGGACTGCCGGACACCCCCCGCAGGTGCCGGAAGACCCGCGCGGTGGCTCGCAAGAGTTGCCACAGGAGGTAAGGCGCCAACAACAGGAACACGACGGCCGGTTCACCGGCGCGGAACTCACCATGCAGTCGACCGTAGAAGTCGCTGAAGCCGGCTCCCTCGTACGCGCCAAATACGGCTTCTCCGACCAGGTAAATGAGCAGGGGCAGTCCCACCAGTCCCACCAGGAACAATCCGCCGAACAGGGCAGCCTCTTTCAGGATTCGGTATTTCAGTGACGGGTCGGTCCTGGGCTCGGTCATGAAGTCGGTCACTCGCACGAAAAGTCGTGGCGGCAATCGTTGATCATGACTTCAATCAGGTCAAGTCAGTCAGGCGGTCGTAGCGGAATGTTCGCCAGAATCCCGTTGCTGCATTTCCTGTGAATCGGCGCGCTCCCTGGCGGCCCTTCGCCGGCGGCGATGAACGGCGTAGGACAGGTGCAGGCATCCTGCAGCGAAAAGCAGGTAGTGAGGCAGCACCCAAAACCATTCACTTATGTAAAGCGTTGCCATGAATGCAGCACAACCCGCCGCCAGGTAAAACCACGGCAGCGCATCGTACATAAGTTTGGGTAGCCAGATTCTTCGCGTTGCCAGTCTTTCTGCGCGGCGCGCCAGTATCTGCGTAGCACTTGGATCCAGTGAATTGCTGGTGCTGTCTGAACACATCGATTTGATCTGGGGGGGTAACGGACGAGTGGGTACAGCGTAGATGCTAACGACAGGAATTGCCGTGATTGCTCTCACACAACCGGGCAAGCCAGGCGGCCTGGGCAGGCACGGCCATCATTCACCCGGCCAGCGCTGCCGCGTTGGCGCTTTCGGTTCAGCGTTTAGGCCGTTCTTCGAAGCGGAATTCCGCCGTTCCAACAGTTACACGATCGCCGTTTCGCAGGCCTTTTTCAGTGACGCGAACACCGTTAACGTAAACACCGTTCTTGCTGCCCCAATCAACGATGCGGGTTCGATCGTCTTCAGTCACCAGAACAGCATGGCGGCGGCTTATGTACTGTGCCTTGATCTGGATGTCGTTATGTGTGGTGCGCCCAACAGTAAGCCTGTCCTTGAACAACGGAAAGCGCAGTTCCTGGCCGTCAATATTGCCGATCAGGAGCCGCGTCACCCGTTCCTTGTCCGAGGTACTGCCCGATGTACCACGATCGTCTGTCACAAGCGCTTTGCGCTCACCCGGTCGTTGCACGACATCCGCTTCCTGCTCCGCTCGACCATTATCCGGTTCCACGACAACGGACTTGGTCGCCAGTTCGCTCAAAAGAGCGTTGATAGCGGCGTCTTTGTGCGAGACCTTGCGCTCGTAATCGTCAATATGGCGTTTCAGTTGCCCGAGCTGCTTGCTGAGATCGTTAATTTCTGCCTGCCGCGTCTTGTCGGCTTCGGCAAGTCGGGTTTCGAGCGCCTGTCGAAACCCCTTGCTGTCAATCAGGTCACCGGTCAATTGCTCATTCAGTGACTCGCTTTCCGTGAGAGTCTCCTGCGCTTCGCTCAATTCAAACCGAACCTTGCGCAATTCCTCTTCGAAACTCTGTTGATTGTCCGCCATACCTGACTCCAGCGACGCATTTTTCTGCTTTTCCGCTTCAAGGTCTGCCGCAAGGCTATCGCTGCGCTGCAGCGCAGCAGCCAACTCCTTCTGAAGTTTTTCATGGTCTGTGGTGTGCGCGCTGGCATCGGCGAGCTGGTTCTGCAGCTTTATCCGCAGCGTATCCGCGTAATTTTCCGTCTTGGCTAGTTGCTCGCGAATCTCGCGGATCTGTGCTTCGTTGCTCGCGGCCAGTCCGGCGAGGCGCGCGTTCGCTTCCTTGAGGGCCGCCGCCTCGCGCGCCGCGTCGCCAAGGTCCTTTATCGTCGAACGCAAGGATTGCGCGTCGGATTCCAGGGCTTGCAATTTACTTTCCAATACCTGGCGTTGGTCACGCTCGGTCTTGAGCTCCGCCACTGTTTCGTCCAGCTGGGAGGAAACGGCTACGATCTCCTGTTGCCGGGTGTCCAGCGTGGCTACGTGCGTGGTATTCGCCTTCTCCAGCGCAGAGTTGTCGTGCTTAAGTTGTTCGCTTTCCGCTTGCAAGTCTGCAATCTGCGATTGGAGTCGCTTGGTTTGCGCCTGCTCTTGCTGCAGCTGCGCTTGCGCCGCCGAGACCTTGCTGTTCAAGTCAGCAACACTCTGCTCCTGCGAGCGCAAGAGCGCATCCTTTTGCGCGCTGTTCTCGCCGAGCTCGGATAGTTCAGCACGCATGGCAATTGATTCGGACTGCAACTGTTCGAATTCTGCTTCGACTTTCGCGGCTCTCGATTCCGCCTGCTCGAGCGCTGCGACGGTTGTCTGCAGGTTGCCTTGCAGTTTTTCGACTTCCTGCGACAGCCCGGTCAACGACGCTTCTTTCTCGGCAACGCCGCGTTTTAATTCCAGCGCTTCTGTGCGGAATCGCTCGTTGTCTTTTTCGGCAGTTGCGAGACCTTGCTCAGCTTTTTCCTTCGCTGCCAGCGACTGATGCAGTCGGTCTGTCACATCATTGATATCGCGGGTGAGGCGGTTGACGTTCTTCTGCAGGTCCCTGAGCAGCGCTTCCCGAGACGAGAGTTCCGCCTGTTGCTGATCCCAGCGGCTCTTACGACCTTCGATATAGTGCTGCAGCGAGGCTACCAGCGAGAGCGTGTCGCTGCGCTGCTCCTCGAGCCGGTATACTTTGTCGCCGAAGGCGCGCTCGGCTTCCTCGGCCCATTTACGTCGGGCTTTCTCTTCCGAAAGTTCAGCGCGTAAGGACTCAATGGTCTTGGTTTCGGTGGCAATGCGTGTCTGCAGATCCGCAAAAGCGCTTTCGAGAGATTCAGCATCGCTACGTGCAGCTTCGATGCAAGTATCCGCCTCCGTCAGGCGACTTTCCTGTTGATGCAGTTTCGCTTCGAGGTCGGCAAGTCGACGTTCACGCTTGCTCAACTGTTCCGTTGCATCGCGCAGTTTGCGCTTGTGATCTTCAAGCTCGGCCGCAACGTTGTCGGTCAGTTGTTCGCGGGCTCTGAGTTCTTTCTCAAGACCGGTCCAGCGGGAGCGCAATTGCTCGATGTCGTATTGCAGCTGGTTGTTACTCGCATCGCGCTCGCGCAGATCGGATTTGAGAGCGGCGACGGATTCGGTGCCCGGCTTGATACGCTCGCGCAGGGATTCGAAGGACTGGGTGGCCGCATCTGCCTCGTATTCTTCCTCGGGCGGCGCAGCCACGGCCTCGGACAACACCGGCAGTTCCGATGTGTCCTCGTCGCTCTCCGCAGTCAAATCGTTGATTTTTTTATTATCGGTGGCCATAGGGTAGTCCTGGCAAAAGGCCCGTAGTCGCACCCGGAATTCTACACCGACTGAACTTTACTGAAAGTGTTCTGGTCGTCCGATCCGCACACCGGCGCGGCGTCAATCACAGGCGACCGTTCGGCCACGGGCCCAGAGCCGCAGTGTGGCGATTTCCTCGGCCATTACCACGGACAAGGGACGCGTATCCTGGATTGCCTCCAGCAGGTGGCTTGTATCCAGGCTGCGCTTCTGCGCATGGGCCGAGTACAAGGCTGAAACGATTGCCTGCTCGATCTCCGCGCCTGAAAAGCCGTCGCTCGCGGCCGTGATCCGGGTTATGTCAAATGACTCAGGGTCCTGTCCGCGCCGGGTGAGGTGGATGCGCAGGATGTCGGAACGTACGGACGCCTGCGGCAGATCCACGAAAAATATCTCGTCAAAGCGACCTTTGCGCACCAGTTCTGGTGGTAGCGCCGTGATGTCGTTTGCGGTGGCAACGACAAACACCTGGCGCTTCTTCTCTGCCAGCCAGGTGAGAAAGGTCGCGAGCACCCGCTGGGTTGTCCCGGTTTCGCTGCCGCGCCCGGCAAGGCCTTTCTCGATTTCGTCGATCCACAGGACGCAAGGGCTCATCACGTCGGCAGTTTGCAGGGACTCGCGAAGATTTCGCTCCGTTTCCCCGTGGTACTTGTTGTACAAGGCACCGAAGTCGAGGCGTAACAACGGCACCGAAAAGATGCCGGCGGTAGCCTTTGCGGCGAGACTCTTGCCGCAACCCTGCACGCCGATCAGTAACACACCTTTCGGCGTGTCGAGATGCTGGACATCAGCATCGCCCTGAAAGGCCGGACGACGTTGTGTCAACCAGTCTTTCAGGCGCTGAAGACCTCCGACATCCGCGAATCCAGCGGTTTCGTATTCGTATTGCAGAATGCCGCCGGTATTTAATAACTCGTACTTGGCCTGCATGACTTCCTGTACGTCACTGTGCGAAATGGCGCCGTCCAGGAATACGGCATTACGCGCCAGTCGTTCAGTGTCACTGTCGGCGAGGCCGCCAAGATTCCGGATCAGCAACCGGTAAGCCTTGGCGTCGACCTTGACCTGCCGGCCGGCGTTTGCGGCCGACCACTCCCGGGCTATTCGCTTGATCGTGTTCTCGCGGTCCTCCTCGGTCGGGAGTGCCATCTCGAAGCGGGCGCCGAAATTGCGCAGTTCCGCGGGCAGCTCGATCCGGTGACTCAGCAGCACGAGGTGGCGTTTCACGTCATCGAATGCGAGGCAAACATCCTTCAGCAGGCGAATGTTGACCGCGTCTTCGAGGAAAGGGTGAAAATCGAGTAGCACGTACATGCCGGGTTTGGTAACAGCCCGAATGTGCCGCAGCACATCGGCCGGCTGCGCATTGTGCAACTGCGGTTCCATGGCGATGTCGAGACGTTGCAGTCCGTCGGTGACGGTCCAGCGGAACAACGGCATATAGTCGGCTTTGGCGCGCGACAGGCAGAACCTCTGCAGCATTTGCAGCAGCCGTGATTCGTCTCGAGTTTCAATGACAACCAGTGGGGTTCTGGATTGCAGCGTGATTTCGAGATCGCGTTGACGGTCCATGTGCTCGTTACCGGGACTATGCAGCGTCGAATTCGAGGGAATCAGCCGACATCGTCACCGCAGCCGCGCAGTTTGTCTGCCTGCAGCGAGGTTAACGGCGAGCCGGCGATTCGTTCGGCCAGGGAGCGGAAATCCGCGACAGTAAATTTTTCGCTCGAACCGGCCAGTTCACGCGTGACCTCATCAAGGCTGGCACGACCCGCCGACTTCTCACGGATTTCAGCGTCCAGTCCAACCAGCAAGGAAACCGCCAGCGCGGTACCTCTGCCGCTGGAACGCCTGGTGCACAGGTTCTCTGCCTCCTCGCCCCATTTGGCGAGTTGCTGGTGTGCCAAACGAAAGCGGGACTCGCTTATCGTGCCACTGCGCCGCAGTATCTCCAGGCTGTAAAACTCCGCAATTCCTTCAACGATCCAGTCTGCGCCCGGCATCGCCGCGAGTCCCATGCCGACGTGCACGGCCTCGTGCACGACAGTGCTGGTCGAGTTCTCACTTAGTAACGGCCGGTCGGAGTGAACAAATATCGACTGCGGCCCTGACAAGGCGCCGCGCCACATCGGGTCGCCGGCCCCGACAATCGTCAGGCGTTTCGGGAAATCCGGCAAGAGTCGCGTCAGCTCCGGCAGGGTCCAGTGCAGCAACGCGACGATGTCCATGCGCCTGAACGACTGGCCGACCGGACCGGACACTACAACCTGGACGCCGGCAATCATCTCGCGCCGGGTACCAAGCTTGCCGAGCACGATCCAGCCTGTCGGAGTCGCAAACCGTCGGCTGGAGTTTTCGACCAGGTAGCTGTGTTCACGACCTGCGTACGGGGTGACCGACGACCATCCCCGCGGCAATGTGAAAGTGACTCGGGTCTCGCTTTCGGCACCGACCAGGGTGCGAGTCGCTGCTGACGGGATAATGTCTTCGCCACGGAACAAAGCCCAGTCAGCCTCGATATACGCGTCGTACGACTTACCGCGACGTTGATGATCCAGCCGGGCGAACCAGCGCAATGTGCTGCCCTTTACAGGCGGCCGCCAGACAACTCCCCGATTACTGGTCGAAAGTTCGCCGTCCGCCGTGAATTCCGACAGGCGTCCGCCCAGGGAGCTCATGTCCAGCTCTCGCAAATAATGTGCCGGTTGGCGCAGGCGCAGCTCCACCCAGGCGCCGCCTGCCGCCGGATCCACGGTTACCTGGTAATCGAGCCGGTAGATAAGGCGTTCGTCGTTATCCTGGGCGGCGGCATCCGATGCGGAAGTCTCGCATCCCGACGCCGCGAGCATCGCCAGCCAAAGCCAAAGCCATCGATATAGCCGGGCAGGACGGCGTGTACAGGGCTGGCTGGTTTTGCGCATTGCTGGGACCCGGTTCATAGCCTGTTAAGCTTCTTGCAGCTAAGGTTGGCCGTGTAAAAAGTAGCGAAGTGTTTCATATGTCTGCGCCATCATCCAGAAATCTGCGGTTGATCGCCTCCTGTGTCATCAGTGCGCTCATGCTAACCGGGTGTTCGGGACAGCCGTCCAAGGGGCCGTCAGCGGTGCAGGGCCGGCCGTCTGTCGATGTGGGCCGCGACCTGCCTGCCACGCCTTTTCGGTCCGGCATCAGGAGCCCGGGCGAACTTGCGGCTGTAACCGCCGTACAACAGGTCGGCGTGCCGTATCGGTACGGCGGCAGTTCGGTGTCGGGCTTTGATTGCAGCGGCCTCGTGCAATATGCCTACGCAAGTGCAGGCAAACAGCTGCCGCGTACCACGTCAGCCCTGTGGCGACAGACTCAGCCGGTTGCGGGGCACCAACTGGAGGTCGGTGACGTGTTGTTCTTCAACATAGAAGGAAAGGTATCGCATGTCGGCCTGTACCTCGGGAGTGGTCGCTTTGTACACGCGCCCTCGAGCGGTCGCGAGGTGACAGTGGCGGAGCTGGATTCCGCGTTTTACCGGACTGCATTCATTCGCGGTGGCCGACCGCGTTGACGCGATGGGCGTGGCCCCACGCGAATGACGCCGTGATTGCCCCGGAAGCGTCTGGCGGCGGCACCGCCAGGCGCAGAACTCAGGCGGTTTCGTCGCCGACAATAAACAGCTTGAGCTGATCCGCGATGCCGTCGCAGGCTCTTGACTGCACTCGTGCGATCAATGGAATCGGTATCACGATTGCCGGCAGAAACGATGTGCCGCTGACATCCGCACTTACCGTGCCGGCGTCCTCCAGGCCGTCCAGGTCCCAGACCGACGCTTCGTACTTGGAGTCGTTTTGCCACCAGGCGAAGCCGAAACAGCCGCCGCCGCCCGGACCTGCTGCGCAGGACATGCTGCCGCCGCCGGCCACGCGGTCCGTACTGCCATCCAGCCAGATTACGTAGCGCACGCCCTTGTCAGCGATCATCTCGGTAAC
>CAZSDL010000011.1:0-35798 GCA_964605635.1 uncultured Woeseiaceae bacterium
GCTGTCCCTTGCCGAATAGTTGCTTGTAGGCGCCGAGACAGCTATCGAGCGGGTGACGCCGTGTATTGATCACTTTCGCATTCGGAAGGATCAGGTGCAGAAGCCCGACGTGCGGGAAGTTGTTCGGCAGCTTGTCGGTAAAGAGTGGCTTGTCCGTCGTGCGGTATCGTCGGGTCTCTTCGATGTACTGTTCTCCGTACGCTTTCCAATCCTTGGTGCGCAGATCCTTGACGGTGCGCGGGTACTGCAGGTTGTCGGGGCGATAGCGACCGATCGACGCCGCAAGCTGCATGAGATTTGAAAGTTCGGCAGTGCCCTCCACCTGGCTGTGGCTCGCCAGTATCTGCTCGACCAGAGTTGAACCGGAACGCGGCAAGCCGACGATGAATATCGGGTCTGGCGCTTCGCAGCCGTGTCCTGCCTGCTGTTCGAGAAACTTCCTGCTGAATACCTCGATGATTTCCTTTTGTCGTATTTCCAGCTCCTGGGGGTCGTGCGCAACCTGCATGCGCTGCTTCTGGTTACCGGTGTGATAGTAGTGCCAGGCCCTGTCGTAATCCTTTTTGTCCTCGCAGGCCTTGCCCAGTGCGAAACGAAAATGCACTTCGGCACTTGTGCTCAGATCCTCGCGCTCGAGCTGTTGCTCCATGGCGGCCACTTCATCGTCTTCAAAGTGGAACACTTTCAGGTTTGCCATGCTCCAGTAGACTTCGCCGAAATCCGGCTTGCTCTTTATTGCTGCCCTGTACGCCCGCAATGCACCCTCCTGGTCGCCCAAGGTTTTCAGGACGTGGCCGAAGCCCATCTGAGTGCCCGGCGCATCCGCTTCCAGTGCCAGTGATTTCTCGTAGGCCTCGACGCTGCGTTCAGGATAGCTCGCGTAGGCATAAGCATTGCCCAACGCCGACCATACGGTGGCGTTCCCCGGTTCGAGTGCTGCCGCCTTGCGAAAGGCCTCGACCGAATCCATGTGACGGCTCTTCTCGTGGAGGACCGCGCCAAGAAGCATCCAGGCACCAGTGTAGTCGGGCGCTACCTGTGTGGCGCGGCGCAGAAGTGCTTCGGCATCGCTCAGTTGGGTCTTGTCCCTGAGGTAGATTCCGGCGAGAAAGCGCATCGCATCCACGTTCTCAGGGTCGTCTCTTAACGCCTTGCGAAAGGTCGCGATGGCGTCGTCTTTGCGACCCGCTTTGAGATGGTCCGCGCCTTCTGCAACCGCGCCTTTCGCAGGATCGAGTTCGAGATACTCCTGGAAGGCCTGGTCTGCGTCACGGCCTCGGCCGAGTGCGGCAAGCGCCTGGCCAAGTTTCTTGCGTACAAGTGGCAGCCGCGGCTCAATACGAATCGCTCTCTCGAATGACAAGACAGCGTCTTCAAAGCGTCCCTGGAGCGCCAGTACGCTGCCGAGATCTTCATGAAGTCCTGGAATCTCGCGCGCAAGAGACAACGTGAAACGAATCTGTGTTTCGGCCTCGGCCAGCCGATTCTGTTTCATCAGTGCGTGACCCAGCAGGCGCAGATGCTCGACTGAGCCGGGATTCAGTACCAGGAAATCGCGACAAATTTCTTCGGCGCGCAGCGGCCGGTTCGCGCGCATTGCCTCGATCGCTTTGCGCAAGCTATCGCCGATATCCCGGCCAGCGCCTGCCCCGGCCCTAGCCACGGCGAGCGCCTCGGGACCATGCCCGCCGCTTGTGGTTAGCGGCCGGGCAGGTAGCGGTCGAACCAGGCAATCTTCCTTTCGAGCACGTCCTTCTCAAAGCGCGAATCCCAATTGCCATGATGCATATCAGGATACACCACCAGCTCCGTATCGACGCCTTTGCGCCTGAGTGACTGGTAGAACAGTTCCGAATTAAGTATTGGTACGTTCCAGTCCACCTGGCCGCCGTAGAACAGCGTCGGCGTCGTCACGTTGCCGGCTTGCAGCAGGGGCGAGAGGCGATCGTACTTCTCCCGGTTCTCCCAGGGCGCACCCAGCTCCCAGTTGTACCAGCGCTGGTAAATGTCATGGCCGTAGTTGGCAACGATGTAGCTGTGGCCGGCGCCAGAGGCCGCCGCCTTGAAGCGGTCGGTCCGCGTAATCACGACGTTCGTCCCGTAACCACCGTATGAGTATCCGGTAACCGCCATGGCGTCCGGGTCCGTGTAGCCCAGTTCGATGGTGCGATCCACGGCACCCACCATATCCGGGTAATCGGTAATACCCCAGGTCTCGTAAATCGCCTCGACGAAGGCCTGGCCGCGGCCGGTCGAGCCGCGCGGGTTCGGCTGCACCACAAGGTAGCCCTTGCTGGCCATGAATTGTGCGTCGAAGTCGTAGCCCCAGGTGAACTGCGCCACCGGGCCGCCGTGGATGTCAAGAATCGTCGGGTAGCGCTGACCCTCGCGGAATCCGGGTGGCTTGACCACGAAGGCCTCGACGATCGTCCCGTCGTCGCTCTCGAAGGTAATCTTCTCCTTGGTGCCCAGTGCCACCGAAGCAAAGTATGCATCGTTAACGCCGGTTAGCTTCGTCAAGCTGCCATTTCTCAGGCGGTACAGTTCCGGTGCATCGTTCTCCCGGTTAAGGCGCACAACGATGCCGCCGCGGGCGTCGACATCGTAGGCCGACACCACGAGGTCTCCCTCCAGCAAACGTTCGAGGCGACCATCGCTGACACGTACCCGGCCAAGATGGCGCCCGCCGTGATTTTCATAAAGAAAATAGATCCAGCGACCGTCCTCGGAGAACTGCGGCGATCGCACCCAGCGATCCAGCGACTCGGTGAGATAACGTGGCTCGCCTCCTGCGGCCGGTACGATCGCCAGCCGCTTGATGCCATAGACGCCGTCTTTTGCACTAAGGTACGCGATGAACCGCCCGTCGGGACTCCACACTGGCGAGTCCTTCTCTTCTTCGTTCCTGGTGAGTCGGCGAAGGCCATTCGTTCCTTCAACCGTAGCCGGAACCTGCAGGGCTGTCGATACGATCCACAGATCCTGTTCATAGCCTGTGTCGGGGTCATCGTCGCGCTTGCTGGCGAACACTACCTGGGACCCGTCCGGTGACCAGGCGGCATCACGTTCGGCGAAGGCACCCGCCGTAATCTGCCTCGGGTGCTCCGTGCCAATGTCGTAGACGTACAGATGATCCGATGGCATCGCAGTCAGGTAGCCGTCGTTAGCATCCTCCTTGAACTCTGTTCGCGTGATTACCCAAGGCTGTTTCCCGGTATCCGAGTCCGTTTGTTCAGCTGCCTCGTCCTCCCATGTCAGCAGCAGCCGACTTTCGTCCCGAGAGAGATCCAGCGATGAAACTCCACGCTCGATATCTGTCACCCGGATCGCTTCCCCGAAGCTATCCAGCGGCAGTCGCCAAAGCTGGTCTGAGCCGGAGCGATCGGAAAGGAAGTACAGTGTATTGCCGTCCTTCGACCAGTACGGCGTAGAAGCCGACGATCCCTCTGCCGTCACTGGTCGCGGCTCACCGCCGGCCACAGCGACCACGTAGATTTGCTTGTCAAGTGTGTAGGCCACATGGCGGCCGTCCGCAGAGATTGAAGGCCGACCGACGTCCTTGATGCGGCCATGATCGTCGATCGTCACTGTCGGAGCAGCGACAGCCGAAAGACTGGCGCAAGATAGTACGAGAGCAAAGAAACGCAGACATTGATCTACTGCTGGTTGTCTCATGGCTGATGTCCCCTGATTATTTTTCGCCGATTTCTTCTCGCCTGGTTGCTAGACCCCTGCACCCGGCCCTGCGCATACATCCCCCTGCGGCAACGGAAACCGTAACCTCGAACGAAGTCCAGGGACACTGCGATTGCATAATGTGAATCTTCGGCGTGCCTCGATATGTGACGTGTTCCAATAGGTGTACCTCTAATGGAAAACAGACTCGACGAGGCCTGATGATGCGATCGATGCCATGCGGATCCGGCAATCCCCCACTATTCCTGCTCGCAGCTTTCGTCCTGCTTGCCGCCTGCTCCAGATCCGAGGTCCCTCCAGCGAGCACACTGCTGATCCAGAACGTGCAGATCGTTGATGGCAGCGGCGCTTCATCCTTTGCCGGGGCGCTACGCGTGTCGGGTAACACGATTGAAGCCGTCGGCGATCTCGAGCCACGGCCGGGCGAGACCGTGCACGACGGCGGAGGATTGACACTTGCGCCAGGTTTCATCGATACGCACAGTCACGGCAGCCGCGACCTGCTCGCTCACCCGGACGCGTTACCGGCCATCAGCCAGGGTATTACGACCGTCATCATCGGGCAGGACGGCGGATCCATACTGCCGCTCGATGACTTTTTCTCAGAGATCGAAGCCCTGACGGTTGCCGTCAACGTAGCCTCCTACGTCGGGCACAACTCGATTCGCTCCAAAGTGATGGGCAATGATTTCCGGCGCAAGGCATCCTCGTCAGAGGTTGATGCCATGGCCGCCATGCTGACCGAGGAACTTGCCAGCGGCGCGCTCGGCTTGTCGACCGGCCTGGAATACGAACCGGGAATATATTCTGATCCGGGCGAAGTACTGGCGCTCGCACAGCTTACGGCGGACGCCGGTGGGCGTTACATCAGCCATGTCCGCAGTGAAGACCGATGGTTCGACGAGGCACTTGACGAGATCATCAACATCGGCCGTGTAACGGGCATGCCGGTGCAGGTGTCGCACATCAAGCTGGCTATGAAGCGGTTGTGGGGCGAGGCGCCGCGCATAATTGCCAAACTCGATGCCGCCCGTGCTGCCGGGGTGCAGATAACGGCTGACATTTATCCTTACGAATACTGGCAATCGAACCTCATGGTGCTGTTGCCCGAGCGTGACTACACCGATCGCGCAGCCATTGAGGAGGCGCTCGACCAGATCGCGCCACCGGATGGATTATGGATTACATCATTTCCACCGGATCCGTCGCTGGTTGGCATGACGCTCACCGAGATCGCAGCGAAGCGTGGCATTGATGCGCCCACCGCCTTTCGCCAGCTTGCCGAAGAAGTAGCACGCGATGCCGAGGCGACTGGCAGCGATACGGTATCAATCATCGGCACGAGCATGATTGAAAGAGATATTGCTGAACTCATGCGCTGGCCGCATACCAATATCTGCACGGACGGCGGATTCGTGGATCTGCATCCGCGTGCGCGCGGTGCCTTCACACGTGTGCTCGGTCGTTATGTGCGGGAGCAGAATGTGATGAGCCTGGAAGAGGCCGTCTACAAGATGACGGGGCTTTCAGCGCAACATATGGGAGTTACTGATCGCGGCATTATCCGCCCGGGCGCGGTTGCCGATCTCGTTCTGTTCGATCCACAGACCGTCATCGATCGCGCCACACCCGACATGCCGGAGCTATTGTCGGAAGGCATTCACGCAGTCTGGGTCGGGGGGGTTCTGGTATTCGAGCACGGTCGTGCGACGGACGCCCGGCCCGGCACCGTGATCCGGCGCTCTGATTTATGACGGCAATTGAAATCAGCACGCCCTATCTCGTTTTTCTCGGCGCGGTAGGCAACCCGCTTGACGCTAAGACCGGCCTCGGGCTCGTTGACTGGCGCCGTGAACTCTGCATTGGCCAGTTGAGGCTGCCCGGCTGCCGGGTAGATCTCGGCCTGGCTGAAATGACGCCGGAAAAAGCACGGGCTGCCGGTGCCCGGAGCCTCGTGATCGGCGTCGCATCCTTCGGCGGGCGCATCGAGCCCGCATGGCAGCCCACCTTGCTGGCCGCGATCGAAGCCGGTCTCGACATAGTCAGCGGCATGCACTCCCCTCTCGAAGCGAATGAGAGTTTACGCGTTGCAGCTGAGCAGCGGGGCCAACGGCTGATTAACCTGCGCAGGCCGCCGGAGAATCTGCCGGTTGGCAGCGGCAGGCGCCGGGCTGGCATGCGCGTGCTGACGGTCGGCACGGATTGTTGTGTTGGCAAGAAATACACTGCGCTGGCATTGCATCGCGAGTTTCAGGAACGTGGCTATGAAGCAACGTTTCGTGCCACCGGGCAAACGGGAATCCTCATCGCCGGCAGTGGCATACCCATTGACGCGGTGGTTTCGGACTTTGTATCCGGCGCTGCCGAAATCCTGTCGCCGGACAATTCCGCGGATCACTGGGACCTCATCGAAGGTCAGGGATCGCTGTTTCATCCGGCGTATGCCGCGGTAACGCTCGGGCTTTTGCACGGTTCCCAGCCGGATGCCGTCGTGCTTTGTCACGACGCCTCGAGAACACACATCGATGGCTACCCGGACTATGCGATTCCCGGACTCGACGATTGCATTGCCAGATATCTCGATGCGGGGCGATTGACGAATCCGGGCATTCGTTGCATTGGCGTAAGTCTCAACACCGCAGGAATGAACGCAGCAGCACGGCACGAGCAATTGAAAGCGGCATCGGACCAGACCGGTTTGCCTGCCGTGGATCCCGTCGCCACCAGCGTAGCACCGTTCGTTGATGCACTGCTCGGGATCGAGCAGACGTGAAATTAGCCCTCGAGCTTGACGTGTGGCCGTTGCGTAAGCCATTTGCAATTGCGGGAGGAACCTTTACCGAGGTAAGGACGATAACCGTTATCGTCAGTGAGGGACCGTACCGCGGTTATGGGGAAGCAATCGGTGTTGATTATCTGGGTGAAACAGTCGATTCCATGGCAGCAGCTATTGTCAGTGTACTATCGGAGATCGAAGCGGGTGTCGATCGCACGGAATTGCGCGGCCTGCTGCCGCCGGGCGGCGCCCGCAATGCGGTCGATTGCGCGCTTTGGGACCTGGCAGCCAAGCGTGCGGGTTGTCGTGTATGGCAGTTGCTTGGCGCAGACGTGCAGTCGCTGACAACGTCTTTTACTCTCAGCCTGGACTCCGCTGCTGCGATGGCAGCGGACGCGGACGCACGTGCCGCGTATCCGATATTGAAGGTAAAGCTCGATCAACACGATACCGCGGACAAGATTCGTGCAATTCGTGCTGCGCGGCCAGATGCGGACATCGTTATCGACGCAAACGGTTCGTGGACGCTCGAGTTGCTCGATGATCTGGCGGATGTACTGCTCGCGAATCGTATCGACATGGTCGAGCAGCCGCTGCCGGCGCGTGACGATGAAGCTCTTGAGGGACACCTGTTTCCCATCGACCTGTGCGCCGACGAGTCCTGCCATAGCCTTGCCGATATCGAATTCGCGGCTGAACGTTACACGATGATCAATATCAAGCTCGACAAATGCGGCGGTCTCACCGAAGCCATGCGCATGGTCGACTGGTGTCGACAGAACGCCATGCACATCATGGTTGGGAACATGCTCGGTTCATCGCTTGCCATGGCGCCCGCGATCATTCCGGCGCAGTTTTGTCGCTATGTGGATCTTGATGGTCCGCTGCTGCAGGCTCAAGATCGCGAGAATCCGATTACTTATCGCAATGCAATGATGAGCATTCCGGACGCCCGCCTCTGGGGCTGACGTGTGTAGGAGCGCGCCCTGCGCGCGAATGGGAAAATGCTGTTCGCTGTCGCATTCGCCCGCAAGGCGGGCTCCTACAGCACCTTGTTGGAGCGCGCCCTGCGCGCGAACGGGAAAATCATTGACGTTGTCGCATTCGCCCGCAAGGCGGGCTCCTACACGGCCTGCCTAAAAACGAAATGCAAATCCCACCGACGTCTGGAACTGCCAGAACAGTTCGCTATCGGCCAGAATCGCACAGACATTCTCCTCCGGTCCCGTCTCACAGAAAAGCGCCGTATCGGAGCGCAGGAACGTGCCAAGCGCCCGTGCTTCCAGCCGCATGTCCAGCCTTTCGCTTGCGCTGACATACCAGCCGGCGCCAACGCCAAAGGAAAAGAAGTTCTCGCTGTCAAACGTCAGCGGGCCAGGATCGAAGCGCGTACCACCCACCGTCGCGGCCAGGAACGGACGCGCCCGCCGGCCGTCGGCAACATAGGTACCGCCGATATGCAAATAGTGAATATCGATGTCAACGACCGGCTGCGACGGGGTAACTCCCGCGGTATCGGCGTCACTCTGCTGCCTGGAATAGAAAATTTCCCATTGGGTATTGGCAGATTCGCGAATATTGAAAACAAGTCCGAAGTGCGCCGCATCGTCGACCTCGACTTCCAGTGTGTCTTCCGCATCCTTGAATGTACCGCCGAACGTATAGCCGCCGAATGGCGTCAGCGAGAAAGGCGCCAGTTCCGTGCCAGGCAGTTCGGCGGCGCTGGCTGCCGTTATAGCCATCAGCATCGCCGCCGCCGGGAAGCGGCGGATGACTTTTCCTGCCAAAATTTGGCGTCGCATGGGGTAAAGGTGCTCTCGTGTTACAGGGAGGGTTGGGTGAATCTCGGCGGCGTATGCTAATGGAAAATTCCGCCGTTCGCGATGTTACTTTTTGCATCCAGTTGTGGCAGCTTAGTCGTCGCGCAAATGCAACAGCCGCAGAGGAATAGACCGCATGAGCGATGTCACCGTTATCGGTTTGGGGGCCATGGGATCGGCGATCGCAGGTGCACTGCTCGAAGCGGGTTGTGACGTCACAGTCTGGAACCGCAACGCCGCGCGATGTGCAGCACTGGAGGCACGCGGCGCAACCGGCGCATGGACTCCCGAAGCCGCGATACGGTCTAGCCCGGCGACTATCTTTAGTATCGATGACTATGCGGCGACAAGGGCAGTTCTGGACCAGCCCGGTGTGGCATCGGCAGTCGCCGACCGGACGCTGGTACAGTTTTCGACCGGCACGCCGCAGGACGCGCGTGACGCCGAACGATGGGCGCTCGATAACGGCGCGAAATACCTCGATGGCGCGATTCTCGCCTATCCGCGTGAGATCGGCGCATCCGCGCTGGTCTTCGTCTCGGGCAATGCGCTGGACTTCGAGCAACAGCGACCGGTTCTTGCCAACCTGACCGACGACCTTCGTTACCTGGGTGCGGCGATTGGTTCCGCTGCGGCACTTGACCTTGCCGTTCTCTCTTACTACATCGGCTCGCACTTGGGCCTGGTGCATGGCGCACTGATCTGCGAATCTGAGCACGTTGAGGCAGACGTACTAAGCTCGGTGATTGTCGACTCATTGCCAAGCGACGTCACAGAGATTGCACACCTCGGCGAGGCCCTGACACGCAACAACTTTTCGTCGCCTGGGGCATCGCTTGCTGTTTACAGCGGCATTCTCGATCGCCTGCTCGTCCAGGCGCGCGATGCCGGCGTCAACGCGGAGTTTGCTGAGTTTGCCGACAACCTCGTCAAAAGGGGTATGGCGGCCGGCCTTGGCGATGAGGAAGTCGTATCTATTATCAAGGTGCTGCGCCGCAAGCATTGACGCCTCACCGGCGAGCGCAGCGAAAACCACAATGGGGTAAAACAATGACCACGAAGAGCATTCATGACCTGGTTTTTTTTGATGAGAACCTGGCCGAATACAGCGAAGCTCAAACTCCGGCGGAAAAACGCGTGCGCGGCGAGCCGTTGCAGCGAACCTGGCATCAGTTTACGAGCGACGACGAGAAATTCCTCGCCGGTACCTGGGAGGCGGAGCCCGGCTGCTGGAAGGTGGAGTACACCGAGAATGAGTACTGCAGGATACTAGCCGGCCGTTCGTTGCTGCGCGATGCCGACGGCAACGAGCACCCTCTCGAGACCGGCGATGAGTTTGTTATCCCGCGTGGCTTTTCAGGTGAGTGGGAGGTCCTGGTCATGACGCGGAAGATCTACGTTATCTACCAGCCGTGAGTAGGAGCCCGCCTTGCGGGCGAATGCGGTAACGACAAAGCTTTTCCCATTCGCGCGCGGGGCGCGCTCCTACGAAGCCCTGTAGGAGCCCGCCTTGCGGGCGAATGCGGTAACGACAAAGCTTTTCCCATTCGCGCGCGGGGCGCGCTCCTACGAAGCCCTGTAGGAGCCTGCCTTGCGGGCGAATGCGAGACCTGAAAGCCTTTTCCGTTCGCGCGCGGGGCGCGCTCCTACGAGAGTCCTGTAGGAGCCCGTATCACGGGCGAAGTATTCAATCGGCGTCGAGAAAAATATCTGCAACCCGCTCCGCCAGCGGATCCACTTCCGGGTCGCGCCGATTGCTCAGCACGATCACCGTCAGGCGTTCCTCAGGAAAGCGCTGTATGAAGTTGCGAAAACCGATCGTGCTGCCACTGTGGTGCATGCGCTTACGACCCGCATACTCGTCAATACGCCAGCCGAAACCGTAGTGCTCCAGATTCGGCGTGAAGGCCTGCTGCAGCAGTTCGGTGCTGACCAGGTTGCCGTCATAAAGCGCCTGGTCCCATTTGCCGAGATCGACGACCGACGTGTAGATGCCGCCATCGCCGAGCACCGCGCTCCAGGGACTCTGGTCACTGAATTCAACGCCGTTCTCACTGACGTGATAGCCGTATGCCCGATTGGGCACGGTCGAAATACCTTCTTGATGCGCAACCGTGGCGGACATCTCGAGTGGCGCAAAAATGTTTGCGTGCAGGAAGTCGGCAAAGGACTGGCCTGACACCTGCTCCACTGTCATCGCCAGCACCGCGTAACCTGAATTGCTGTAGCGATACGCGGCTCCGGGCGCAAAGTAGGTATGGTCCTGCTGCTTCATGAGCTCCAGTATCTCGCGATCGACAATTTGTTTCGGCGAGTCGTTTGGGACAAAGGGCTCGTAGTCGATCATCCCCGACGTATGGTGCAACAAATTTCGCAGCGTAATGCTGGCGCCGTAATCTGCGAAATCGGGAAATACGTCCTGCAAACTGTCGTCCAGTCGAAGTTGTCCGCGATCGGCCAGCATCAGGATGCTCATCGCCGTGAACTGCTTGGTCAGCGAAGCGAGCCGAAAGTTGGTTTCGGGCCGCAACGGGATCTTTTCCTCAATGTTGGCCATGCCGTAGGTGCGAGTCAGGACCGGCGCGCCGTCCGTGATGACACGCACCACGGCGCCGGGCGTATCGACGCCACGATAATCGGCGAATATCCGGTCGACCTGCTCTTCAGGGTTCATGCCGCAAGCTGCAAGCGCGACCAGGGCAATTGCCGCTGCACCCATGGCTAATCCCATGGCTAAACCCCTGGCCGCCAGGCGATAAGTTGTTCTCAACATGCTCCCCCACTTTTCGTCCCGGTCTCAGGACTCGTTACCGACGGCCGCCGCATCCGGCAAGCGGCCACTAAAACAGAATTCCACCGGCCCTGTCATCACTGCGGAGTCGTCGGCGAGAATTTCAATCTCGAGCTCACCGCCGGGCAGCTCGACGATCATGCGTCGCGACTCAGTGAGTCCGCGCGACAATGCGGCGAAATGCGCAACACAGGCACCGCTGCCGCAGGCCATGGTCAGCCCTGCACCGCGTTCGTAAACGAGCAGTCGCAGCCGATTCGCGGCAAGCATTTGCGCGACTCCGACGTTGACCTGCTCCGGAAACACCGGGTTGTCCTGAATTGTCGGCGCCAGCCTTGCGAGGTCGATGGCAGCGAGATCTTCGACAAAAAACACCACATGGGGATTGCCGATGTTGAGCGCCACGGGATCACGCAAAGGCCCGTGTTCAAGCGCGAGATGGCGCGTTTCCTGCTCCGAAGCCAGCGGGATCTCCTGCCAACCCGTGCGAATCCGCCCCATGCCGGTGCTGACCAGCAGCGGCGCAATGCGCCGGCACTCCAGCACGCCGGCGCGCGTCTCCAGCAGCACCATATTGACCGCCATTTCTTCCAGCAGCAACCACGCGACACAGCGCGTCGCGTTGCCGCAGGCTTCGACTTCGCGACCGTCTACGTTCCAGAATCGCACGAAGACGGCTGCGCGCGAATCATCTGCCGGAGCCTCGATGACTACAAGCTGATCGCCGCCGATACCGACCTGCACATCGCAAAGGCGGGTGATTTCCGCGGCCGGCGGACGATACGGCGTTTCGCGCGCGTCGACGATAATGAAATGATTGCGCAAGCCATGCATCTTGAGGAATGGCCGTCCCGATAAGTGGCCGGTCAGCCGGGAATTGCGGGCTTGCGCTTTGTTGGGCATGCTAGGCAGCCTTCTACCAAGAAAAAGAACTCTACCGGTAGCGGCTATTCTATGCGAAATTCCCTTGGCGAAATCGAAACTCCCTTGTTGAATGTCCTTTGGCAAAATTCTCTTGTCGGATTTCCCTCCGCGATTATGCCGCGCTGCCGCCTGCGCTGTTGAAAATATTTCAAGGACCCGTGACATGCCTTTAGTTCTAACTATTCCCGCAATTCTCCTGATGTTGCTCGCGACGGTCTCAGTGGCAGACAACCGCTTCACCGCCAACGATGTTTTCGAACTGGAACACGCAGTCGATCCGCGCATTTCACCGGACGGCCGGCACGTTGTGTACGTCAGGCGATCCAATGACATCATGACAGATACGAGCCGCAGCAATCTGTGGATCGTATCGAGCGACGGCAGCGACCACCGGCCGTTGCTGTCCGGCCGTGACAACTATTCGTCGCCGCGCTGGTCGCCGGACGGCGAACGCATCGCCTATGTGTCGGGAGTCGAAGGCAGCCCGCAACTTTACGTGCGCTGGATGGATACCGGGCAGACGGCACTGGTCACCAACCTGCAGAAAGCACCGCAAGCCGTGGCCTGGTCACCCGACGGCACGATGCTCGCATTCAGCCTGCAGGTGCCGGCGAAAATGGAGCCACTTGCCAAGCCGCCGGAAAAGCCTGAAGGAGCCGAGTGGGCGAAACCGGTAAAAGTAATCGACAGCGTTTTTTATCGCTTTGATGGCCAGGGCTACCTCGACCCAGGCTTCGTGCACATCTTTGTCGTACCGGCAAACGGCGGCACGCCGCGACAATTGACCAGCGGCGACTTCAACCATCAGGGCCCCCTGTCCTTTACGCCGGATGGCAGTGCAATCGTATTTTCTGCCAATCGCGGAGATGACTGGGAGCTGGACCCGCGCGAGTCCGAGGTATTCAGCCTTTCACTCGAGAACGGCGAGCTGACGCAGTTAACGGATCGTGACGGACCGGATGCGTCGCCCGTCGTATCGCCTGATGGCCGCTTGATCGCGTATCTCGGTTTCGACGAAACGAAAAAGGGCTATGAAAATATGCTCCTTCATGTGATGAATCTTGATGGCTCGAACGTACGCGTTCTCACCGCAGACCTCGATCGTGCCGTTGGTAGTCCGCAATGGAACGGCAACAGCAATGGCGTGTTCGTGAGCTACGACGATCTCGGTATGCGCCGCATCGCCTATGTCAACCTGGCCGGGCGCTTTACCGCCTATGACCACAACGTGAGTGGCGAGGTGTTGGGGCGACCGTACACCAGCGGCAGCTTTACCGTGTCGAACAACGGCAGCTATGCCTGGACCGATGGTGATGCCACGCGACCGGCCGATGTTGCGGTGGCACGCAATGGGCGTGATGCACGCGTGCTGACCGCGCTCAATGACGACCTGCTGGACCATCGTGACATGGCAGAAGTGGAAAGAATCATCTGGCAGTCGTCGCACGACCAGCGCGAGATCGAGGGCTGGGTCGCCTACCCGCCCGGCTATGTAGCAGAGCGACGTTACCCGGTGATCCTGGAAATACACGGTGGTCCGTACGCCGCCTACGGTCCGAATTTCTCGGCCGAGGTGCAACGCTTTGCGGCAGAGGGCTACGTCGTGCTGTACGTGAACCCGCGCGGCAGCACCAGCTACGGGGTTGAGTTCGCCCAACTGATCCAGTACGCCTATCCTGGCAATGACTACGACGACCTGATGTCCGGCATCGATGCCCTGATCGAGCGTGGCATCGCTGACCCGGATCATCTGTACGTCACAGGCGGCTCGGGCGGGGGCGTGCTCACGGCCTGGATCGTCGGCAAAACGGATCGCTTTCGCGCCGCGGTAGTAGCAAAACCGGTTATCAACTGGCTCAGCTTCGTGCTGACGTCCGATTTTTATCCCTTCTTTCGCATGGCCTGGTTTTCCGAGGATCCGTGGGATGATCCCGGGCAATACTGGGAGCAATCGCCACTGTCACTGGTCGGCAACGTAGTTACGCCGACAGCGCTGCTCACCGGCGAAGCGGATTACCGCACGCCGATCTCGGAGTCCGAGCAGTATTACCAGGCCCTTAAACTGCGCAAGATCGATACGGCGTTGATCCGCGTACCCGATTCACCGCATTTGATCGCCGGCCGGCCGTCGAACCTGATTGCCAAGACCGACAACATCATCGCGTGGTTCCGCCGCTACGCCGACGACTGAGCCACCCCACCTGAGGGACAGTGACCTTTAGTAACTGTCCCTCATTTGCCTCAACGGTTCTCCCGTCGCTGGACGACCGCCGCTGAGCGGTCTTAGATCGACAGGCCCGATCATAACGCATGCCAGCCTGCCAATTGCTGCACCGCAGCCATGCACTCGGTCAACCTGGCAATTTGTTACCATACAAAGAATGAATCGAGAACGATGGTTAAGGCCGGCGTTGCTCGCGATCCCGGCGATCGTCGTGATCCTGGCGCTGGCTGTGTGGTTGAGTCCGGATGAGCCTGGCGCTGGCCCCCTGCCGGAGTTTGCGCACGACGACATCGATGAGCGCAAGAAGGCTTTCTTCGATTACATGCGTCCTGTCGTCCGCCACTACAATGAGCAAATTCTGGAGGATCGGGAGTGGCTACTGAGTGTGAGCGAGTCAGAATCACTTGGCTGGCGTGCCCGGCGACGACTTCGCGATCTTGCCGAGGAGTACAGAATCGATACGGACTCGCTGGCAGAGCAGGATGTTATTGCAATTCTGCAACGTCGAGTCGATGCGCTTCCGGAATCGCTCGTGCTGGTGCAGGCGGCCAAGGAGTCGGGCTGGGGAGGCTCGCGATTTGCGCGTGAAGGCAATGCGTTGTTCGGGCAATGGTGCTTCACTGAAGGATGCGGCCTGGTACCCGGTAATCGTGGTTCGGGACTCAGGCACGAGGTCCAGTCATTCGATTCAGTGGGTGAGTCGGTGGAAAGTTACCTGCGCAACCTGAACACGCACGAGCGATACATCGCGATGCGCCAGGCCAGACAGAAACTGCGACAACAAGACCGGGAAGTGACCGGCAGTGAACTGGCCACGCATCTCGACGATTACTCAGAGCGCCGTGATGCGTACATTGCCGATCTGCAATCAATGATTCGACAGAATAATCTTGAGAGTGAATAAAAGCATGCGATTCGCCGGCCCGATATCTTCAATATTGCTACTTCTTTTCCTGATGCAAGCGAGCGCATCAGCCGCGAATCACGCTGTGGTGCTGCTGTACCATCATGTCGATTCCAGCACGCCCGCGAGCACCAGCGTTACGCCGGGAGACTTCAAGCGTCATCTCGATTACCTCTGGGACAACAACTTTTTCGTGCTTCCGCTTGAAGAAATTCTCGATGCCATCGCGACCGGCAAGTCATTGCCCGAAAACAGCGTTGCGATTACGTTCGACGACGCCTACGAATCAGTCCACAGCAGGGCTTTTCCCATGTTGCAGGAACGTCGCTGGCCCTTTACGGTGTTCATCAGCACCGACTACGTCGACCGTGGCTACGGCAATTACATGAGCTGGTCGCAGATTCGCGAGATGACAGAAGCCGGCGGCTCTGTCGGCAATCACAGTCTTGCGCACGAGTACCCGTTGCGAAGAAGCAGCGGCGAGAGCAAGTCTGCATGGCTCGCCCGATTCCGTAGCGACCTCGTGCAAGCCTCCGCTCGCATCAAGGAGGAAACCGGCATCGAGACCCGGCTGTATGCCTATCCCTATGGCGAGTACAACCGTGATGTAGAGGAAGTCGTTGCGGACCTCGGCCTGTATGGACTCGGCCAGCAATCCGGCGCTATCGGAACGACGACGCCGCTGACATCGGCACCGCGGTTTCCGATCTCGCAGTCTTTCGCCGGCATGAGCGAGTTTGCATTGCGCGCGCGCTCACGGCCGTTACCGGTCAGCGTTGCCGCGCCGCGCGACCGCTTGCTGGACCGTTCTTCGAGCGCACCTCGGCTCGAACTCATCCTCGAAGACTCGGTGTTTGCGCCGGCGACCATCGGCTGCTTCACACATGATGGCAGTCGCATCGAAGTGACCTGGCAGGATCAACGGCGCTTTCGAATCCAGGCGCAATCATCCCTCCCACCGGGGCGCAGCAAGTACACCTGCACGGCGCCTTTCCCGGGTGAATCGGGCGTTTTTGGCTGGTACAGCCATCTATGGATCGTTCCCGGCGGCACCGACTGACTGACGCGCCGACTGTCGCGTTTTGCGCCCTGCCCTGAAGTTGTTAGGCTGTAAGACGCGATCTGCACTACAAAAAGAAAAGGTAAGTCGTGAACACTGAACCACCCGCAGCATTAAGCCCGGGAAAAGGCCGCTTCAAGATTCACCCGTAGGTCTTTGGCAGTTCAGTGGGACTCATTGTCCTTGTCGTAGTCGTCACGCTCGCCAATCTCGACGTCGCCGAAGCCACATTCAATTCCATCAGGGATGCCATAACAGAAACGACCGGCTAATTTCTCATATTGTGCGCGCAGGCTTTCCTGTTGTTCTGCATCTTCATTGCCGCCAGTCGTTTCGGCCATATCCGGCTTGGCGGCCCCGGCGCCCGGCCTGTGTTCACGACCAGCGCGTGGTTCTCGATGCTGTTCAGCGCCGGCATGGGAATCGGCCTCATGTTCTGGAGCGTCGCCGAACCGCTGATGCACCTGCAGAATCCACCTGGCGCACCCGGCATGACCGCCGAAGGGGCCGTTCGCGCGATGGATCTCACCTTTTTGCACTGGGGCTTTCATGCCTGGGGTATATACGCGTTGGTCGGACTCGCGCTGGCCTACTTCACCTTTAATCGCGATCTGCCGCTGACCATTCGCAGCACATTTTACCCGTTGCTCGGCGAGCGTATTTACGGACCGATCGGCAACGTCATCGACATTCTAGCCGTGATCGCGACGCTCTTCGGCGTTGCAACCTCACTCGGCTTCGGTGTCGCCCAGATTAATGCCGGCCTGAACTATGTGTTCGATGTCACGATCTCGAGTAATGTGCAGGTCGCGCTCATCGCGTTTATCACAGCCGTTGCCACGCTTTCCGTCGTCTTCGGACTCGACAGGGGAATCAAGCGACTGAGCCAGATCAATCTCGGTGTCGCGCTCGTACTCCTGGTGTTCCTTCTTGTAGCAGG
Organism: uncultured Woeseiaceae bacterium; assembly: GCA_964605635.1. Taxonomy (GTDB): domain Bacteria; phylum Pseudomonadota; class Gammaproteobacteria; order Steroidobacterales; family Woeseiaceae; genus IDS-8. The sequence goes on from CAZSDL010000011.1 coordinate 17,136, forward strand.
ACCTACGCTCTTCCTCTTGAAAAATCTTGTGCAGGATTCGGGACACTATCTGCAGAACCTGCTGACGCTTGGAAGCTGGGCGGAAGCCTACGGCCAGGACGCAAGCTGGCAGGGAAGCTGGACCGTTTTCTACTGGTCCTGGTGGATCGCATGGTCGCCGTTCGTCGGCATGTTTAACGCGCGAATTTCCAGGGGACGCACGGTACGCGAATTTATACTCGGCGTACTGATAGTGCCTACCATTCTCACCTTCGTATGGATTGCCACATTCGGCGGATCGGCCATTTACGAAACGCTTTTCGTCGACACCAGGATCGTCGACGCCGCCAACGCCAATGTCGCTACGGCGTTGTTCGAATTACTGGCAGGCTACCCGCTGGCGAACGTAAGCGCGCTGATCGCGATTTTTCTCGTCTTCATTTTTTTCGTAACTTCGCCCGATTCCGGTTCGCTGGTAATCGATAGCATCACCTCCGGCGGCGAGCTTGATCCTCCGGTGGCGCAACGCATTTTCTGGGCAGTAACGGAAGGCATTGTCGCGGCCGTATTGACGATAGGCGGCGGCCTGACGGCTTTGCAGACGGCGTCGATAACGACCGGTTTGCCGTTCGCGGTGGTGCTGCTGCTGATGGCGTATTGCCTGTTGAAGGCGTTTCGCGAGGAGATGCCACCGCTGTCGCACAGGGCCGCGCGCGAGGTTTATCGCAGGAAGCCGTGAGGAACGCCCTTGTAGGAGCGCGCCTTGCGCGCGAATGGGAAACGCTTGCACAATTGCGCATTCGCCCGCAGGGCGGGCTCCTACAGGACCTTGTAGGAGCGCGCCTGCGCGCGAATGGGATACGAATCAGACGCGCAGCTTTTCATTCTCGGGATCGTACGGACTTTCCGGCACAACCGTTGCATCGAAGTGCTGCCCGAGTACCTCGATAACCAGCTGCGTACCGACCTCGCTGAACTCCGGCTGCACCATCGCAAGCGCCAGCGATTTGCCCAAGCGGAACCCGTAATTCCCCCCGGTTGAACGACCGACAAGCTTGTCGCCGACATACAGCGGGTTGTTACCGAGCGGATCGGCATCCTGCACTCCATGCACCTCGAGTGTGACAAAAGTATTCCTGAATCCGCGCACCTGCCAGGCCAGCAAGCTGTCCCTGCCGACGAACGATCCCTTGTCCGCATGCACGAAGCGCTGTAACCCGGATTCAATCGCCGCGTATTCGATCGAGAGTTCGGTCCCGATCATTCGATACGACTTCTCAAGCCGTAAAGAATCCATTGCACGAATGCCGAACGGCTTGAGGTTGAGATCGGCGCCCGCTTCCACGAGCGCATCGAAGATATGGTTCTGGTACTCGATGCCATGATGAATCTCCCAGCCCAGTTCACCAACGAAGTTGAGCCGCAGCAGCTTGGCCGGTGCCAACCCGATGGCTGCGTCCTGGCCGGTCAACCAGGGAAAGCGATCGTTCTCGAGCGGTATATCGCAAACGCGCTGCAGGAGTTGCCGCGATTTGGGACCGGCGACAACCAGTACACCCATCGCCGACGTCAGGTTTTCGAACTGCACGGAACCGTCGCGCGGCATGTGCCGCCAGATCCAGTCGTGGTCGAGCCGTTGCAGCGCTCCGGCCGAGACGAGATAGAACTGCTGCGGACCTTCGCGTTCGATCGTGAATTCCGAATGCACGCCGCCACCGTCGGCCAGCGCATGGCACAGCGCAACACGCCCGATCTTTTTCGGCAAACGGTTCGCGACCAGCCGATCGAGAAATGCTTCGGCGCCAGGACCCGATATCCGCGCTTTCGCGAACGCCGTCATGTCCAGCAGCCCGACGTTCTCCATCACATTGAGGCATTCATCCCCGACGTGCGGGAACCATTTCGAACGACGAAACGACCAGTGATCCTTTTGCGGCACGCCCTCCGGCGCAAACCAGTTCGGCCGCTCCCAGCCGAATTTCTGGCCAAAGACGGCACCGCGCTCCTGCATACGCCCGTAACACGGCGCCGTGCGCAGCGGCCGCCCTGCTTCACGTTCCTCGTCCGGGTAATGAATGGTAAAAACGTTCGCGTAGGCTTCTTCGTTCTTTTTGCGCAGGTAGGCTTTGCTGGCGTAATCGCCGAAGCGGCGCGGGTCGACGCCCAGCATGTCGATGGAGGGTTCGCCCTCGACAATCCATTCCGCCAGTTGCCAGCCGGCGCCTCCGGCAGCCGTTATGCCAAAGCTGTGGCCTTCGTTGAGCCAGAAATTCCGCTTGCCCCAGGCGGGCCCGACAATCGGACTGCCATCCGGCGTGTACGCAATGGCGCCGTTGTAAACCTCTTTCACCCCGGCATCGGCAAATATGGGCACGCGCCGGATTGCCGATTCGATGTGCGGCATCAGCCGGTCGATGTCGTCGGGGAATAATTCGTACTCGGAATCTTCCGACGGACCGTCGACGTAACAGGCCGGTGCGCCCTTCTCGTACGGGCCGAGCAACAGTCCGCCGCGCTCCTCGCGCATGTACCATGAGCCGTCGGACTCGCGCAGCACGCCCATCTCGGGCAAGCCCTGCTCCTGTCGATGCAGGATTTCCGCATGCGGCTCGGTCACGATGAACTGGTGCTCGACAGGGATAACCGGAATGTCGAGCCCGACCATCGCGCCGGTCCGGCGCGCGAAATTGCCGGTCGCAGAGACGACGTGCTCACAGGTGATGTCGCCCTTGTCGGTTTTCACAATCCATTCGTCGTTCGATTTCTGCTCGATGGCGATGACGGTCGTGTTGCGATGAATCTTCGCCCCGCCGTCGCGTGCGCCTTTTGCGAGCGCCTGGGTCAGGTCGGCCGGCTGGATGTAGCCGTCGTCCGGATGTCGCATCGCGCCGACCAGACCTTCTGTTACGGCCAGTGGCCAGATTGCCTGCACTTCGGCAGGCGTCAGGAACTCAACATTGACGCCGATGGTGCGGGCAACGCCCGCGTACTGGCGGTACTCATCCATGCGATCCTCGTTCGTCGCAAGGCGGATGTTGCCGACCTGGCGCAAACCGACGTCCTGGCCCGTTTCTTCCTGCAGTTTTTTGTACAGCGCGACGGAGTACTTGTGAATCTGCCCGACCGAGTAACTCATATTAAAGAGTGGCAAAAGACCTGCGGCATGCCAGGTAGAACCGGACGTCAACTCGCGTCGTTCCACCAGCAAGACATCGTTCCAGCCTTTCTTTACCAGGTGATAGGCAGTCGAGACTCCGACCACGCCGCCGCCAATTACTACTACCTGAGCATGAGACTTCATGAAAGTTGCGTTCCCTGCGATAAATGACTGTGCCACTCAAGTCGGGCGGCACGATACTCAGGTCTCGGCATGAACACCCGCACGACGCTCTTGCACCAGGCGCGTGGCCGTAGCGGCTGCTTGTGACGCATCGCGACAGTAGGCATCCGCCCCAACGGCCGCACCAAATTCCTCACTAAGCGGAGCTCCACCCACGAGGACAATGTAGTCGTTGCGAATGCCCCTTGCGACCAACTCATCGATAACAACCTTCATGTACGGCATGGTGGTTGTCAGGAGCGCCGACATGCCCAATATATCGGCACTGTGTTTTTCCAGCGCAGCCAGATAGTCCTCGACCGCATTGTTTATGCCGATATCGATGACCTCGAATCCTGCCCCCTCCATCATCATAGCAACAAGATTTTTGCCAATGTCGTGGATGTCGCCCTTGACTGTCCCTATAACCATTTTTCCGATCGGCTGAACACCTGTTTCGGCAAGTAGTGGCCGAAGAATCTCCATGCCGCCTTTCATCGCGTTTGCTGCGAGCAATACCTCCGGAACAAACAGAATGCCATCTCGAAAATCTACGCCGACAATCTTCATTCCGTCGACAAGCGCGTCGTTTAGCACCTTCTCCGCCGACCAGCCGCGCTGAAGCAAGATTCCTGTGCCCTCTTCGATTTCTGCTTTCATGCCATCATAAAGATCATCATGCATCTGACTCAGCAAGTCAGCATCCGACAGGTCTCCGAGGATAAATTCCTCTTCACCGGTGGCGTCGCCGGGATTAACAATTGCAACCATAAGGAATAGCTCCCAGATTATCTCAGGCTGTCGAATTGCCTAGTAGTGCTGATCGGGGCAGGCGGATTTTCTGCGCGCGACAAAATCAAGCAACGCCTCGTCGATCGAAGGGTCCAGCGGCGGTGCTTCATACGAGTCGAGCATGCGCTTCCATATTTTGTTCGCACGTTGCGCCGCATCCTGTGATCCTTCCTGCTGCCATTGCTCAAAGCTGTTATTGTCCGCGAGGGGCGAGCGATAGAACGCTCGTTCGAAATTTTTCCGCGTGTGCGTTGCGCCGAGAAAATGTGCTCCAGGGCCCACCTCGTGCAGTGCCTCCATTGCCTGGCCGTTCTCCGAAAAATCGACACCGCCCAGGATAATAGCCATCATGTTGGCCTGGTCGGCATCCATGACGAATTTTTCATAGCCCATTGCAAGCCCGCCTTCCAGCCAGCCAGCGGTATGCAGCATGAAGTTGACACCAGCCAGCGTTGCGGCCTGCAACATATTTGCGGATTCGTACGCCGCCTGCGCATCTGGAATTTTTGAAGCGCATAGTCCCCCACCGCTCCTAAACGGCACGCCGAGCCTGCGCGCAAGTGCAGCAGTTATGTACAGGACAAGCGTCGGCTCCGGTGTACCAAAAGTCGGCGCACCGGATTGCATTGAGATCGAACTTGCGAAGTTGCCGAAAACAACCGGGGCACCCGGGCGAACAAGTTGCACAAAGGTCATGCCTGCAAGGGCCTCGGCGAGAATCTGAGTGGCCGTGCCGACTACGGTAACCGGCGACATAGCACCGGCTAACAGAAACGGTGAAATAACCGTGGCTTGATTATGTCGAGCATAAACCGTCGCCGCACCCAGCATGGTGGCATCGTATGTCAGCGGCGAATTCGCATTGATCAAACTGGTGATGACGGTGTTTTCTTCGACAAAATCAGCGCCAAAAACAATTTTCGCCATATCGATTGTATCCTGAGCTCTCTCAGGCGCAGTAACCGACCCCATGAATGCCTTGTCCGAATACTTGAGGTGGCTATAAATCATGTCGAGATGACGCTTGTTTACTGGTATGTCTACCGGCTCGCACACGGTGCCACCAGAATGATGTAAACCTGTGCTCAGATAGGTCAGTTTCACAAAGTTTCGAAAATCTTCAATCGTTGCGTAGCGACGTCCGTTATCCAGGTCTCGAACAAAAGGCGACCCATAGGCCGGTGCCAGGACGGTACGGTTGCCACCGATGATTACGGTGCGCGCCGGATTGCGCGCATGCTGAATGAACTCTGCAGGTGCCGAACTCCGGATAATTGAACGGCAAAGGCCGCGGGGAAATCGGACGCGCTCACCCTCTACCTGCGCACCGGCACCTTTGAACAGGTCGAGCGCCAGCGGAAAATCGCGAAAGTCAATTCCGATTTCCTCCAAAACAGTGTCAGCATTGCGCTCAATGAGCGCCAGACTTTCCTCATCCAGCAGCTCGAAACAAGGGATTTTACGCTCGATAAATGCCGAGCCACCGGCCTGTATCTGTTGCCGGGCAGCGTGCTTCAGGTTTCTGCCACCTGTTCTGCGCCGTACAGGTTGCTCGGACATGCTCAATCTCCCGGAAAGGTTGATGCAGGCCGCAAGACACTTCTGGCCACGCAACACGCCATTGGATTAGTGTGGTTCCGATCGGATGGGTCTGCATGGACCATTCCGACGCCCGATTGACCAAAAACGACAAATTTGTCAGGAACCAGGTTCCCGATTGCACTCCTCTTGGCCCAGCATCGATTTAATGAATCCCGCCGACATCAAAAGGAGTAGTACCAGGATCGGGGCGCCACAGACGATCGCCGATGCCTGCAGCGCTGCCACCCCGCCGCTGATGAGGAGCACCCAGGATAAAACGCCTACCATGAAACCCCAAAATACCTTCATGCTGGGCGGCGCTTCCAGCTTGTTTCCGGATTCTCCGAAACCGGCAGTCGTTAAACCGGCAATTGTCGACGTCATGGAGTCGGCTAGTGTGATAAAGGAGACGGCGATAGCCACGGCCACCAGGATGATTGTGATGCCCGAAAAAGGAAACTGCTGAAACAGCGCGTACATGGAGACCTCATTCCCATACGCAGCAATTACTTCAGAAATTCCAGCACCTTCGAAGTGATCCAGATAAATGCTTGCACTGCCGAAAACTCCAAACCACAAAATCCCGAATAACGCAGGACCAAAGAGTGTCACCAGAACGAATTGACGTACAGTCCTGCCATAGGCCAATCGCACCAGAAACAAGCCCACAACCGGGGCGAAGGCAAGCCACCATGCCCAATAGAATACGCTCCAGGTTCCCAACCAGGCACTATCACCCAGGGGCTCTGTGTACAGGGACATCGAGACGACATTTGCCAGGTAATCACCGATGCTGGCAACCGTATTCTCAAGAATAAAAATGGTAGGGCCGAAAACGAAGATAAAGCCCATCAACAGAAAGAAGAGATAAACATTTTTCTCACTCAGATATCGGATCCCATTCTGAAGACCGGTATAGCTTGACACCGTAAATGCTGCCGTCAGGGATAGAATAATACCTAGCCAGAGCACTCCGGTTGGTTCTATGTCCCAGAGGTACTCCATTCCACTGCCTATTTGCAGGATTCCAAAACCCATAGATGTGCCGACACCGCCTACAATCGCAAAAATTGCGAGGCCGTCGATGAATGCCCCCCAGTTTCCGTATATTCTGTTGCCGATCACCGGGTACAGTGCAGAACTTACTTTAAAGGGCCTGTTGCAGTTGTAATATGCAAACGCAATGCAAAGTGCAACGCTGACATAAATTCCATACGCATGAAATGTCCAATGGAAGAATGCATATCGTAAAGAATGCTCAGCAGCTGCGGATGATTTGGGAATCAGATCAAGAAAAGGCGGCGGCGAATTGTAGTGGGCCATCGGCTCGGCAACGCCGAAAAATACAATTCCAATGGCAATGCCGGCACATAAAGATATCGCCCACCAGTTGAAGACCGATATTTCAGGTTTCGCGTTCGGCCCACCAAATCTGATAGTGCCGTACTTACTGAAGCATGCCCACAAACAGAAGCCAAGCAGAAACGTTGCACCGACGGAGTAAAACCAGCCAAAGTATTGCAAGGTAAACTCGAGCGCGGCTGTAGCTGACGCACTGAATGCCTGTGGATTTACGAAACCGAAAATGACAGCGATCAGCAATAACAATGCTGGGGGAAGAAACACTTTATAATTGATAAGTAACCGGCGCTTGACTGGCATGAGCTTGCCGCCTATTTTCTGATGTGAGACATCGTGTTGTCGCTGTTGATTATTCGTTTAATTTGTAGCGCATCATCCAAAACCGAAGTGTCGAATTAAAATTTTTCGAACGATCGACATCAAGACTTACGAGAATAATGGCAAGTAATCCTTTAAATTCATACCCCCTGAGTGGCAGGATTTTTACATGACGGACACAGGGCAGCCTACGATAAGTCGCCCATCCGGTCGCCGGGGGCGTCAGACTTCGATAACTTCAAAAGCATCGACGCCGGCGTATGTCACCCGCCGCATCCCGACTTTTAATCTGCTTGACGAGGAGGGCTTGGACCGCATCGAACACCACGCCGATCGAATCCTCGCCGAGTACGGCGTGGAGTTTCGCGGTGATCCCGAAGCCTTGCGACTGTTTCGTGACGCCGGCGCGGACGTGCAAGGCGAACGAATCCGCCTGGAGCCGGGTCTGGCCAAAGCCATTGTGCAACGAACTACCCCGAAAGAGTTCATACACGTGGCCAGGAACCCGGGCCGCTCCGTACGTATCGGCGGCCAACATACAGTCTTTGCTCCTGCCTACGGATCACCTTTCGTCCGCGATCTTGAAGGTGGCCGCCGCTATGCTTCTCTCCAGGACTTCGTCAATTTTGTCAGGTTGGCCTACCTGAACGAACACCTGCATGTCTCTGGTGGCACAGTGTGCGAACCTGTCGATTTACCAGTTAACAAACGTCATCTCGATATGGTGTACGCGCACATGCGCTGGTCCGATAAGCCGTTCCTTGGTGGCATTATCAATGTCGAACGAGCTCTCGACTCAATCGAGATGTGTCGACTGTTGTTTGGTGTCGACTTCGTCGACAAGAATTGCGTGATTATGGGCAATATCAATGTTAACTCTCCTTTGGTATATGACGGGGTGGTCTCACAGGTTATCCGCACCTATGCGGCCGCTGGTCAGGGCATGATCATTTGCCCGTTCATTCTCGGCGGTGCGATGGGACCCGTAACGCCAGCTGGATGTATTGCCCAGGCACATGCGGAATCAATGGTCGGCGTTGCGCTAACTCAGCTAGTGCGCCCTGGAGTTCCAGTGATCTATGGAAACTTTCTTAGCACAATGTCACTGCGTTCCGGCGCACCAACATTTGGTCAACCGGAGGCAGCGCTTGCCTATATGGCTGTCGGACAACTGGCGCGGCGACTTGGTGTTCCGCTGCGCTGCGGCGGTTCTTTTACGTCATCAAAAATCTGTGACGCGCAGGCTGCCCAGGAGAGTGCCGATGCACTCATGCCCGCGTTGCTGGCGGGCACAAACTTCGTGTTGCATGCCGCCGGTTGGCTCGAAGGCGGACTCACCATGGGCTACGAAAAATTCGTTTTGGACGCCGACAGGCTGGGTATGATGGCAAAGCTGCTCACCGGGCTGAGCCTTGACGATAACGCTTTCGCGATGGAGGCCTATCGCCAAACTGGCCACGGTGAGCATTTTCTTGGGGCTGCGCACACGCTTGCCAATTGTAAAAACGCGTACTACGAGTCGTCCATCGCAGACAGCAACTCCTTCGAGCAATGGGCACAGGAAGGGGAGAAAGATGCTGTGAGCCGCGCATTCGCTCTGTGGAAGAAGCAACTGCGGGACTATGAAAGCCCTCCCCTTGACCCGGCAGTCGATGAATCGCTGCTCACGTTCATCTCGAAACGCAAGGAGTCGATGCCCGACATGTGGTACTAGGCGAAATGACCGGTTTTAAATCACACGCGCAGGTCGTCGTTATCGGCGGCGGTGTAGTCGGATGCAGCATCCTGTATCACCTTGCGAAAGCTGGCTGGCATGACGTGCTGCTTATAGAACGAGACACTCTGACCTGTGGTTCAACCTGGCATGCCGCCGGAGTAATCCACACGATCAATTCCGATCCGAACATTGCACGCCTACAAGAGTACACAATCGAACTGTATGCAGAGATAGAGGCACTGTCTGGACAAAACTGCGGAATTCATCGTCCAGGCGGGATCTATCTCGCCTCCACACCGGAGCGACTCGACTATTTGCGACAGGAACGTGCCAAAGCCAGATATATGGGCCTCGATACGGATTTCATTTCGCTTCGCGAAGCTGCCGATCTGAATCCTCTGATCAATCCCGACAAGTATTTGGGGGCGCTTTTCGAGCCGGTCGACGGGCACGTTGATCCTTCCGGGGTTACTCATGCCTTTGCAAAGGCAGCGCGCCACTATGGGGCGCAAATTGTGCAGAAGTCAGCCGTGCTCCAGACACGCCCGCGCACTGATGGCGGATGGGACGTCGTTACCGCTGAGGGTACAGTGCATGCGGAGCACGTGGTAAATGCGGCAGGGCTTTGGGCGCGGGAAGTCGGGCGGCTGGCCGGCATTGAGATTCCGGTGCAGCCGATGGAGCATCACTACCTGATCACCGATGCAATTCCGGAGATTATGGCGCACGGCAAGGAGGTGGCGGTCACCATCGACTACGAAGGCAATATCTATACCAGGCAGGAGCACGATGGGCTGTTGCTGGGTACTTATGAGCTCGGTTGCCAACCTTGGGCAGTGGATGGAACGCCACCCGACTTTGGCTATGAGCTGCTGCAACCGGATTTGGAGCGAATTGCCGATCGACTAGAGATTGCATTCGAAAGGATGCCGGCACTTGCACGAGTCGGCATAAAGAAAGAAGTCAACGGTCCATTTACCTTTGGCCCGGACGGCAATCCGTTGATCGGACCGGTACCAGGCCTGCGCAATTACTGGGTGGCTGTGGGTGTCATGGCCGGCTTTTGCCAAGGTGGTGGCGTCGGTTTGTGCCTGGCCGAGTGGATGGTCGACGGTGAACCACAAATTGACGTATGGGGCATGGACATAGCACGCTTCGGGCAGTTTGCAACACGCGATTACGGCCGAGTGAAATCCGCCGAAAATTACTCACGACGATTCATGATTACCTATCCGAATGAGGAGCTCCCGGCTGCGCGCCCGCAGAAAACTACGTCCCTTTACGATGCTTTGGTCCAGCGAGGCGCTGTTATGGGTGCTTCTTTCGGACTTGAACATGCCTTGTGGTTTGCTCCTCCCGGAACCGATGCGAAAGAGACGCCGACGTTTCGGCGATCAAATGCCTTTGAATATGTCGCGGAGGAAGTGCGCGCTGTGCGAGACAATGTTGGGGCACTTGAGATCGCCAACTTTGGCAAACACCTGATCAGCGGGCCTGGGGCCGCGGCCTGGATCGACAGGCTCGTTGCAAACTTTTTGCCGGGTCCTGAGCGCTTGACTCTTACGCCAATGCTCACGCCAAAAGGTCGTCTGTATGGTGATCTGACTGTCGCGTGCCTTGACGACCAAAGCTTTTACGTATTCGGATCGGGTGCCGCTCAACAAATGCATCAACGCTGGTTTGAGTCACACCTGCCCGAGAGCGGAGTAAGCTACCGTAATGTTTCTGACTCCTTGCACGGAATAGCCATCGCCGGCCCGCAGGCTCGCACACTTCTTGCTCAGCTAACCCGCGAGGATGTATCGAATGAGACATTCAAATTTCTTGATTTTCGCCGCTTGACCGTCGCACTCGTTCCATGTCTTGCGGCGCGCATATCGTTTACGGGGGAACTGGGCTATGAACTGTATTGCGAACCGCAATTCCAGCGGACGTTGTTTGCAGCGATTGAGCGCGAAGGGCAGGATCTTGATCTCAGGCTGTTTGGTGCCCGTGCCCTGATGTCGATGCGCCTGGAAAAAAGCTGGGGCGTGTGGACCCTTGACTATCGTCCGGACTTCACTGCGGCCGAATCCGGTTTAGACAGGTTTGTGTGCGTAAACAAACCCGCCGAGTTCGTCGGGAAATCGGCTGCTCGTGCCGAACGCCAACGCGGTGTTGCAAAAAGCCTGGTCGTTCTCGAAATCGAGGATATCGGTATTGATGCACACCGCGACGAACCGGTGTTTCACAATGGCGAATGTGTCGGATTCCTCACCTCTGGCGGCTATGCTCATTACGTGCGTAAAAGCATGGCGCTGGGCTATATACCTGCGTCCCTGGTACGTGCTGACGCCACCATAGAGGTCGAGTTGCTTGGGCAGTTTGTGCCCGCTCGGATACTGGCGGAACCGGCGTACGATTCGGCCGGTGCGCGCATGCGTTTGTGAGCCACGCACCGCTGTCGCGTATTGGTTCTCCGATCAACGCCGGCGATGGCAGTTCCATATCGCCGTACGTTTAAGTTAATCAATCCTTCGGCGCCACCCGGTCGATAAGCAGGTTCAATACCGTCAGCAACAGGCTGCCCAACAGTGCCGCACCAAAGCCACCGATCTGAAAGCCGGGTACCAATGCGGCGGCGAGCCAGAACATCAGGGCATTGACCACGAACAGGAACAGACCGAGTGTCACGACGGTCAGCGGAAGCGTCAGTACAATCATGATTGGCCGCACGAAGGCGTTGACTACACCGAGGATCAGGGCACCGATCAGGGCCGGCAGGAAACCGCCCACGTGAACGCCGCTCACTAAGTTCGCAACGATGAGCAAGGCCACGGCAGTAAGAACGAGATGCAGGAGAAATGCGCGCATGAGCTTATCCTAGCCCTATTGGCGCCTCACGCGCCAGTTTTCACCTGGTCCTGTTGCGGATATCAGCCTGCCTTGCGGCTCGCCACCCATGCATCGACGCGGCGCTCGAGGATCTCGAGTGGCAGTCCCCCCCCACCCAGCACCGTGTCGTGGAAGCCTCTGATATCAAAACGGTCACCGAGTTCGGCCTTCGCTTTCTCGCGCAGCTCGAGGATTTTCATCATACCGATCTTGTATGCCGTCGCTTGTCCGGGTATGACGAGATAACGCTGCACTTCCGAGCGAATCGCACCTTCGGCGCTGGATGAATTCGCGCGAAAGTAGTCGACCGCTTCCTGCTCGCTCCAGCCTTTCGCGTGCAGGCCGGTATCTACCACAAGCCGAATGGCCCGCCAGATCTCGCTCGAGAGCCGCCCGAATTCCGAGTACGGGTCCTCGTACGCGCCCATTTCCTTCGCCAGCTGTTCGGCATAAAGCCCCCAACCTTCGATATAGGCGGTGAAGAAACTCTGCGTGCGGAATTTCGGCACGCCTTCCAGTTCCTGTGCGATCGAAATCTGCATGTGATGGCCCGGGTTGCCCTCGTGATAGGCAATGACCTCGAGCTGGTGTTTCGGCATCGCACTCATGTCCGAGAGATGCGCATAGTAAATGCCGCCGCGCGATCCATCAGGAGTGCCCGGGAAATAATGCTGTGCCGCCCCCGGCTGCTCGCGAAACGGCTCGACGCGCTTCACCTCCAGGGTTGCCTTGGGGAGAATGCCGAAGTAGTCCGGCAAGCGGGCAGTGAGCACGTCGATATGATCGCGCGCCGCCTGCAGGTAGCCTTCGCGGCCCTCGTCTGTATCCGGAAAAAAGAACTGCGGATCTTCGCGCAGGAATACGAAGAATTCCTGCAACGTTCCTTCAAAGCCGAGGCTCTTTTTGATCGCTTCCATTTCGGCCTGGATGCGTGCCACCTCTGCAAGGCCGTAGTCGTGGACCTCATCGGCGGTCAGGTTGGTCGTCGTCGAAAAAGCCAGCCGTTCGTTGTAGAACTCAAGCCCGCGCGGAAGAGCACCGACGCCGGAGGCCTCGGCGTCTGCATTCGGCAGATCGGACTCGAACCAGCCGATCAGCGCGTCATAGGAAGGCTTGAAACTTTCGAGGAGTGCCTGGCGCGTGGCATCGCGGAGTTCATTCGCTTTTTCCTCATCGATTTTGCCGGCCTCTTGCAACGCGTCGATCTTGGCGTTCGCGTCCGCCCACAGTGGGGCGTCGCCCTCACCCTCGAATGGCACGCCCTGAACAAGGCCGCGTGACTGTTGCAGCACGCCCTCATACGCGAATTGCGGCGGCCGGATACCTTCTTCCGCAGCGAGTTGTGCACGCTCCAAAAGCTGCTCGAGGCCTCGCGAGATGCCGGCGATGCGGGTGACGTACGCCTCCATGTCAGCCGGCTCCTCTACCTTGTGGAAGGCGATGAGGAACTGCGGCAGGAAGGCTTGCGCCCCTTGCATTTGCGTAAACACGTAGCTGTGACGGCGGAAGGGCAGCGCGCGCTCCGCGCGTTCGAGCTCATAGATCCAGACGTCGTAGGACATCTTTGCCTCGTCCGTCAGGCGCTCGTAGTCGAATGACTCCTGCAATTCGGCAGTCGTGCGTCGCCGCCAGGCGAGCTGCTCGTCTTCGCCGCGTTCGGACAAATCGTCAATCCTGTCGTAATCGTCTTTCCGGCCGAGGAAGGTCTTGCGGATAGGGCTGTAGGCAAGCTCCTCTTCCCAGCGCGCCGCAAACCAATCATTCAGTCGCGCTGTCTCGGCTTCGGACTCCGCGGTCGCAGTCATGCCGGCTTGCCCGGTTGTCATTGCCGGCACGGCAGATTCGTCTGCGCTGCGGTCGCCGCAAGCGCCAAGCATCACCGCCAGCAGTAGGGCGGTCAGGAGATAACGCATAGGAAGATCCTCGAAATTCGGTGATTCGCGAATTCTATATCAAGCCATCGGAGCTTTCGAACCGCGCCTGCCGCCTACTCGTTGTCATCGGGTGCTCACAGACTCCGAAGTAAACTGATACTGCACATCGACCAGGTTTCCTTTCCAGACCAGCTCCAGAGTTTCGTTTTCATACCAGCCCACTTCGCCGTAGCTCGGCACACGCATACCTCCTCGCAACTGGTAGTCGCGAAAGTGTCCTTCCCAGGGAACTTGCCTGTAATTCTGCTCATGACGCTGGAAGCGACCAGAACTGTAGATCCCGACTACTTCACCGATGTCGTTAAAGCGAAATTCCAGCGACACTGTTGTACCCCGGTCAGTGACTGTAGCGATTGCCGCGCGGTCGTTGACAGGGCTCCACGTAACGCCACTCTGCGGCAATAGCGCTGTCGGATACCACACGGCCTCGGCCAGGTAACGGTGCAATGCCCCTGAGTTCAGTTCCGGCTCGCCCGCCTCTGCGGCAACGGTAAGAGCTGACAAGAGGGTAAGCCTGCCCCCGCCGACTCCTGCAATATAGCTGTCGATCACACGAACATGCGTGGCCAAAGGCGTTGCAACCTTTGCATTCCAAACAAAACCCGTGACCGGCGGCGCAATGACGTGACGCGCGGTAAACTCGGTCCAGGTGTCGGTCGTGGTACTGGTTCGCACCAGACCCGATTGCTGCAGCGTCGCCGTGCTTATCAACTCCTGCGCGTCTGTGAGGACGTGCCTGAAATAGCGGGAAACCGGCGTCGGCAGGCTCGCAAGAGTATCGAAATCGACAGTGTCTTTAGCTGGGTGCGGCAAGCTTTGAACAAGTGTCGCAAGCTGGGCATCCGCCTTATTCGTTGCACGTTTTTGTCCGATAACAATCACGAAAACGACTAGGACAGGAAGAACGACGCTGGCGTAAAGAAGGGTCAGACCAAATTTTTTCGAAGACAAATCGGTCTGACCGCTTTTTTTGCGACGGGTCTATGCCCAGCCCAGTTGCGCTAAGCTGTATCCATCATTCCAGATTTTCGTCAGACGGCAGATTCGATCGCCATCGAATTCCATAACATACACGTAATCTGCCTCCACGCTCTTTCCCGTGGGTGGTACCGGGCCACCATCGGCGGTATGGGTACCTCGAAAGATGGCGTACCCGATCACGTTGTTGCGGGCTTCATCCACGGCGAACGAGCGAATTTCGTAACTAGCGTCAGGCACAGGTGTGAAGAGCCCTTTCATCCACTCCGTGTACCCCTCCACGGTGTCGACATCGGCGAGTGCTCCCGCTTGGGCGGAGAAGGTGGCGCTAGGGTCGCAGAATTCCCGGCAGACTGCCCATCCCTTTCCAGTCTCGCAGGCATCAAAAAATCGCTCGGCCGTCTCTCTCATCGAATTCATGTAAGTTCCCCGTCTTAAATAGTTGGAATGGATGTATTGGTATCGTTCTGTCAGAAAGAAATCGTTGTAGCAGCTCTCGCCTTCTGGTTCGGGAAGTCCGTAAAAAACGGTCAGACTCCTTTTAGCGAGCCCGCCCATAAATATAACAGTCCCGAGGTTCGCTCGATCGATTCGGCAGCATTATCCAGCATGTATCCCCGATTCCAGTGCTTGCGGCCAAGAAAACATAGCCAATATCCACCTTCCAATCCTGAACTCGTGCGACGATCATGCCGATGGCCCTGCAAGACCGCGGCATTTTCGACACGTTCCCGCTGTCCATCCGTAAGCATCCCTGTCAAGTGGACAACTCGAAAGTAGAGACTCTGGCCTGTTGCAGGGCTTCGACGGGAGTCAGCCCGTCGTGATCTCTCTCCTCGTTGTACTCGAGCATCCAGGCCCAAGTAAGCTCGCGAACTTCGTCGAGCGTTCGGAACAGCCATGTGTCGAGCACCTCTTCGCGATACGAGCGATTGAAGCGTTCGATAAACCCGTTTTGGTTCGGTTTTCCCGGCTCGATGTAGTTGATCAGAATGCCATTGGCCGCACACCAGCCGAGAAGGCTTCTCCGAGGAACTCGGGCCCATAGTACATAGGGAAGCCTATACGGGGCGATGCATGGCGAATCTGGACTGATTCCGGAGCAGCCACGGCCAACACACTCAGCACCTCGGCAAGCGACCGATCCCGCTCGAGCCAGTCGACCAGCGGCCGATACCACGCCGATCGCGACAGACCATTGTCTGACAGGCCTTGCGGATCGAAAGCGCATGGGTCTCGATCAAATATTCAATAGCCGCCCGCTTCTCAGGCGGCCTTAGAGCTCTTTTTCGATCAGATCCTTCAGCGCCGTATTCTCCAGCGTCAGATCGGCGTACATCCGCTTGAGCTTCGCATTCTCGGCCTCGAGCTCTCGATTGCGCTTCAGTTCCGACACGCTCAATCCGCCAAACCTCGACTTCCACTGGTAGTAGCACGCCGAGCTGATGCCGTACTTCCGGCAGATCTCTTTCACCGGCTGACCGGCTTCCGCTTCCTTCAAAATAGACACAATCTGCGTGTCGCGGTCCCGGTACGCGCGGTAATAGCGTTCGATCGCTTTGCGCTAGTCCATGAGCAGGCTCCAGAATGGCCGTCTAACGTCTAAGCTCACCCGCACTTGACGCAGACCGCGTGGAGCGGTACCGCAAGGCGGGCTGGGTCAATTGCCGGGTGCAACACATAGTTAGGCTGCTCCTCTATGCAGCTTCAAAGTGGATTTTCTGCACATGTGAAAGATCTGCTGAATTTTTTGCCACCCACAAATCGTAATTGTGCTGCATAGCCAGCCAGCTCTCCGGAGAACGGCCAAGTGCCTTAGACAAACGCAGAGCCATCTCAGGACTTATTGCACTGCGCTCAGCCACGATACGAGCAAGGGTAGACGGAGCAACGCCAAGGCTCTCCGCAAGAGAGCGGATACTGATATCGAAAGGCTCGATATAAGTCTCCCGGATGAACTCGCCGGGATGCGGCGGACTATGCATAGTCATTTGTGATAATCCTCGTAATCCAAAACATGCACGTTGCCATCAATAAAATTAAAGGTCAGTCGCCAGTTACCGTTGACCCAGATCGACCACCGTCCCTTCAGTTTTCCTTTAAGGGGGTGAAGCTGGTATCCAGGAACATCCATATCCTCAATTGCCTGCGCAGTATCCAGTGCCGACAGCTGCAATCTGAGCCGGCCGGCCTGACTAGCTTGGATTCCTGACTTTTTCCCGGTTTCGTAGTACCGCTTTAGCCCCTTATGGCGGAAAGACTTGATCACCCGCAGAGTATAGCGTGTTGCGCACCACGCAACAAGAGTGTCCCGGGTGCCAAGTTGTCGGATGGCTTGCCTGGCACCGTTACGCGTCCTTGCTTGGTCGGATGCTTCAACTGCCGATGGCTCCCGCGGCGGGTCACTTCAACCCAGCCGTCGGCTCTCAAGACCTGCAGTACCGCTCGTACTTTCATTCGCCCACGGTGGGCGGGCGATGCTTGTTTTGGCTACGCTTAAATCTGCGCTAATTGCCGCCTAACGACCAAGCTCAGCGGCAAAGGCAAGATGGCGTGACTTTTGCAAATGCATAAAGGCATGACAGCTTCCCTGTGTCCGGCTGCAGCGCCGTGTTAGGCAGCCTTAACCACCGCCGCGTGGGTGTCTTTCGGAAGGTTCGCATCGACGAAGCACTCCTTCGGATAAAGGTAGTCTTCCCCAGATTCATCAATGACTCTGATCTGCCCGTGCTTTGCAGCATCGACATCCTCTATTTTTAGGTAGATTTTTCGCTTCTCAAGGGACGCAGGATACTCAGAGTTATCAATGCAAATAACTAAATGTGCGTTACTCATATTAAGTGACCTAGTCGAGTAGGTGCTTGATCTTTAATTCTTTCTTACCAATACCCATTGCTTCGTACCAGTGTATCTCAGCCCGCCGGATCGAACCATCTTCGAAGCGAATAGTGGCGAACCCCTTACGTTTTCGCCACCTGCCTTTACCATAAATGCGTCGTAACCTCGCAATCTCACGAATCGCATTGCCTGAGGCAAAGGTCTCCTGTTCCTCAATTTTGCCAACTATCTCAAATTTCACGGCCTTTCCGGCAAGGCTGCCTAACTATCAAGCTCAGCGGCAAAGGCAAGATGGCGTGCCTTTTGCGATTGCAAAGGGCATGACAGCTTGCCTTTGTAAGTCTGCAGCGCCGCGTTAGGCGGCTTGAACATCGACGATTTCGCCTTGGGAGGTCGGCTGAGGCACAGGGTCCCCGGCTTGGCGTAGGCCTTCAATATGGAACTCGATCGCGTCACGAATCAGACCAACGACCTCGGCTCGTGTCTCCGCCGCAGCCACACACCCGGGTAGGTCGGGCACATAGGCACCAAATCCGTTGCTGCCCTGCTCGAGTACGACAAGATACTTCATAGCGGCCATTTTAGCCCAGCTTGCTTCAGGATACTGCCAAGGGTGCCGGGCGGAAGATCCAGGCTCGGCTTCCCGGACACCGTGACCGTACCCCGCTTCACTGGGTGCCTGAATTGACGATGACTGCCCCGGGTTCTTTGCATAATCCAGCCATCCTTCTTAAGGATGAGTATGACCTTCCGGACTTTCATTCGCCCAGAATGTCTGGGCGTCCATTTCTTAGGCTACTCGAGAATCTCGGCTATCTGCCATCTTACTGTTGAGCTGAGCACCGCGCGCTATTGTTCGACCGGACGGTAAAATGAATGCGCACTCACGGAAGGGCGCATTTTAGTATGGAAGGTATTGCTATATCGTACACACTGGTTACATAGATGAACCGACCGAGTGCCGGAAACGT
>CAZSDL010000012.1:0-34384 GCA_964605635.1 uncultured Woeseiaceae bacterium
GAGGAACGGTATGGTACGCGGGTCACGGCATAGTGCAAATCAAAATATGGTGCGGCCCCGCCGGGCTGCGCGCCATGCCCGGCTACAAATCAATAAATGTTTGAAATATAAATATATTTCCACTTCTTAACGGTCATCGCGCGACTGCAGGTAACTGAGCCACGGGGCAAAATAGCGCGACTCCCAGCCGCCCGAAACTCCCTGGAAATCACTGGCCGGCACGTGCAGATGCACGAGATCGATCCGGCCGTCAGCGTCCTCCGGCGTAAAGGAGATGATCAGGGTCGAATCGGCATCCGACCTGGCAAAATTCACGCTGCGCCACGATTGCACAATAAGGCGATGTTTAACGACCTGAAGCGTGGTGCCCTTGATCAATCCACCAAACGCTTCAAAGGGCGAACCAGCCTCTTCGCTGATTTTTGCCGGAGCGCCGGTTATCTCGCCATGCACATCCGGATCCATATACATGTCGTAAAGTTCTGCAGCGCTGGCTGGCAATACTACAGTCTTGCAAATCGTATCGCGCATACGTCCCCCGCCTGTCGACGATATCGCCATCAACTATCATTGATTTTACGGATCAGTTTTCTTAACTACCGCCTGTCACGTCCACGTTTCACTGAAATAGCGGTCAAAAGCCTGGTGCATGCCATCCGGCGAAATCCCCATTATGTCCCCTGCTTTCCGCAGATATTCCATGTCCGAGGCATCTTTGCGGCCGTCTGCCGCTACAACATTGAGGAGCATGACGGCGATATCCACTTTTTCGCTGTCATGAAGTTGTGATCCGCACTCCCGTAACCGATCGGCCAGTTGGGCATTCTCCGCCCATTCTGTCGTTGCGCGGGTCAACAACGCGAGACAACCGGCACTCGAAAGGCCGAAGTTTTCACCGACAAGTGACAACATCTTGTCGGTTTCCCTGTCCGAGATTGTGCCGTCGCCCTTCGCCACGGATACCAGCAATGCAGCGACCAGGAACGGCGTATCGTACGGTTCTGTCGAGTCGTAGCCGCCAGTGGATGAGTCGACCTCGTAATCCAACGTTCAGCTCCTGAGCGACGGCCGTTCAGCCACAGTGGAATCCTACCAAAAACCGGGTCTTAACTGGTGCCGAAAAGCCGGTCGCCCGCGTCTCCCAGCCCGGGAACGATGTATTTTCGTTCATCCAGATGATCGTCGATGCTTGCCGTGTAAATTTTGACGTCGGGATGTGCAATCTCCACTTTGTGCAGGCCCTCGGGACAGGTCACGATGCAGACCACAACAATACGTGTAGCGCCGTTTGCTTTTAGCAAGTCGATAGTGGCAACCGTTGAGCCGCCGGTCGCAAGCATCGGGTCTACGAGAACATACAGTGCGTTGCTGGATTCGTGCGGCAACCTCTTGTAATAGGCGACCGGCTGCTTGGTCTCAGGATCCCGGTACATACCGACGAACCCGACGCGGGCCGTAGGCAGCAGCTCCAGCACCCCCTCCAGCATGCCAACGCCGGCGCGCAATATCGGGACAACCACCAGGTCTTCCGTGATCTTGTGGCAACTGGCCTGTGCCAGCGGCGTTTCGACCGTGACTTTTGTAACGTTTACTTCCTTGAGCGCCTCGTAGCAAAGAAACATCGTGATTTCCTTTGCCAATTCACGAAAAAGCTTATGCCCGGTTTCCTTGTTGCGAATAAGAGCCAGCTTGTGCTGTACACAAGGGTGTGTGATTTCTTCGTGCATCGCTACTTGCTCCTCTCGCTCCAGACCGCAAACTCGTTACCGTTCGGGTCCAGAAAATGAAAACGCCGTCCACCTGGAAACGCAAAGATCTCTTTACAGATGGTACCGCCAAGTTCGCAAACGCGCTTGCAGGCGAGCTCCAGATCCGCACGGTACAGCACGACGAGAGGCCCTCCGGCCTCGGCGGATGATGAGCGCTCGGAACGGTAAAAGCCGCCGTTCAGGCGGCCATCACTGAAACTGCAGTAGTCCGCTCCATAATCAGTAAATTCCCAGCCACAGAGCGCGCTGAAAAAAGCCCATGCCGCGGCCGGATCTTTCGCCGGTATTTCAATGTAGTCGATCTTGTTTTCGGCGTTCATCGTCGTTCCCTTATTTTGGCCGCGCCGCCCGTCGCTCACAACAATGTTTGCCTGATGTTTAGGATCGGTCGGTCGGCTGCTATTTCCACCTTTCCGAAGGGCCCGTGAATCTCGTAGCGCCCGTCTGACACGCGGCGGAAATAGGTGATTTTTCCGTGCCCCAGCGTTGCCGCAACCTCCGCCGCTGTTTGTTCTGCAGTATTGTCCTGCCGCCGAAGCAACGTACAGGCAGGGAACTGCAAAACGGCCGCTCGGTAGCATGCTGTTTCAGCCGGTCGCGGAGATTCATAGAATACGTGACTGGGTAGCAGGCACAGATCGATATCGAGTCGCAGAACCTCACCGCCCAGGAGCCACGAAAGGACAAATGACTCGGAAAGATCCACCGCCTTGAACTCGCGAAGTTCTCGCCAATCGTTAGATGTTGCCTCGATTTCCGACATTTGTCGCGTTGCCTGTTACACAGTGACTCGCGTAACAACCTCCGTCGTCACAGAATTTGCGATAAAGCAATTGTGATGCGCCTGGTCGTGCAACTTGTGTAGCTGCTGGGAGGTTGGTATCCGGCTTCCGGCGAAGCTGATCTTGGGCGCCAGCACAACTTGGGTGATGCCAATCTTCCCGTCGGCATTTTTCCCCATCATCCCGACAGCTGCATCAGTATAACTGTCAATGACAAAGCCGCGCTTTGCGGCGATGGCAAGGAAGGTAAGCATATGACAGCTTGAAAGGGCTGCGACGAATGCCTCCTCGGGATCGACACTCTCCGCGACCGACATCGGCAGCGGAACCACGTCCGGAGAGGCTGAAGCCGGAACCGTCAACCCACCATCAAATTTCCACAGATGACCGCGGCTGTAAGTGTTGTCTGAAAAGGCCTGTTCTCCGCGCTCCCAGACTATCGTTGCTTTGTGTTCCGACATCTGCTGCGACCCTCGTGGCTACGCCAGCCGACTGCCATTCGCGGCCGGCTTGTCCGGCACTGCCAACACAACGCTGCCGTCCTGCTGGACGAGGCCGGTCACCAGGCATTCGGAACGGAACGGCCCGATCTGCTTCGGCGGGAAATTGACCACGGCAATAACCTGTTTGCCGACCAGCTCGTCCAGCGTGTACAGGTCCGTAATCTGCGCGGAAGACTTGCGCGTACCGATTTCGGCGCCGAAATCGATGGTCAGCCGGTAGGCTGGTTTGCGGGCTTCGGGAAAATCGTCAGCGCGCACGATCGTACCGGCCCGCAAAACCACTATTTCGAAATCCTGCCACGAAATTTCTGTCATCCGGCACCTCCCAGTAATCCACTCTGTGCAATACCGTCGAGGATGAACTGTACAGCAAGTGCCGACAGCAGCACGCCGAACACGCGGCTGATAACCTGCATGCCGGTGACGCCCAGCAATCGTTGTAACTGGGAGGCCAGCAGCATGCCGAGCAGCGTCAACAACAGCATCGCGAGAAGTGCCCCGACCACGGCGACCTGCAAAAGCCATTCACCGGATGCATCGGCCATCAACAGAATAGCCGCACCCATCGCACCCGGGCCTGCGATCAGCGGCGTGGCTAACGGAAAAACCGCGATGTCCTGACGGGTTGCGGCCTCGATTTCTTCTTCGTCGGTGGTTGACCGGGCGCCGGAGGTCATCGCGAACACCATTTCGATGCCGATCAGGAGCAACAGAATGCCGCCTGCGATGCGCAATGCAGGCAAGGAAATACCGAGTCCGGCGAGCATTCTTTCGCCGAGCAGTGCAAACACCAGCAGAATGACTGTGGCGATGGCGGTGCCACGAATCGCCGTGCGCCGGCGCTCCTTTGGAGAGTACTCACCGGTCATCACCGCAAACATCGCAGCAACGTCCAGCGGGCCGATGGTTGCAAAAAAAGTAGCCGCCGCGATAACAGCCGTCTCTAGCATCGCAAACCTCTCCGTCTCGTCATCTCTGGCCTACACGCCATGCGGTGCGTTCAACTGAACGTAATCTGCACCCAAACACCGATGTAATGCGCAATTACGACCACGGCTATTGTTATAAACACGTGCTCGGCCACCACCGGCAGCACCGCAACCTTTTGCGACCGAGCGAGATAATAGCTCAACAATGTGATGATCAGGAGGCCCCAACCGACAGCAACGGGTACGGCAATGGCCAGCGGCAGCAAAATGAGGGGCACGGCGAAGGTCAGCGCAACCGTCAATTTCGTGAGGAAAGTCGTGATAGTCGCTGCCCAGACACGGTGGTGCGATGAGTCGGGATTGGCCTCCTCGGCAATGTGAATGCCGAGCGCGTCGGACATGGCGTCGGCAACTGCAACAACCAGGATTCCTCCGATCACGGCAATAAGCGATTGCGTACCGGCATGCAGACCGACAATCAAACCAATGGTGGTAATTACACCGGACGTCGCGCCAAAGAAAATGCCGGTTCGCGCGCCTTCGCTGTCAATCATCTCACTCACCTGTTATTGCATCCCTGTTGGCATTTTTCGACCGCCGCCGGACCAGTATCCACGCATACAATGCGGCATTCAGGATAAGCACAAGTGCTGCCAGGATTAATTGTACGTTGCGCGTGAGGCCGGGGGGATACAGAAGCGAATAAATGTAATGTTCAATAAATCCAGTCTCCAGTCCGGTCGACCCGGCACGATGACGCAAATCATTCTCGACGTACGTCAGAGGACAAATGCCGCCGCTGAGTTCGATGAATACGCCCCAGGCGACTGCCGGCAAATGCAGGAAAACAAGCCAATGATATCGCATGACCAATAGTGCGCCGAATACCACAAACAGCACGAACAGCAAATGCAACAGCATGACGGCATCAGCGGCAATACTCGCGATCATCGATGCATGTCCTCGGCCGGGTCAGGAAATATCCGAATGCGCATGGTGCTGGTTATTGAGGCAGGGACTCATTCAGGAATGTCCTGAGTGCAGGAGCGTAGTCCTGCGATGCTCCAATCGAGTTATGGTCGGTGTTTTCGATAATGCGGGTTTGCACCAGGGACTGATCGATCGCGCGCGCCAGTTTCAGCGAATGCTCCGGCGGTATGATCCGATCGTGCTCCGCAATGAGCACCAGCACGGGTGCTGAAATCCTGCCGGCCCGCAACAACGAATCGTACCGGTCCTTGAGTAACCACGATGTCGGAAACAGGGGATAAAACTCCCGGGCAAGCGCTGTGAAACTTGCGGCCGGGCTGACGAGCACAAGTCTCTCGACCTTGCGTACCGACGCAAGATGCGTAGCGACGCCGCTGCCGAGACTGCGACCGATAACGACAACCTTCGCATGACGAGCGCTGGCGAACTCAAACACAGCTTCGGCATCCAGGTACAGCGCTGACTCGGCAGGTCTGCCGCTGCTGCCACCATAGCCGCGATAATTAATCAGGTACACGGCAAATTGGCTGAACCAAGCGGCGAACTCCGGCACATTCAACGCCACATCTTCAGCATTGCCGCCAAAATACAGAATTGCGTTGCGCTTTTCACCATGCAATCGCCATACGACAACGGTCGCGTCCCCGCTGTCAATCGACAGTCGCTCTGCCGCTACGTTGTGGGCCGGTGGCGTCGGAAAATACATGATCGAGCGCTGCATCAGATAAAGATAGAGACACAGTCCTGCGTAGACGAGGATCGCGACAATCAGGAATGATACGAGGGTCGACTTCACTGTACGCCTGGTTCAGGGCGACGAAAGGACTTCGTCCGTGGACAGGACACGGCAGAATTCGTCATTGAGGCTTGCAAGGTGCGCGGCATGCATCTGGTCGGCGCTGAAATATCGACCACGGTGGTCGGTCCGCTCAAAGGCGGCCGTGGCGTCGTCCACCAGAGTAACGTTGAAGCCGAGATTCCCGGCCATGCGCGTCGTCGTCGAGACGCAATGGTCGGTCGTCAGGCCAATGATCACCAGGTCATCGATGCCCCGCTCGCGCAGATAGCTTTCAAGCTCAGTGCCGATAAATGCGCTGTTGACGTTCTTGACAAATACCGGTTCGCCGGCAATCGGCATTGCTTCGCGCTTGAACTCCACACCGGGTTGATCCGGACGTAACGGTGAGCGGGAATTCTGGGAGTGATGCTGAACGTGAATTACCGGCGAGCCCTGCCGTCGCCAGCTAGCGAGAAGCCGTGCGATATTGGACTCGGCATCGGCGTTGTTACGCTTGCCCAGTTTGGGATCATCCAGTCCGGTTTGAATGTCGATCAGCAGCAACGCAGGTTTCTGTAACGTCATGACTCGCCCGTCTCGCGTCGCGGCAGCGCCGGAGGTTCGATATCCGTTTCCTGGCCGAAGCTGCTGGTTTCTATCCCAACGAATTCGTAATGAAAGTCATCCGAACTATCGGTCAAACGGAAGGCTCGAAACCAGTTGATTCCGTCAACCACCTGCCAGTCAGCGAACTCGATACGAATCGGACCCTCGTCCCGTTCCGTAACGAGCTGAAGTTCCACCGGCAGCCAATCTGCCTGGCCGATGCAAATAGCTGCAGCCGCCCCGAACTCGTCAGTCATCGTTATGCGCAGGCACGGGCTGTCACCCACCCGCGCTTGCTGGTGGAGGTGCACAGTGTCGGGGCGTAGCGACGTGACCGTGGTGACAAAGTGGCCATCAGGTCCTCCGCACTCCGCAACCGTTCTCAAGGCGCGCACATTGTCGCGCGCACGCTCGCTGCCAAGCGCGTCCAGCATTCGCTCAACAGCCTCGGCCGCGGTCGGCGCTGCATTTGGCGCACATCCGGCAATGATCGTCAGGAAAACCAGCGCCAGTATGTTTGTTGTTGTCCCATCGATTCGGAGTGATGCAGCTCTCACCGATGCTTATCCTGTTGATGCGTTGTCGACATCGCTGCTTTCCCGACGACCACCCCCTGGACTGCCAGCCTTTCGCTTCAGTCTCTCTTCATTCTGCTGCAGTTTTTTCTGAATCAGTTGCATGCGGCGTTGATGAAGGCCTTTTTCCATCGGCACCAGAAAAATGAACCACACCATCGCGAAGATTAGCACCATGATAGTGATGACTATCGCCATCAGAACAAGTTCGGGATTGTCGTTCATTTCGGACCACCTGAAGAGGGCCACAGCCACGGCCAATGTGAAGTTCGTGGCGTCATTACCATACGTGCCGTTCTGACATGCCGTCAAGGCGCGTGCTACGGTACAATTGCACAGATGGACACGCAAGGGAACGTATTCATTGTAGACGACGACGAGGCAATTCGTCATGCGATGGAATTGCTGATGCGGTCCGTCGGGCAATCCTGTGAGACCTTTCCTTCCGCCGACGCCTTTCTTGAATCATATTCAGATGATCGTGAGGGGTGCCTGGTTCTGGATATCCGCATGCCTGGACTTGGCGGTTTCGAGCTGCAGTCGAAAATGACAGAATTTGGCAGCACACTGCCAATAATTTTCATCACCGGGCACGGCGATGTACCAATGGCGGTCGAAGCCATGCAAAACGGTGCGTTCGATTTTATCCAGAAGCCATTTCGGGACCAGGACCTGCTGGACCGAATAGGGCTGGCGATGCGTGCTGACCGCACGAAACGCGCCGACCAGCAGAAACGTACAGATGTCGTCGCCCGCCTGCTGAAGCTGACCCGGCGGGAGCGACAGGTCATGGACCTGGTAGTCACCGGCAAGCCAAACAAGGTCATTGCCTTTGAACTCGGGGTGAGCCAGCGGACGGTCGAGATTCACCGTGCCCGGGTAATGGAGAAAATGCAGGCGGCCTCGCTCGCCGACCTTGTGCGCATGGATCTGGAGGCAGTATCTAGGTAGTTACCGAAGCACCTTAAGGATGAGGCCTTATTGGCGGCGACAGGTTTTAGCACTACGCTCCTTATCCGGTATCTCTGACAGTCGGTTGCCACCATGAAGAAGATTTCCCGCATCCTGTGCGTCGTCGACCCGACCTCCGACGTACAGCCGGCTCTGCATCGCGCCGCATGGCTGGCCTCCAGCACTGGCGCACAATTAGACCTTTTAATTTGTTACTACAATGAGTATCTCAGCGGGGACCGGTTTTTTGACTCACATTCGCTGAGTGCGGCGCGACGCGAAGTCCTGGAAGGCTACGAGAATCGTCTTGAGCAATCAGCAAGTCCGCTGAGACAGGACGGGATTACTGTACAAACGTCAGTCGCGTGGGATCATCCGCTGCATGAGGGGATCGTGCGCCACGCCGCTGCGATCGGCGCCGACGTCGTCTTCAAGGATACGCACCATCACTCAGCCGTGTCCCGCACCCTGCTCACGAACACTGACTGGAACCTGATCCGCACCTGCGCCTCACCACTTTGGCTGGTAAAGCCGATCGATCTTCTCGGCAAACCGGTGATCATCGCTGCAATCGATCCAATGAACGAGAACGACAAACCAGCGGCACTCGACGATGAGATCCTCGATATCAGCAAGTCACTGGCATCGGCGACTGGCGGAACGGTGCATGCTTTCCACGCCTACGACCCTCGTATTGCTGTCGCAACTGCAACTGCCAATGCCTACATACCGGTATCGTTGCCTTTCGATGCAATCGAAAAGGAAATGCGAGCGCAGCATGGGAAACGGTTTAATGAAGTGACGGAGTTTCACGAGATCGATAGCGACAAGTCGCACCTGGTCTCGGGTCTCACGCACCAGGAACTGCCCGAACTCGCCCGTGACCTCAAGGCTTCGGTTGTGGTGATGGGCGCGGTTGCCCGGAACCGACTGAAACGATTGTTTATCGGCGCAACTGCCGAGCGTACGCTGGAGCACTTGCCTTGTGACCTTCTGATAATCAAGCCGGACTGGTTTCATACGCCTGTCGAACTCCAGCGGGAGGTTCGGCGTGACGCACAGACGACGTCTAGCGGCAACTAATTCTATATAAAATACATAGCCTTATTGAGGTCCGACCCCAAATAAGGCGGTTCGACCCCGGTCAGTAGTCGGCGGTGAGCATCAGCCAGTACTTGTTGGTGTCAGCGTACGGTGCTGATTCGGCATGGAACAGTGCCGATTTCAACAAGAGCCCGTAGTGCTCGGAAATTTTTCGCTCGATTGACAGGTCGATTTCCCGACCGAAATTGGCATCGCCGGATTCGGCAGAGTAGTCGTGATAAATGACCTGGGCTTGCCAGTCGCCGAACCTATAACCCAACTTGCCGTAAATATCCACGATGCCCGCGTCCGGAGTCACGAGAAACTGGTCCGCCCATCCCTGGAAGGCGTGCAACGTCGCCAGCGGCGTGCGAAACGCCTGCCCTATGGACGCCTGATTGCCGCCCAGCAACTCGAACCCCGCGCCCACGGACAGGCCGCCTTTCAGTGTCCAGTGCGCATCCAGATGCAGGAAACTGGCATTAAACGCTGTAGGTGCGTTGCCCGTATCGGATTGTCTCGCGATCTCTGCAAGGTACGACAATGCACTTCGTTCAAGTAACAGGTTGCCCGCAAGCCGGATGCCAAGCGTTGCTGTTGACGCCGCGGGATCGTCGTCATTGTCCAGGTAATAGGCGTAGGGCGTCGCGCTGATTTTGTCGCTCAGTTTGATGCGCGCATTGAGCAAGTGGGTATTCATCCGGTGATCGCCGGCCGGTACCGAATCGCCAAATATGCGATTGACATTGGCTACGTAGGCATAATTGACTTCGATGTTGGCGAGGCCATCGAAGAATGCACTGACGGCGTCAAACGTCTGTTCGTTTTGCCGCCAGCCAACACCACCGACAAACCGCTGGTCGTCCAGCAGAATACGTTGTCGCCCAAAACGCCAGCGCCAGCCGGCGAGTCCGTTGTAGTCGACATAGAGCTGATTGAGATCGGCTCCGTCCGGATCTGCTACGACCGGATACTGCACACGTCCCGGACTCGTCCCGCCTCCGCTGTTGAAATCGTCGACGACCAGATGACCTACGTAGTCGAACTCGCCGAAAGCCGTCCAGTCGCTCCAGGAGCCGGTACGAAAATTGAGACGCAGGCGCAACGTCGACGCATTCGCATTATCAGCAAACCCAGCCTGGTCGACATGCTCGAAACGATACCTGAGTGCGATACCTGCTTCGCCGCCGGAGATCGCCTCGGCAAGCCTGAGTCCTTGCTTTTCGTCGGCGAGCGCCGCACTGCCTGCCAGAACCAGTACGGCAGGCAGCGCCGCCCAACCTGAGGCGACCGTCAACTCAGTAAACGTCGTTGACGGTATTAAAGATATTGAACTTGCCCGTCGGTGTCACGATCTCCGGACCCTTGATGACATGCTTCAGGGTTCGTGTCTTGTCATCCACCACGACGATGGCGGATTCTTCTTCCTTGCCGCTCCACACCGAGAACCAGACTTCGTCGCCGGCCTTGTTGTACTCCGGCTGCACCACACGCTTTGGTCCGTCGCCGAGCTCGGCCCAGTCGGCGATCGGCAGCACCTCGTAGCCCGCATCCAGATCGTGAATGTCGAACACAACGACGCTCTGGGCAATGGCCTCATCCGGATTCAACGGCGAATCAACCCACAAATTGCTCGATTCCGGATGCGCTTTGACGAACAACGACCCGCCACCCTGACCTTGCAGTACGCGAACCGTCTTCCATGCCTCCTCGGGGCGACCGGCGGGATCCGTGCCCAGGAAGGTCACGTTCGCGTTGCCAAGAGCACTCGTAATCCATACCGGACCAAAGTCCGGATCATCGATGTTCGCGCCACGGCCCGGATGCGGAATCTTTTCCACGTCAACCAGCGCCGCGAGCTTCCGTTCCCGCGAATCGACCACCGCAATCTTGTCGGACTGGTTGGCGGCGGTCAGGAAATAGCGCTTGCTGCGATCCCAGCCGCCGTCGTGGAGAAAGCGCGCCGCTTCGATGTCCGTAATTGTCAGCGCATCAATATCACTGTAATTGACCAGCAGAATGTGTCCGGTCTCTTTGACATTGACGATGAACTCCGGATGCTCGTGCGAGGCAACAATTGCGGCCACGCGTGGCTCAGGATGATACTCCTGGGTATCGACCGTCATGCCGCGCGTGGATACGATCTTCAGCGGTTCCAAGGTGTCGCCATCCATGAGCACGAACTGCGGCGGCCAATAGGCGCCGGCAATAGCAAGCTGGTCTTCATAGCCCGCAAACTTCGACGTTTCGACCGATCGTGCCTCCAGCCCGATCTTGATTTCCGCGACAATAGCCGGCGGGTTCATCCATAAGTCAATAATGTCGACCTTGCCGTCACGACCAATTGTAAAAACGTAACGCCCGGACGCTGACGGCCTCGAGATATGCACGGCGTATCCGGTTGGCAGGATGCTTACTATTTCCTTGGTGTCGCCGTCGATGATGGCAACCTGCCCCGCATCCCGCAGCGTCACCGCAAAGAAATTCTCGATATTGCGGTCGTGCTGGGGCTCTGTTGGCCGGTCCTCGGGTTTGACGAGCAAATTCCAGCTCTCGCGCATTTCGGCCATGCCGAATTCGGGCGGCGACGGCGGTTCCTGCTGCAGGAATCTCGCCATTGCGTCGATCTCCGTCTCGCTGAGTTCTCCGGAACTGCCCCAGTTCGGCATGCCTGCCGGCGACCCGTAGGTAATCAGCGCCTTGAGATACTCGGTGCCCTTTACCCTCGTAATATCCGGTGTCAGCGGCGTGCCGGTAGCGCCTTTGCGCAACACCCCGTGGCAGCCGGCACAGCGTTCAAAGTAGACCCGGGTTGCCAACTGATACTCTTCATCAGTCAGATCCGGTCCCGCGGCACTGCGTTCGCCATGCGCACCCTCACCTGCCGGTGACGCAGTACCGCGATAGCGCAATTCGGCTTCGGTCGCCCCGGCATGCGGCTGGCCGGTGGCACGATCAACATTGCCGGATGCCTCACGGACCGCTGCAACTTCGGCGACGCTCACGGCCGCATAGTCGTTACCCCATGAATTGAAGACATAAGTCATCGTATCGGCGAGCTGTTGGTCGCTGAGGTGCCCCAGACTCGGCATGACGGCGTTGTACTCGACCTCGTTTACGACAATCGGGCCTGACAATCCGAACATTGCAACCGTCAGTACCTCCGTGCGATCACGCTCGAGATAGTCCGACCCCGCGAGCGGCGGAAAAACACCACGCAATCCCTGACCGTTAGCTTGATGACAAGCTGCACAGTTCGCAAGATACGCCTGTTCTCCGCGATGCATAACATCGGCGAGCTGGCCACTTGCAACCTCAGCCTGGTGCACAGCCGTATCGCCTGCAGCCGCGCCTGAGCCAGCCGCCTGGTCCTCACGCACGTCGCCGACATCCGGACTGCACCCCAGCAGACTAGCCACGCCAAGCGCAATAGCGGCCCGGATTGGATATCGAATAAGTAGTACTTTCAGGTTCATGACTTTACTCCTGCTATAATCACTGCCAGTTCATTTCGATGGTGACGGTGAGACTGCGTCCGGGTTGGGCCAGTGACGGCAATACCGGATCGTTGGGCGCCAGTCCGCGAACACCCGACCAGTGCCAATATTTGCGATCGGTCAGGTTCATAAGGCCGGCGCGCAAAACTGCGCGCTCGCCAACTTCCTGGGTGATGAGTACATCGATGAGTGCGTGACCCTGTGGCTCAAATAGATCGCCGGCGGTCTCATCACGCTCGGACCAGCGTTTCGTAAACGTGCCTTTCAATCGCACTTGGCGTCGGCCATCCGGTTTCAGCCAGCTGATCCCCAGTACCGCCTGGGCCGGACCCACCGAGTTCAATGCTTCATTCGTATCCTGATTCTCGCCGCGGGCTGCGTAAAACGAACCATCGACGGCAAACGATTGCAGCCGCCCGGCCAATTTTGTCCGCGCGCCGGCCTCGATGCCTTCGATGCTCGCCTGGCTTAGATTTTGCGACTGAAACAGGATGCGTCCGCTGACAGGGTCCGGGCCCAGTCGTACCTTTGTTTCGATGAAGTCCTGGTAGCGGGTGTGGAATATGCCGACGTGTGCCTGCGATCCGGTTCCGGTCCAGCGCAACCCGGCATCGAAACCCTGCGAGGTTTCAGATCGAAGGTCCGGGTTCGGAATCGCTCGAATATTGAATAACGGCACATCGAGTCCGATGTTGGCGTCCTCGAATGGTGGTGCCCTGAATCCATGTGCATACTGCACGTAGACATCAGTCGAATCATTCAGGCGGCGGACAATCCCGACCTTCGGCGACAGGGCGGATTCAGTTAGCGAGACAGGAGTAACCTCCGGATTGTCATCCGTGAATATCGTATCCGGCCGCGGTGATAGTTCATAGCGGTCAGCACGCAGTGCGACGATCAGGCTCCAATCGCCAAAGGACAGAGTGTCTTCGAGATAGGCACCCCATTCATCCGTTGCCGTAAGCGGAAAGTCGCGCAGGGGAAAGTTTTCTCCGAGAATAGTTTTGCTCGAAACGCCGTCGTTCAGTCCCGTCTCCGTGCCATCGCGAAACTCCTCAGTGCCGGTACGCCGAAACTCGAGCCCGGCCACCAGGCGATGGGCCAGCCGATCAGTTTGCAGATCCTTTTGCAGGTTGAGTTCGACCCCGCGAAACCGCTGTTCATACCAGAAACGACGATCGATCGAGACCGGTCGGGTCGCAACAGCACGCTCATCCCTTGTGTACTGGTCAACCTTTGAAACTCCGTAGTAGGCACGCAGCGTGCCTGCATCAACGAGAGTGCCAGGTTCACCGAAACCCAGCTCGGCGTACAGGAGATCCAGTCGATGATCATCATCCCCTTCGAGTGAGGTCGTCGTCGCGAAACGACCGGATCCAAGCATCGAGGTGAGATCAGTATCGACGACCGCATCCTGATGCACGAGGCCCGCGCGCCAACTTCGTCCCGATGCATCATCGGCTACAAACTTCACCAGGGCAGTACGGCGCTGGAAGACTCTCCGGTCGACCGGCTCGGGCAGTGCCGCACTATCAGTGGCGGCACCATCACGAAGGCTGCCTGCAAGCAACAGCCCTCGACCGGCGTTGCCGATTGCGAACAGGCCAGTGCCGTGCCTGCTATTGTCTGCGCCGCGCCACGCGGTAGAAAGAGCTGCGCCCCGCCCTGTGGTACCCGCAATATCCATGGGGTCAGGCGTGGCCACCGCGAGCACGCCACCGATTGCTGCGCTTCCGTACAACGCAGACGCTGGTCCATGCAGGACTTCGGCGCGCTGGATCAGCCCGGAATCTATGAAGTCGCGCGTTGCATTGGAAAAGTTGCCAATCTGAAACTGATCGCCCAGAGGTATACCGTCGATCAGCAGTGCAACGCGATTGCCGCCGATACCACGTATATTGACTCCTTCGGTTCCGAAACGGGTACCGGATGCTTCGTGGTCAATGCCGGGCGTATAGCGCAGGGAATCAGCAAGACTCAACGAGAGATCCGCATTGACGTCATCTCTCGTGAGCACTGTGACATTGGCCGCAATCTCTCGCCGGTGGCGTTGGGCCTTGTTCGCCACCACGACAATTTGATCGATCAGTACGTCGTTACTGCCTTTCCCTGTCGGGTTCTCGGCAGCGTTTCCGGCAGCAGCGAACACGATCGCAATTGCCACCGGCAAAGCTGCGCCGCGTTTCGGCGGAGCTAATTGAGGCTTGAGCATGGACCCACAATTCAGTGACGTTGACCATCAGTCTGCCAAACCCTGCGCCGCAGACAATAGGTAGGTTCACCTACACCGGGTACTCAACGGGTAAGTGCACGTCACAGGGTGGTGAACGGCGACTGTCTCAGTCTTCATCGGCGACTGATCCGGAGAGGATGGCGTCTCGAGCGAGGCGCAGCATGTGATCGGGACTTACCGGCTTGCGCATGATGACGATGTTGTCGAGGTCAGGAGGGTCGTAGCCGATTTTCGACGTATCCCCGGTAATTATGAAAGCGGGTACCGTTGAAGCAAGATCGATTCGAATTGCCGCAACCGTATCGATGCCGTTCGTTCCCTCCGGCAGATGGTAGTCGGAAATAATGAGCTGCGGAGACTCAGGCAGATCCCGAACCTGCGCACGCGCTTCACTTGCGGTTCCAGCGATGAGTACGCGAAACCCCGCCGAGCGCAGCAGCAATCCCCATGCCTGTGCGACCTTGTCATCGTCTTCGATCAGCAGGACAAGGCCCTGCGGAGCAAGCCCGGGGGTTTCACTCCGCGGCACTTCCAGGCCGGGCGATGCGTGCCGGGAGAACGATCGCGGCACACCGATCGAGAAGCTCGAGCCCTTGCCCGGCGTCGACTCAACCCTGATCTCGTGGCCAAGCAGATCGGCCAGGCGACGCGCGATTGCCAGGCCAAGTCCCACACCCTCCCTCTTGCCGCCCGATGACCGAATCTGGTGAAACTCCCGGAATATGTTTTCGAACTGATCCGCATCGATACCGATCCCGGTGTCGATGACCGTGACCCAGACCGTACCGTCCTTTTCGAGACAATGGAGGTCCACACGGCCATGCTCGGTATAGCGGATTGCGTTGGAAACGAGATTCTGGATGATCTCGGCGAGCAGATGCGGGTCACTGCGGACGATCAGGTCACACGGATCCGTATGGAATACCAACTCTTTCTTTTTTGCCTGGCGCGAAAATTCCGCGGACAGTCTGCCCAACAAACGACCAAGCAGGAAGTCTTCAACCTCCGGTTGGACAGCGCCAGCATCAAGGCGACTGATGTCCAGCAGTGAATTCAGCAGATTGGTCATGCCATCGAGCGAATCCTGCTGGCTCTGGATGATCTCGAGCGCCATCGGCTCACTAACGATGCGGCGCAACGCCCCGTTCAGCAAAGCGAGTGCCTGTACCGGCTGCCGAAGGTCGTGACTGGCGGCGGCAAGAAATGCGGAATTCGCCTTGTTTGCCCGCTCCGCCGCCTGGCGTGCGCTGACCAGTGCCAACTCCATATTCCGTCGATCGGTCACATCACGAATAACGCTGGAGATGAACAGGCCGCTCGACGTGGTGATCGGACTCAGGCTGATTTCAACCGGAAATTCGCTGCCGTCGCTTCGCAACCCGGCCAGTTCCATGTCCGGGCCCATCTTGCGTAACTTCGGTTTCACGACGTACCCGGTTCGATGGTCCTGGTGTCGATCGCGGAAGCGCTCCGGCATCAACATCTCTATGCTGCTTCCAAAAAGCTGGTCGCGCGGATAGCCAAACATCTCCTCGGCTTGCGCATTGACGATCGCGATCTTGCCATGGGCATCGACGATGACCATCGCGTCCGGCGCCGCATCCAGAAGATTGCGGAAAAATGCGTCCGAAACATCCATCGAGCCGATCTTGCGGATGGTGCTTACGACGTGCACACCATTGATCGACACGAATGGTGTGAGAGCAATCTCCGCCGCGAAAACCGTACCGTCCTTGCGCTGCGCCTCGAGGCTCAGTCCGGAAAGCAGGGGCCTGGCTCTTGGCGCCTTGCGGTAGTTCCGTCGCAGCCTTTCGTGCTTGTTTCTAGTCGATGCCGGTATCAGCATCTCGATCGGATTGCCGAGCAGTTCATCGCTGCTATAGCCGAACAAAGCTTCAGCCAAGCTGCTGACAAAAACGATTGTGCCGTTGCCATCCGCCACGACAACCGCCTCCCCCGATACCTTGAGGATTTCGCTTGCCAGGTTCTCAGGTAGCTGCATCGGACTCGTCACAGGCATCCACGATATTTCGCAAACGATGGCCGATCAGAAATCGGTCGCCTATTGATTGGAAGAGTCAGCCTAGTTTACCGGCATTGCCGGCGAATACCGCATTATTCGATCGCGAGTTGCCGTTCTGTCCGGAGGCCCAGTATTTTTCGCATGACGATCGCCGCAGGGCAGAAACCGGTGAACGCCTGCTGAAACAGGTTTGCGCCGACAAATGCCGTGAGCCAGACAAATCCCGGGTGCACCCATTGGGTCAGCACCACCGACAGCAATACCATGAAGCCTGCGAAGGCTTCGACCGCATGTTCCAAAGACATTTTTTTCATTGCTTGCTCCTCAATAATTGTAGCGAAAACGAACGTACGCGTTGCTTGCATCCTCGAACTGGGCGAAGAAAGTGTGGTTATCCGATCCGCCGAACAGGTTACCCCCGGCGGACAATGTCCAGGAATCGCTGTAGCGAAGCGTGAACTGTGGACGCAGGTAGAAATCCCGATCTGTCGGTGACAGGAAAGTGAACAAAGACCAGATGTATCGGTCGCGTCCGGTTCGATAGGTGAGACGGTTGGTGAGCAGCTGGCGAAATTCATCGGGCAAGAACTGCGGCGACGGCGATGTCGCAATGAGCTCGTCATGATCGAGAGTCCATTCAACGTAATACTGCAGTCCGACCGAAAAATTACTTGCGGCTTCCCACTCGAATCCTGCAAGTAGCCGCACCTGGCTGTTTGGAATCAGGGGGTCCGTACCGTCGCGGTCATCTCGCGAGTCATACCAGGCGACCTCGGCATTCAGGAGGCCGGCACCTGCCGGCCGGCGGAAACTCGCCCCATAAACACTGAGCGGTGCAAACGTCACTTGCAAATTCTCTGTCAGGGCCGATGGCTGCTTGGAAAAGCCGCGGTAGCCGTAGAGGGCGTACTCACGCCCGTCGATATTGCGAAAGACTCGCAGCGCAAACTCGCCGTTATTCAGCGAGTGATCGGGTTCGACGGCCGAAAGTGGCGGACGCGGCGCCACATTCGTGCCCGCCAGAGGCGAGAAAAATGAGAACCTTTCACCGGTCAGATAGTTATCTGGTTCGAATACCGGAGTCCACACAAAGTCGACATTGAACAGCGACGCGAATCGTGTCAGCCGAATAGCAGAGCCGGGCGCTTTGAGGTATTCATCGTCGCGTCCGGCAAAGAAAGAAACGAAATCCTTCGGGAAGAGGTCGTTAAGAAACAGGAGATCGCCGGTTCCCCAGGTCTGCACCTGATGACCAATCTTGACATCCAGGGAGCCGCCGACTGTGAATGACATCGTCAGGTCGCGCAGCTCGACAAAGCCTTGCTGTTCGATACCGTCATAGCCTCCGTCGGCTTTAAATGCGAGCACAGTATTGGATATGGTCCAGTCGAATTCGATTCGTCCACGCAACTCCTCGAACGTATTACGCTCGTCCAGCTGCGGATCCCGATTGAACCGGGTTCCCAACCCGGCTTCAAGAAAGCCGCTCCATCGTGAAGCCTGTTCCTCGTCGCCCCAGACGTCATCGTCCCACAGATCCTCCTGAGCAAGCGCGACAAGCGGTAGGAACAATGCGATCAGAATAGCCCTGTTCATCAAAGCTCCGTGACATTAGTCGGAGGAACGTTGCAGCCAGTCTCGAGGCGGCGTACGCAACGAACGCTCACTGAAGACCTCCTCGGGCAGACCCAGGTCATACTTGATGTAGCGGAATTGCATGTCGGTTTGCCCACCGCCGCGGAGATCGCTGACCCGACTGGCAACTACGGTCGGGTTTCCGTCGAACTCCCCGACTTCCAGTACTTCGACTCGACGGTAATTGTTCCCCGACGCATCGGTATAGTCGATCTTCATCGGCAAGAATGTGGCGCGGTCGATCCATGTATCGTAGTGCGCGAACTC
The DNA here is from genome assembly GCA_964605635.1 of uncultured Woeseiaceae bacterium. Taxonomy (GTDB): domain Bacteria; phylum Pseudomonadota; class Gammaproteobacteria; order Steroidobacterales; family Woeseiaceae; genus IDS-8. The sequence goes on from CAZSDL010000012.1 coordinate 18,622, forward strand.
CACACTTTCGGGCTGTATTGGTCTGTGGCGCAGCAAATACTGCTGATCTGTCGTCTCAAGAAGCTCATGCATATCGTCGCTTGGACGGCGACCGGAGACATCTTCATAGAAATAGTGCGCGCCAACGAAGCTGGTGCGCTTGTCACCAGCCGATATCCGTTTGACGAGATCCAATCCGGGCAGGTAAAGCCAGCGATCGTCGTCGCGGTCGACGTGCTTGTGCACGAGGAAAGTCGTTCCCCGGACATCCGAGGGCTGGCTGAAAGCGACCAGGAACTGCTGGTCGCCGCCTTCCGCGACATCGCGGCGCAACACCGTAAACTGGCGCCTCTGCTGTCTGCCCTGTGCGTCGCTAATGATCATACGCACTTCGGAGCGACCGTCATCGCCCGCATAGTAGGCGGCGAGATTCGCTCGGGCCACGATCTCGTCGGCGTCTGTCAACGGCTCTGCGACGGCAAGCCCTGTCGCGAGGAACATGGCGCAAACCAGCGCGGCTCGTGTCATTATTTCAATACTCCATTGTTCATGACGAAGCAGGCACCGGCAGCGGGCTGTCGAAAGCGCCGGATCGCCGCGCCTCAGGGAAAAACCACGGACCCGCCAGGCCGATCAGTGCCGGAAGTAAAATCAGTGTCGAAACCGCGGACAACGCCATGATGGCCGCCATGAACGCGCCGACGGTGATGTACGGTACCAGCGGCGCAAACAGCAGTGGCGTAAAGCCAATGGCGATGACAATAGCATTGCGCGTGATGGCGCGCCCGGGCTCCTCGAACATCCTGGCCGCAGCCTCGGTGAACGAACCAGTCTGCCGCATGAGTGCTCTCATGCGCTCGATGAAGTGGATCGCGAAGTCGATCGAAAGGCCAAGTGTCAGCGACGACAACACGGCGATCGGCATATCGTAATCCTTGCCGATCCAGCCGATTATTCCGTATACACCAATGATAGTGAGCGAAAGGGGCACCATTGCGAGAAGGCCAAGTCGCACGCTGCGAAAAAGGACAGCCATCATGAAGAACACGACAACGAAAGCGCCGATCAGACTCTTCAGCATTCCGCTAACCATCGCATCCTGCCAGACCACGTTGATGAAGGTCTTTCCTGCCCAATCCCGCTGTACACAGCTCGGCAGCGGGTTCGCTGCAATGTACTCGTCGACAAACTGCATTACTCCGGTCATATCCTGATTGTCGCCGCTCGTAAGCTGCAGCCAAATCGACGTAGACGTGTAATCCGGCGTCACCATATGCCAGAGATCCTGGGGACGATGTGACGATTGATACTGCAGCAGTGTTTGTGCGACCCCGGGCAATGTCTCCGGTATGCGGTAGTCCTCAGCAGCGCCGCCGCGAAGTTCACGGTTTACGACCTTGACCACGTCCGGCAATGCGTTGGACTTGCCGACCCGACCGGAATCCTGCAGTGCCTGCTGGATAGACTCGATTTCACGCAGGATTTCGGGTCGCTGGAAATATTTGGCGTTCGTCTGTGCTTCTTCTGCAAGCGCAATGAGTTCCGTCAATGCGGCGATGCTTGGCTCATTGACAGAGTTAAACAATGCATCATCAGCTGCATTTAGAATGTCGCCATAGTAACGAGCTGCATCAGAGGTGTCGGCCTCGAGGGCCGACTGGACAGACTCCGCCGCGTCCACGGAGATAGCATTCAGTAACTGCCTGCTTTTTTCTATGAACAATGGCAAGGATTGGTCATCGTTATGACTCAGCACCAGAAATGCATCATACGTGCCTGCAAAGTGCTCGTTTAGCACCGAGTCGGCAACGCGTATCGGGTGGCTGGCCTTGAACCAGCGCACCGGATTGTCATTGATCTGAATCCGGAAAACTCCAGCTACACTGACAGCGACGACCAGCAAGGCGACACCGGTGATCACCTTTCCGTGACCAAATGACAAGCGCCCGACCCGCCGCAGCCCGCGGGCAAGAAGGGTGTCGCTGCCCGGTGCACGCTTACGGTTTGCTAATCGCGCTAGCGCCGCCGGTTTCATGCGCACGATATAGGCCGGTATCAGAACTATCGTCAGCAGAAACGCCAGCAGAATGCCGAAAGCTACAAAAGTGCCGAAAACCTGCACGGGCGGAATAGGCGTCAGCAACAAAGACAGGAAGCCGACAGCCGACGTCAATGATGTATAAAGCATCGGCGTGAACAGGTGGCCGATCACTTCTCGGATAACGTCCTTCGGATCCGCGTCTTCGTGCCAGCGATCGGCGAAGTCCGACATGATATGCACGGAGTCGACAACCGCGATAGGCATCAGGAAGATCGGGATCATGGAACTCATGATGTGTACGGTAAAGCCAGCGCCGATTAACAGCCCCATGGTAATCACGACGGTCGCGATTGCTACGAGCATGGGTGCAAGGACCAGCGTCGGACTGCGGAAGAAGTACAGCATCAACAGGAAAATCATCAGCCCTGCCAGCGGCGCGGAAATACCCATCTGCACGAACATGTCGTGACCAAATGTGTCTTCGGCGACCGGCAGGCCGGTGATGAAATATTCGTCGTCGGTTCCGAGGTCACTCATCAACGCACGAATACGTTGCGACAATGGGTGACTCAGGTCTTTACTACGAATGGGCACATAGATGGCCGCTGCCCTGCCATCCCCGGAAACCAGGGTGTCCACCAGTAACGGCAGACGTTTAACCTTGTCGCGGATTGCCAATGCCTGTTGTGCGGTTACGGGCGCCTCTTTCATCATCCATTCGAAACGGATCGTGCCTGGCCCGGCCTGCGAGATATTGTCCGTCTCGGCCAACGACATGAGGTCCGGGGCGATGACGCCGTCCAGTTGCAGAATGCGATTGCTGAGCGTGTGCAGCGCTGTCAGCGATTCAATGTTGTAAATACCGTCCGGATGCGATTCATTGACGATCCCGACGACGAGCGCATCATGCAACGTAAACCGGTCCTCGACGAGGTTGTGGAAGACACGCTCAGGCTGATCGGCCGGCAGCATGTTCTCCGGATCGGTATCGATTGTTATCTGGGTAATGAACGCAGCCGCTACGGCAACCAGCAACAGGATGATTGCATAGACTGATCGTGGCCGACGTATAGGTAAATCAGTGAGAATGCTCCGCATTACCCGTTGTCCTTCAAGCGCTTCGCGCCGAGCATTTTAAGAACAGCTTTCTCGTAGTAGGGCTCCGCTTTTCCGGCACGCACTTTGTGCAGGAAGTATTTTTCGTAGCCAATTTTGGCGAGGTGAACCCATTTGCCGCGCGATGCCCAGTTGGTATTACGCGGCGGGATCTGCGGGAGCGCGACGAACGCCACGCCGCTGTCGCCGAAGTCCGCCAGACACACGGCGTTCCAGGTCGCGCGCGCCGCCGGCTGTTTGCCCGCAATGGCACTCTGGATATTGTGCGTGGCTGCCGAGACCATCGACTCGATCATGTAGCCGGTCTTTGGAGCTCCCGTCGGCACGGGTGTCGGCGCAACCGGCGGAATCGCCACACACACGCCGACCGCGTAAATATTGTGGAATGCCGGATTGCGCTGGAAATCGTCGATCAGCACGAAGCCGCGCGGATTGACCAGCCCGTCGATACCGAAAACGGCATCGACTCCTTTGAACGCCGGCAGGATCATCGCATGCCGGAACTTCCGGGTATGAGACGCTTTTTCGGCACCGTTTGCATCGAACTCGGTAAAAGCGATCTCCTGTTCGGTGACCCGATCGATGCGGGCATTCGTGGTCCATGTGATATGTCGATTGCGGAACTCGGACTCCATGAGGCCTTTCGTGTCGCCGACCCCGTCCAGGCCAAGATGTCCGATATACGGTTCGGGAGTGACAAAATGCATCGGCACACGATCGCGTATCTTGCGCTTCCTGAGTTCGGTATCGAGAATAAATGCATACTCGTAAGCTGGCCCGAAGCAGGACGCTGCGGGTGCCGCGCCGATCACCACGGGCCCCGGATTGGCGGCGAGCTTGCCGAAGTCGACGAAAGAGTCACCGGCGTGGCCCGTCTTGCAAATGGACTGGGTAAATCCGCCATGCGGCCCCAGGCCGGCGACTTCATCAAAGGCCAGCTTCGGACCGGTCGCGATCACCAGATAATCGTAGTCAATGCTTGTCCCGTCCGTCAGCTTGACCCGGTTCTCTGTCGGATGAACGCGTGCGGCCCCCTGGCCGTGAAATTCGATACCGAATCGTTTCATGCGCTCCGGCAATTGCACGGTAATCGACCGATCCTTGCGCCAGCCGACCGCCACCCAGGGGTTCGACGGAGTAAATTCGAAGCGCTCCGTGTCACTGATCAAGACCAGCTCGTGCGCCTTTTCAAGCGACTTCCGGAGCTCGTAGACCTGGGACAAGCCACCGATTCCTCCCCCCAGCACAACGATTCTTGCCATCGACATTTCTCCTCTCAGAGGCCTGGCGGCGCAGCGCCTGCCTGTGCGCGGATCAATATATTAGATATTAATGAATTAGTACAGCCTAATTTACTTGTTACTAATTTAAAAATTGCTATAGTAACGGCCGTGCAATGCAATTGCGATCGATCACTCGTCAGCAAACAGCGACCGGTCGCCGGATTCGAGGAGCCTCATGAGCGACAGCCGTTCCCGAAAATCGAATTCCGGGCTGCCTCATGTGCCTATCGACGCCATGCGCGCGCATGCCGCGGAAGCGGCAGCCCTGATGAAGGCGCTGGGTAACGAGAGCCGGTTAATGATCCTGTGTACACTTGCCGAGGGCGAGTGTTCGGTTGGCGAACTGAATCAACGGGTGCCGTTGAGCCAGTCTGCCCTCTCTCAGCAACTCGCCCGGCTGCGCAATGTGGGACTTGTAACTACCCGGCGTGAGTCGCAGACGATTTACTACTCATTGCTGCCGGGGCCGGTCGAGAACGTAATCCAGACGCTGCACGACACTTACTGCCGCTGATAGACAAAACCCAAACCCGAAAAGTCGCAGCGCCCCCGGACCCCACCGCATATTTTTGCTGAGTACAATTGTGCGCGCATTGGCAAGCAGGCCAATGCGTAGTTGCTGCAGGCGCATTGCGGTGACTACCTATGCGCTGGATTGTCAAAGCCCGAATGGATACGTGTCGGGCATTCCTTCAAGTTCTGCCGTTTCTATCGGGGTGACGGCTTGCGTGGTATCGATCCACACATACTCGTCGAACTGGCGCGGTAGAACCGCCTGAAAATAATGACTCGCCAGTTCGGACTCCGGCCGGTAGATCACTCCGATGGCGCGTTGCAGGCGTGGATCGAGCAACTCCCGGCGGGAACGTCCTGGCGCGTTACGCAGATTGAGCGTGAAACCGGGAAAAGTGGTCTCGTGAAACAGGCTCTCATAGCTTTGCGGCACTGCCGGGCGGACGGCTTTTATCTCCATGGGTCCGTCCCAGTCAGAGGCCGCCGCCACGGTACCATTGTCAGTACCAAAACCAATCGAAAAGACATCTTTGCCGAATTCCCTGCGGCACAGGTGGCCGATGTTCCGTTCGCCGCGTGAAGACATCTCGGTGGCAGCCGAATCACCGACGTGCGAATTGTGTGCCCAGACTATCGCCTTGTTGTCGGGCCAATAGTTGTCGCGCAAAATCTTCAGCGTGTCGAACATGTACTGGTCGCGAAGATTCCATGACGCGCGCGATCCGTAATACATGACCCGGTAGTAGCGCTCGGCATTTGCAATCAGCCGTGCATTCTGCACCGCGTCGAGGAAGCGCTCGCCGTCGTGCTCCGCATAATCTCGCTGCTTCTCCGACAGATCGACGAGCATCCGTACGACATCATCCTCGCAGCTTCGGAAACTTCCGGACAGTGCCGCGCGCCCGTATGTGGCCGGATCGGTTTGCCAGGGAGTCAGGCAGCCATAGCGACGCCGTGCCAGTGCCGCGGTGTCTGGATCGACATCGTCCAGATACTGCAGCACCTCGCGAATCGAACTGTAGAGGCTGTAGAGATCGAGTCCATGGAATGCCGTGCGACTCTCGGGATTCAGGTTGCTGTTGTGGATTCGCAGCCAATCGACAAACTCGCGAACTTCTCGATTTTTCCACATCCAGGTCGGGAACCTGGCGAATGCCGTCCATTCGGATGGCGTGTGGTCAAAATGCCTGACGTAGTGATCGATTCGTGCCGCGTCGGGCCAGTCGCCCTCAATGGCGACAAAGCGGAAATTCTTTTTATTGATCAGCTCGGCGGTGAGCCGGTTTCGCATGCGGTAGAACTCCGACGTACCGTGGCTGGCTTCACCAATCAGCACCACACGAGCTCTGCCAATGCGATCGATCACTGGATCGATATTCGCCTCTTCCAGTGAATTGAACGGCTCGCAGTCATCCGCAATAGCGTTGAGAATCCGCTGCTGGCCGCGTTCTACGGTTCGCGATCTGTTTCCGCGGCTGGACGCTGAACCATCTGCCCAGCCTTCCTTGCCAACGAGCGGCACGAAGCGGACATCGGCGAGGTCCTCCTGCTCGAACTCGTTTTCCGAAAGTCGCGTGATGCGCACGAGTTCCTGGATCGTCTGGTCCTGCCCGACCGGGATGACGATTCGGCCTCCGACGCGAACCTGCCGCTTCAGCGACTCCGGAACGTCCGGACCACCGGCAGCGACTACGATAGCGTCAAATGGCGCTTCGTCGGGCCACCCGAGCGTACCGTCCCCATGCCGCACGACTACATTGTCATAGCCGAGGCTGGACAGGCTCTTCCGTGCGCTCCGTGCCAACTCTTCGACACGCTCTATCGTGCAGACCTTGGCCGCGATCTGCGCGAGGATCGCCGCCGCATATCCCGAACCGGCGCCGATCTCCAGCACTTTTTCCCCGCCCTGGAGATTCAGTGCTTCGACCATAAAGGCAACAATGTACGGCTGAGAAATGGTTTGTCCGGCCGCTATGGGCAACGGCGAGTCTTCATACGCAAATTCATGCAGGTTTTGCGGCAGGAACGCCTCGCGCGGCACCTTACGCATGGCATCGAGCACCTTTTCACTGCGCACGCCGCGCGCCGTGACCTGGCGGTCAACCATGTCCAGGCGCTTGCTGGCGAAGTCGGTCATGTTCTGGCCTGTAGAAGTCGGCAGGTGTCCCGGCCGTCGGGGCTATCGCTCGTCGCGATCGCAACTTCTTCGAATTCTATGCCGTTGCAAGGCAGGCCCGTATCCGTAGTATCCGTAGCAACAGCCCGGAGAAACGGTCAGCCCTCAGGCGTGGGCGACACAAGGTTCCGGCGTGCGTCCTCCTTACCGCTCCGCCCGGGTCGATCACAACTCGTAACGGATTTCTCCAAGGTCATTCAAGCGGTATTTTGTCTTTGTAGTATGCAAGCCATGCGGAAAAGTCGAGCAACTCAGGATTGAGTTGCCGTGCAACAGAAACAGGGCGCGCACGACAAAAGTCGTCGTTAAAGTCGCGTTTGTACTGGAACATGTTGCCAAGGTCCTCGGCACCGGGAAAGCCGAATTGGCGATACGCCTCTGGTGCTACGTCGTTGTAACGCACTTCCTTGCCAAGGGCCTTACTCAGCTCATTGGCCATTTCAGCGCCGGTCAGGTGTTCGCCGGCGACGCCAACAGTCTCACCGATGTACTTGTGGCCTCCCTTGAAAATACCGTAAGCGCACTTGCCGATATCCTCGGCGGCGATTCCGGGTAATTTCCCGCTGCCCATTGGCATGCTAATCGCCAATACGCCCTGTGGGCCCGGTTTCGGGCCTGCGCCAAAATAGATCAGGTTGTCCCAATAGAAGGATGTTACGAGGAACGTCGTCGGGACATCTCGTTTCGTAAACTGGATGTCAGCCTCACCCTTGGCATCGAAATGCGGCACCTTGTATTTGCCCATCAGGGTCGGCATGCGATCGTCATCAAGCGGTACTCGTTTGCGCGTATCCTCCAGCGTCGACCAGATAACGTGCTTGAGACCTGCAGCGGCCGCGGCCTCGGCAAGATTGCCTGCCTGCGCAATCTCCGTCTCCGGTGAAAAGTGCTCCCAGAAATTTGTTACACAGAAAGCGCCGTACGCGCCGGCAAAGGCCTTCTTAAGGCTTGTAACATCGTCGAGATTCGCTTCGACGACCTGTGCACCAGCTTCACCCAGTTTGACTGCTTTGGCGGACTTTGAATTGCGCGTAATTGCACGCGCTGCAAATGCCGAGTTACCGTCATCCAGGATCGCTCGGACCAGCCCGCCGCCTTGCGCGCCGGTGGCGCCCAGGACGGCAATAGTTTTCTTGTTCGGCATCGGCAGCTCCTTCTCACGCGATTTCCGCCTGCAGGTCGCGAAGTGGGCGAATTTCGATGCTACCAAATCGGGCCGGTGGAATCTTCGCTGCCGCACGCATGGCGTCGTTCAGGTCATGCGCCTCCATGAGGTAAAAACCGGCCAGTTGTTCCTTGGTTTCGGCAAACGGTCCATCGGTCGAGGATACCTTGCCCTCCCGTACTCGAATGGTTGTTGCGGTTTCGACAGGCAGCAGCGCTTCGCCCGCGATCATGTGGCCGCTGCCTCGCAGACTTTCGCCGCACGCCAGGCATTCCCCGACAAGCGATTTCCACTCGCTCGCCGTCATCGCATCCGCAATATCTTCGTTGTAATACACGAGGCACAGGTATTTCATAGTTTGCTCCCGAAAGTGATGAAGAGAGGGTTATGAAAAAACGGCACAACTGTTCAATCAGCCAGCTCATCCAGACGCCTTTCAAGGAACCGGCGCTCCGGCTCGAGTTGCGTCAATTCGAGTGCCCGCTTATAGGCGTGTCTTGCTTCGCTGTTGCGACCGAGGCGCCGGTTCAAATCGGCCCGGGCCGAATGAGCCAGGTGATATTCCGTCAGCTCGCCACGTGCAAGAATGGCATTGATGAGCTGCAGGCCAGCGTCGGGGCTGTCACGCATCGCGACGGCGACAGCGCGGTTGAGTTCGATTACCGGCGATGGTTCTGCCATCAGCAGCACATCGAATCAGTGTCGCGAGCACGCGGCGCGATTCGCTGCGATACAGCGCATCGACGGTCTCTCGCACGTTGCGTTCGGCTTACGCCATCAAGGGCTCCGCTGGTTGGAAGTAGTCGCTCGACTGCTGTTGGAATCGACAGTCGCCAGCTCTCGCCGCTCCTTACGCTAACCGGGCAACGGTCCCGGCGGCGTATTTTCGAAGTGTTCGCTTAGTTTAGCTGGCAAAGTAGTTCAACCGATAATACCGTCCCTACAATGCGGTTTATTGCTGACAGACTTCAGGGAAACTGATGAGGATACCTGCCCCCGGGCTGACACTCTGGCTTGCCGTGGTTACTGCTTTGCTGGTGACAATGGCGGTCGCCGCAGTTTCGGTCGCAGGCGTACGGGTGTTGCGTGATCTCGCAGATGCGGAGGGTCTGGCCCGTGTCGAGCTGGCTGTTTCGGCAGCCCGCGAGGCATTGCGTCAAAATAGCGATGATTTGCGAACAGCCGCGCAATTGCTCGGTGAACGGCCCACCTTGGGCAGGCTGTTGCGCGTTTCGAATTCCGCGGCGCTCGCTGAATATCTCGCGCAGTATTGCGCGGGAGCAGCGCTTGATGCCTGTGCCATAGTCAATGGCGGCGTGGCGATCGTTTCAGTAGGGGATCCTGTCGACTGGTCGCAGATCATCACCGCAGACCTGGGTCAGGGATTGCAGCTTCTGGGCAGCGACTCATCACTCGGCATGGCTCTGAGTGCCGCACAAGCCGAGGTAAGCGGCCTCGCAGGGGTCAGCGTGTTCGCGGTGCGACGCATGGATGCATCGTTCGCGTCAAGACTGAGTGAAAGCGTCGGGCTTGAGGTCAGGATCGTCGATTATGCATCGTTCAGAACGGGCCACGAAGAATTGGTAGCGTTGCATTCGGCAGCATTGTCTCGCACCGCATCGGTCGCCAGCCGTATTGAGGATTTGAAAAGTTATGTGGCAAGCCTGCCGGTGGCAGGCAGCTCGGGAGAAATCGTTGCCTTCCTGGAGGCAGCCCTGGAAGAAAGAGACGTCTTGCGCCCGGTTGCTGTTTTGGAGCGCCGCATTCTGCTGGTTGCGCTGGTCGTCGCCTTCCTTGCCACTTCCAGTGGAATCTTAATCGGGCGTTACTGGATAAAAGGCGTGAGTCGATTGACAGAATCTGCCCGGCGCATCGGTTCCGGCGATCTTGCGGCGCCTGTCCCCGGTGAGCGCACGGCAGAACTCGGGTTGCTTGCATCGACCATGGAAGAGATGCGACGTAATCTGGTCGAATTGACTGATGAAATACGCCGTCGCGAGGCCCAGGCTCAGGCCGTGCTCGGTGGAATCGTCGAAGGAGTCTATGCCGTCGATCGCAAACGGCGCATTCGCTTTTTGAATCCAAAGGCTGAAAAGCTGTTAAAGCTCACTTCCAGAGACGCACTCGGCAAGTTCTGCGGTGACGTTTTGCTACCGGCGCGAGACGTCGATGGCCAGCGACCTTGCGAGAATGACTGTCCGATTGTGCGGGCACGCGAGACAGGCGCTGCGGAAGCTGTCGAGCAAATCGGACCGTTCGCCGGCCGCACGCGGCGTGTCGTTATAGCCAGTGCTGCAGCAAGCGACGGCATCCAGGTACAGGTGCTGCGTGACGAAACCGAGCTTGAAGCAGTGCGCCGCACTCGTGATACGGTGTTGGCAAACATTTCTCACGAATTTCGTACGCCGCTTGCGGCACAGCTCGCATCGATCGAACTGCTGCGAGACGGACTCGGCACGATGTCGGCAAGTGCCCAGCAGCAACTGGTTTCGTCCGTCGAACGCGGGGCCCAACGCCTGACGTGGCTGATCGATAATCTCCTGGAGAGCGTGCGCATCGAATCCGGACAGCTCTCCATTCGCAGGCACCGGGTTGTTCTGGATGACGTGGTAAAGGATGCGCGCGAACTGATTGGACCGCTTATCGAGCAACGAAATCAGGACCTGGCGGTGGCAGCGCTCGATGACCTGCCTGCTGTCCATGGAGATCGGCAAAGGCTGGCGCAGGTGATGGTCAATCTACTGGCCAATGCCAGCAAGTTCGCTCCGTCGTATAGCGTGATTCGCATCGATGGTCACCGGACGGTCGCCGGAACTGTAGTCATCTGGGTGGAGGACGAAGGACCGGGGCCAGAGAATCCGGACGATCCGCTACTATTCGAACAGTTCCGCCGCTCCGGCGGCGAAGACCCCGAAGAAAGCGGACTGGGCCTCGGCCTGTATATCGTAAACTCGATTATCGAGCGTCATGGCGGCCGCGTTCGACTTACCCGCACGGCCTCAGCACACACCCGCGCAGAGGTCGAACTGCCCTTGGACAACCGATCATGAAGATTTTGCTGGTTGACGATGACCCCGATCTGTTGGCAATTATCGCTTTCGCGTTGCAACAGGCCGGCTTCGTGGTCGTCACAGCTGCCGATGGCGCTGCGGCAATGGACACGTTCGAGCAGGAGGAACCGGACCTTGCCGTTCTGGATATCAACCTGCCACACCTGAACGGATTCGAACTGGCCGATAAAATACGTCAGCAAAGCCCGATACCCATCATCATGCTGACTGTGCGCAACGAAGAAGAGGACGTCGTACGTGCACTCGGCCTCGGCGCCGATGATTATCTGACAAAGCCGTTCAGCCCACGCATCCTCGTTGCCCGCATTCGCGCCCTGTTGCGCAGGGTCGGTTTGGAATCGAGAGACAAAGCCACGCTCGGTTCCCTGACGCTACATGTCGACGACCTCACGCTCACGGGTCTCAGCGATGCCAGCATCAAACTCACACCGCTCGAAATGCGCTTTCTGCAATTGCTCATGGCACATGCCGGACGCACGGTGCCAACTGACAGGATACTCACGCACGTCTGGGGCAATCGTGCGGATGGCAATCGACAACTGCTGAAGCAACTTGTTCATCGCTTGCGGCAAAAACTGGAACCGCACCCGGGGGAACCGCAGCTCTTGCGCACAGTCCCCAACGCCGGCTACCTGATCGATCCGGCGATAGTAAAGACTGGAAATTCCTGACGATTAAAGGTCATACATGATCGGCAGCACAATCGAGAAGCCGATCCACATGATCAATTGCAAGGGTATACCTGCCCGTAGAAAGTCGGAGAACCGGTAGCCGCCGGCGCTCATCACGAGCAGGTTGGTCTGGTAGCCTACCGGCGTCAGGTAACTCATATTGGCGCCAAAGAGCACCGCCAGCACGAATGGTTCGGCCGGTGCGCCCAGTACGTGCGCGATGCTGATGGCGATGGGCGTGCCGAGCACGGCAATCGCATTGTTTGTGGCGACTTCCGTCAATAGTGCCATGATCAGGATCAGGCCGCTTAATATCACGGCAACCGGCAGCCCGTCAGTGGCTGCGACGTACAGTTCTGCGATGAATTCTGCAGCGCCGGTCGCCATCAAAGCGAGTCCCAAGGCGAGACTGGCGACGACGACCATGATGATCCGGCGATCAATCGCGCCGCGTACATCGTTCCATGTGAGGCAGCGCGTGAGCAACATAAGCGCCACCCCGATGACTGCTGCCTGGGAAATGCGCAGTAACCCGGTACCGGCCACCACCACTACGCCAGCCATGATCAGCAGTGCCAGAGACGCTTTGGCGGGACGAGGCAGGTCGATGCTGCCGTCCAGTACCAGGGCCTGGCCACTACGCTTTAGCCGCTCAAGCCCTTTGGTGGAACCCTGAACAAGTATAAGATCGCCCGCTCTCAGCTTTGTATCCGTCACGGTACGCGCTGCTTCGCCCGCTCCACGACCCTGGCGGTGTAACGCGACCAATGTCAGTCCGTAAGACGACAAAAGTCGACTCGATTCCAGCGTACGCTGCTCCAGCACCGAACCCTCCGTTACCACGACTTCAGCGATATGCTGGTCGCTGGCCAGTGGATGCTCAGCATTAACTTTTTCTTCCGTATCGACTGTCAGTAGCGTTGCATCGAACATGCGCTCGAAGTCCTTCAGGTTTTCAAGCGTATCGGTCACATGCAGGTAGTCTCCGGCCTTCATGGTTACGGAAGGTAATCGAGCTAGTGACAGGTCGCCGCGAGAAATCTGGCTGACGCGCATCCGGCCTTTGGTGAGTGCCAGCAACTCTGCCAGCGATTTACCTTCACCCGATCCGCCCGGGTTGATGCGCAATCGTGAGTCGAAGATTCGAGGCGCAATATCGGTCAGCGGGGGTTTGCGCTCCGGAAGCAAAAGCGGCGCGATAAGCCAGAGATAAAGCATGCCGAAGCTGCCGACGATCAGGACCGGCAGCGCGAAGTCGAACATCTGCATTTCCCGCATTCCAAGGTCTGCGGCTACAGAAACGACGAGCAAGTTGGTCGAGGTGCCGATTGTCGTCGACATGCCGCCGATGATCGTTGCAAAGCCGATCGGCATGAGTATGCCCGACGTTGAAATTTTCGCTTGCAGCGACACTGCAACCAGCAACGGCATGATGGCAGCGACAACCGGCGTATTGTTTAGAAACATGCTCAACACCACGGCCGTCAGCATGGTGACCAGAAAAGCGAACCTGGGACGCAGACGCCAAAGTCCCGCGAGCACCTGCCCGACAGGCTGCAGTGCATTGGTGACCTCAAGGCTGCGAGCGAGAATCATGAGCGATATCACCGCAATCAGCGCTTCGTTGCCGAAGCCGGAGAGAATGTCTCCGGCACGCACGCGCTCGCCTGCATAGTCGATTGGATAGGTCTCGAACCAGAGCAGAATGACGCACAGGATGAAAAAGCTCGAGGACTCGAGCGGCAGGCGCTCGCGCGTATAAAGGAAGATCGCGAAAAGAGCGAGGACAATTGCCGCCAGGGCATGCGGGCTGGGCAGTTCAGGCATTTGCCGATGCTAACGGCATCCGGTAACAACAACGGTTATAGCGAGGTTATAAAGCGGTTACGTCAGGTCCGGCGGGTTTTCTGTGGGGCCGCACAGCATCGCGATCGAAGCGTTAGCGACCGGAACCCTCAAAGAATGCCACTTCGCCGGTTTCCAGCGAGTATTCGGCACCGACCACCAACAAGTCTTCGCGATCGATGAGTTGTTCCAGAATTTCAGAGTCGTTACGCAGGTGACTGACCGATACCATCACGTTCGCGCGCACCGCGTGTCGCAGGAGCGCCTCCTGGTCGAGCTGCAAATCGGAGCAAAAAAGTGCCTCCACCGACGGGCGCACCCGGTCGACGATGGAGCGCAGGTTACGAGACTGGTTTTCGACCGGCTTACGCAACTGGTCCAGGGTCGCGAGAATCGCCCCGCATTGGGAGTGGCCCAGCACAACAACAAGGCGAGTGCCAAACTGCGCGGCCGCGAATTCGACACTGCCGATCTGTGAGGGAGCGACAATATTGCCGGCAACACGGATGACAAAGAGATCGCCGAGGCCCTGGTCGAATACGATCTCTGCCGGGACGCGTGAATCCGAGCAGCCGAGAATGATGGCGAAAGGTTCCTGTTGTTGGGTCAGCTCGAGGCGATGTGGCCGATTGCCTTGTATGCCCCCGTTTCGCAGTCCCTCGACGAAACGCTGATTGCCTTCCCGGAGCCGCTCAAGTGCATCGAGTGCCGTGATCATGCCGATTGCTCACCAATGTCTTCTTTCCACAGTCGAGGATGCTCATGGATGAAATCCTGCATCAGGCGTATGCAATCCGCGCTGTCAACAAGCTCCAATTTTACACCGCGCGAGCGTACGTAGTCCTCGGGCCCTTTGAAAGTATGATTCTCGCCAATAACAACATGCGGAATCTTGTACAACAGCACGGCGCCACTGCACATATCACAAGGCGACAGGGTCGAGTACAACACCGAGCGCTGGTAGTCGGCGGCGGTCAGGCGACCGGCGTTCTCAAGGCAGTCCATTTCTGCGTGCAGCACAGCGCTGCCGTTTTGCACCCGTCGGTTGTGACCACGCCCGACGATGCGGCCATCGATGACGAGAACCGATCCGATCGGAATGCCGCCTTCCGCGAGGCCCTTTTTTGCTTCCTCAATCGCAGCATCGAGAAATTTAGCCACTCAAGCGCTCCAACAGGTTGTCTCGAAATCCACGTCTGGCCTGAACCGGATGGTACCTTACCATGCCGACAGCTCCCTCCAGATACACAGGCTACAGCCTTGCGCAGGGCGCGGGACGCAGCTAGGAGAGCTTTCGAATGCCCACTGCGTGACGGATGTCCGCCAGGTACGGCACCGAGATTTCCCTTGCCTTCGCCGCCCCCTTCACCAGCGCGCGTTCCACTTCCGCGGGATCGTCAATCAGCCGCTGATATTCCGCGCGCGCCGGCTTCAGATGCTCGTCCAGATACTCGAACAACACCTGCTTCATCTCGCCCCAAGCGATGCCATCCGCGTAGCGCTTCTCGATCTCCCTGACCTCGGCTTCTGTAGCGAACGCCTTGTAGATGTCGAACAGCGTCGAGTCCTCCGTGTCCTTGGGCTCGCCCGGCTCCAGGCTGTTTGTCTTTATCTTCATGATTAGCTTCCGAAGCTGCTTTTCATTCGCGAACAATGGAATTGTATTGTTGTAACTTTTCGACATCTTCCGGCCATCCAGCCCCGCCAGCACCGCCGTGTGCTCGCTGATCTCCGCCTCCGGCAGCACGAGCAACTCCCCGTAGCGGTGATTGAATCGCTGCGCAATATCGCGCGCCATTTCAACATGTTGCTTCTGATCGCGGCCTACCGGCACCCTGGTCGACCTGAACATCAGGATGTCCGCCGCCATCAGGATCGGATAGCTGTACAGCGCCATCGTAAT
>CAZSDL010000013.1:0-33703 GCA_964605635.1 uncultured Woeseiaceae bacterium
TGTTCGTCTGTTCCGCGACAGCCTTCATGATCCTGATTACCGGCGCCTATAACGTACACGGAGTCGATAACACGTTCCTGGTCCAGAACCTGCCTGCGAGTCTGGAAGCCAACAGCCCGGCGTTCACGCAGTTTGCGGTTGATAGCATAGCGCCCGGGGTTGGCAAGCCGTTCGTAGCGATCGCGCTTTTCTTCTTCGCCTTTACGACTCTTTTGGCTTATTACTATATTGCCGAGACGAACGTGGCGTACCTGAAACGCAGTATAAAAATGCCGGGAATGATACTGGGGCTGAAGATTGTTTTGATGGCATCGGTTTTCTACGGAGCCGTGCGCACCGCCAATCTCGCCTGGGGGCTCGGCGACATAGGCGTTGGCCTTATGGCGTGGCTCAACATTATCGCCATCCTGATACTTTTCGCGATGGGCAATCCGGCGATGAAAGCGCTGCGGGACTATGAACGCCAACGGAAACTCGGGGTCAGTCAATACACGTTCGATCCCGAGGCGCTCGGCATCAGGAATGCCCATTTCTGGATCCGCAAGAAGTGACTCAGGCGGCAGCCGACTCCGCGTCGGTCGCGTCCGCGGGGGGATCATAGCCGAGGTTCGGCGCCAGCCATCGCTCCAGTTCTGCCACCGGCATTTCTTTGCGCGCGGCCAGCGATTCGATCTGGTCGCGAGCCACCTTGCCAATCGAAAAGTAGCGTGAATCGGGATGCGAAAAGTAGAAGCCGCTGACGGCTGCCGTCGGCAGCATGGCAAACGACTCTGTCAATGACAGGCCGATAGCCGACTCGACATCGAGCAACTGCCACAACCTGCCCTTCTCCGTATGATCCGGACAGGCCGGATATCCGGGGGCCGGGCGTATGCCGCGATATTTCTCTGCAATGAGATCGTTGGTCGACAGCTTTTCCGCCGGTTCGTAGCCCCAATACTTGCGTCGCACCTGCTCATGCAGGAATTCCGCGAGTGCTTCGGCCAGCCGGTCCGCCAGTGCCTTCAGTAAAATACTGCTGTAGTCGTCGTGCTCCGCTTCGAAGCGCTTTACATGTTCGTCAATGCCGATACCGGCCGTCAGCGCGAATGCACCGACGAAATCCTCGACACCCGACCCGGCGGGCGCGATGTAATCGGCAAGGCAGTTCTGGGGCTGGCCGGACGGCTTCGCACGCTGTTGCCGCAGGTGGCAAAGTCGCACGAGAGTCTTGCGGCGAGCTGCATCTGAGTAGACCAGTACGTCGTCGTCATCGATAGCATTTGCGGGATACAGGCCGAATACGGCGCGAGCGCGCAACCAGCGCTCCGCGATCAGGCGATCCAGCATCGCGTTGGCGTCTTCGTAGAGAGAGCGCGCAGCTTCGCCAACCGTTGCGTCATCGAGTATTGCCGGAAACTTGCCGTGAAATTCCCACGCATTGAAGAATGGCATCCAGTCGATGTACTCGCGCAGCGTCGAAAGGTCGACATCGTTCAGAACCTCGCGCCCCATCAGGGACGGCTGCGGCGGGCGATAGTCTGTCCATTCACAACGGTATTTGCGCTGGCGCGCCTGGGACAGGGACAGCTGCGGTGCAAGCCGCGATTTGCCGGCATGACGCTCCCGTCGCGCGGCATTTTCGCGGCGGGTTTTTTCAATCAATAGTCCGCGAGAGGCTGTCTCCACCAGTGCCTGCGCCACGCCTACCGAGCGTGATGCGTCCTTCACATAAATGACCGGTCCGTCGTAATTGGGCTCGATCTTCACCGCCGTGTGCGCCGGCGACGTCGTTGCACCACCGATCAGAAGCGGCAGATCGAATTTCAGCCGCTGCATTTCTTTCGCCACGTGCACCATTTCATCGAGTGACGGGGTAATCAGGCCGGACAGGCCGATAATCTGCACATTCTCCCGTCGCGCCGTCTCGAGTATCTTTTCGCAGGACACCATCACACCCAGGTCAATCACTTCGAAGTTGTTGCATTGCAAGACCACGCCGACGATGTTCTTGCCGATGTCATGCACATCGCCTTTCACTGTCGCCATCACGATGCGTCCATTGGTCTCTCGCGCGCCACCTTTCTCCTTTTCGATAAATGGAATCAGATGACCTACCGCCTTTTTCATGACCCGCGCCGACTTGACGACCTGCGGCAGGAACATCTTGCCGTCGCCGAACAGGTCGCCGACAACATTCATGCCGGCCATCAGCGGGCCCTCGATCACATCGAGGGGTCGAGCAGCTTTGAGGCGCGCCTCCTCGGTGTCGGCAATCACGTATTCGTCGATACCTTTTACCAGGGCGTGTTCCAGGCGCTTGTTTACCGGCAGGTCACGCCATGCGAGGTCCTTTGCCTGGCCCGTAGGTCCACTCGCCTGTCCCTTGTAAGACTCTGCAACTTCCAGCAAGCGATCCGTCGCATCGTCACGCCGGTTAAGAATGACGTCTTCCACCGCATCGCGAAGATCCTTCGGCAGATCCTCGTAGATTGCAAGTTGACCGGCATTGACGATGCCCATGTCCATGCCGGCCTTGATTGCGTGATACAGGAATACCGAATGGATTGCTTCCCGCACGACGTTGTTGCCGCGAAACGAGAAAGAAACATTACTGACGCCACCACTCACCAGGGCATGCGGCAGGGACTCCTTGATCGCGCGCGTAGCTTCGATGAAGTCGAGGCCGTAGCGGTTGTGTTCCTCGATGCCGGTGGCAACGGCGAAAATATTCGGATCGAAGATAATATCCGCGGGATCGATGCCGACCGTCTTTGTCAAAATCTCATACGACCGCCGGCATATCTCAATCTTGCGTGCCGCGCTGTCCGCCTGCCCCTTCTCATCGAAGGCCATGACGATGACGGCGGCGCCATAGTCACGCACCAGCCGGGCCTGACGAACAAACTCCTCCTCGCCTTCCTTCATGCTGATCGAATTGACAATTGACTTACCTTGCACACAACGCAGACCGGTCTCGATGACCGTCCATTTCGACGAATCAATCATGACCGGCACGCGCGCAACATCGGGCTCCGCCGAAATGAGATTCAGGTAGGTCTGCATCGCCTTTTCTGAATCAAGCATTCCCTCATCCATGTTGACGTCAACGATCTGCGCGCCGTTCTCGACTTGCTGCCGTGCAATGTTCACTGCTTCAGCATAATCCCCGGCCTCGATGAGGCGGCGAAAATGTGCCGAGCCGGTGACATTGCTTCGCTCACCGACATTCACGAAAAGATCGTCAGGGCCGATGGTCAGTGGCTCGAGACCCGACAGCCGGCAGCGCACCGGTATTTCCGGAACTTGACGCGGCGCCTTGCCGCGAATGACCTCCGACAGCAGCCGGATATGCTCCGGCGTCGTGCCACAGCAGCCACCGACCAGGTTGAGAAGACCGCTGGCGGCGAACTCCTCGATGATCCCGGCCATCTGTTCAGGGGTCTCGTCGTACTCACCCATCTCATTCGGCAGTCCTGCATTCGGGTGTGCACTGACGGACGTGTCGGCAATGCGCGCGAGCTCTGCAACGTATGGCCGCAGGTCGGCAGCACCCAAAGCGCAGTTGAGGCCCACCATGAACGGTCGCGCATGCCGCACCGAGTTCCAGAATGCCTCCGTCGTCTGCCCGGACAACGTGCGTCCAGAGGCATCCGTTATGGTTCCCGAAATCATGACCGGCAACTCGAAACCGGCTGCCTCGAAGCTCCGGCGAATTGCAAAAAGTGCAGCTTTGGCATTGAGCGTGTCGAAGATCGTCTCAACCATCAGGAAGTCGGCGCCGCCGTCGATCAGCGCGGTCGCGGCCTCCTGGTAGGTGACGGCCAGTTGTTCGAACGACGTATTGCGATAACCCGGGTCGTTCACATCCGGTGAGATCGAGGCAGTGCGGTTGCTCGGCCCCAGTACGCCGGCCACGTAGCGTGGCTCGCCCACTCGTGCCGCAAAAGCATCCGCCGTTTCACGTGCCAGACGGACGGCGGCCAGGTTAAGCTCGCCGACCAGTGACTCCATGCCGTAGTCGCCCATGGACGGTGCGTTGGAGTTGAAGGTATTGGTTTCGATGATATCCGCACCCGCCTCGAGGAACTGCCGGTGGATGTCGCGAATTACCCGCGGCTGGGTGATCGAAAGCAAATCGTTGTTGCCTTTGAGATCGCGTTCCCAGTCACGGAAGCGCTCGCCGCGAAAATCGTCTTCGGTAAGCCGATGGGACTGGATCATGGTGCCCATTGCGCCATCCAGCAGCAGGATGCGCTCGCCGAGCGTGCGCTGCAGAGTCTTGATGCGCGTCTCGCGGTTCATTTTTATTCCTTCACGCTGCCTGCCGCTGCGGACGAACACCGAGCGCGTGGCAGATAGCGTAGGTCAGCTCGGAACGATTCAGCGTATAGAAGTGAAATTCGTTGATGCCCTCCTTCTGCAATTGCCGAACCTGCTCGATAGCCACGCTGGCAGCGATCATCTGCCGCGTCTCGGCATCCTCTTCCAGGCCGTCGAAACGCTCATGCAGCCAGGACGGCACCGTGGCGCCGCATTGCGTTGCAAATTTTTGCAACTGTGGAAAGCGCGTGATCGGCAGGATGCCCGGAACAATGACCGCGTCGATCTGTGCGCGTACGCAGCGATCGCGAAACCGCAGGTACACGTCCACGTCGAAGAAAAATTGTGTGATCGCACGTGAAGCACCCGCGTCGATCTTGCGCTTGAGGTTGTCGAGATCGGACTTTGCGCTCGCGGCCTCCGGGTGCACTTCAGGATAGGCGGCTACCGAAACATCAAAATCAGCGATACGCTTCAGTCCGGCAACCAGGTCTGCCGCGTAGGCGTAGCCGTCGGCATGCGGCCGATAGTTGCTGGTGTCTTTCGGCGGGTCCCCGCGCAATGCCACCAGGTGACGAACGCCCATGTCCCAGTAGCGCCTGGCGATTGCGTCGATTTCGCCCTTTGGCGAGCCTATGCAGGTCAGGTGCGGCGCTGCAGTCAGTGTGGTTTCCTTAAGAACCCGCGCTACCGCTGCATGCGTGCGCTCTCGCGTCGAGCCGTCGGCGCCATAGGTGACCGATACAAAGCGCGGTGATAACGGCGCGAGTCGCTCGATCGACTGCCACAGAATTGCCTGCATGGATTCGGTATTCGGTGGAAAAAACTCGAACGACACCCGGGTCGCCTTGCCAGCAGTCGCCTTGGTGTCGTGTGTCGCATCGTGCATTGTGTTTTGCCGTTATCGTCGCCGGCAGTCAGGCGGCGGCGACGTTGCCTTCCGCCAGCGTCGCCGCCGCCAAAAGCCATTGCGGCTGGATTGCAGGCACAAGCCGCGCCGGACCGAGGCGCAAACCGGCTGCGCTGCTCCACTTGGCCAGTGCGCGTTGCATCTCATCGCCGCGGGCGGAGGTTAGCCGCTGCAGAATTACCAGGCGACCGCTATCGCTTGTCAATCGTTTTGCCTCCAGCAAGGCAACTGCGGGTCTTTGCGCATTGCCGAGAACGTCATCGAGAATGACGGTATCGAATTCCCTGTCCTCGAATGGCAAGCGATACATATCGCCGTAGCGCAAGCTGCAATTCGGCAGCCCGGCGAGAAGCAGCTCGGTTCGCGCCAACTGACGCGCACTCGCGTCAATGTCGACGCCAACCGCCCGGTTGGCGCGGTTCGCCAGCAATTTCAGCGTGCGGCCTTGCCCGCAACCGATATCCAGCAAATCGCCCAGCGGCGCCGCGACGGTAAGGTCGAGCAGCGCGCGATGCAGGGCACGATTGCCCGGGGCACGATTGCCCGCATCCGTCTTTTCAGGTGGAGGTCGGCCAGCGTCCTGGCGGCCAGCGTCCTGGCGGCCAGCGTCCTGGCGGCCCGCAACGCTCGAATCCCGGTCCGCCGCGCGCAGGCCCTTGAGCAATGCGGCATCGGCGGCGAGCAAGGGCTCGTCGGCTGGAATTAGCGCCAACAAGCGCTGGTTACCGGTGGCACGGCCGGGCGCCAGGCGGTAGAAGACCCGCCGGCCATCGCGAAAACGATCGAGCAGCCCTGCCTCACAGAGCTGTCGCAAATGTTGCGACACTCGGGGCTGGCTCAGCTCGATGACATTCGCGAGTTCCGAGACGCTGCATTCTCCTTGCCGGCAGAGGGCGACAAGGCGCAGCCGCGCCGGGTCCGCGAGCGCTTTCATCTGCAGCAAAAAGTGCTCGGTGGCAAATTCCATAAACATATAAATATATATTTATATAATTGGCCAAATAGCTTACCACCTCCAGGCGCCGGGCGGAAAGGAAAAATAAGGGATCGAACCGGCTTATTTAGTGAAGCGTGTCGGAAGGCGTCGGGATGGCGGCCGCAAACAGGCCATCTACATCGACGGGATCGAAAAGCCGGCGTTGCCCGCAATACTCACACGTAATTTCAACCTTGCCCTGTTCAGCCAGCACCGAGCGGATTTCCGTCTCGCCCAGTAGGCGCAGCACACTTTCGGCACGGCGCCTGGAACAACGACAGCGGAACACCGCGCTGCGCGCGTTGAACACCCGCACATCGTCTTCAGCGAACAGGCGTGTCAGCAAAGCCGGTCCGACCCCGTTGCTGATGTCCGCGAGACGCAAGGTCGACGCCAGCAGACCCAGGCGCTGCCAGTCGTCGGTGGACGGGTGTTCCGCACCAGGCAGTTGCTGCAACAGGATGCCGCCGCAGCAGAAGGTATCGCTGACCAGCGCGAGGCGACTCGGAATCTGCGCGGAGCGCGCATAATAATTTTCAATGCTGTCGGCCAGGGAATTGCCGCGCACCTCGACGATACCTTGATACGGCCGCTCCATCACGCCCGCATCGACCGTGATGGCACAACGCGCCTTTTTGACGAGGTCCGCGAAATCGACGGGCTCAGCCAGCGGAGCCGCGTTTGCCATGCCGCGCAACTCCAGCGTGCTCGTGCATTGCATGACCAGCATAGCAAGCGGGCCGTCACCACTGATTTGCAGGGTAATCGAACCGTCGAACTTGAGACTTTGTGCGATCAGCGCACTGGCTGCTGCGGAATGCCCCAGCGTCTGCAGCACCGGCAGGTCGTAATGGTGTCCGAGCTGCATGCGTTGCCACGTACTTTGCAATTGAATGATGGCACCGCGCACCTGCAATGACTCGAACACGAACGGCAAGACGATATCGTGCTGCACTGGCCTCAGGAACCCAGCCTCTGCCGTAAAATGCGATTGACTTCTGCGGGATTGGCCTTGCCGTCGGTACCTTTCATCACCTGCCCGACAAAAAATCCCATGAGCTTGTCCTTGCCGCCGCGATAATCCGCTGCCTGCTGCGGATGGGCCGCGATGACGGCGTCCACGATCTGCTCGAGTGCGCCGGTATCCGAAATCTGCCGCAGACCTTTCGCCTCGATGACCTGATCTGCACTACCCTCGCCGGCCCACATCGAATCGAATACATCCTTTGCGATCTTGCCGGAAATCGTGCGGTCGCGGATGCGGACCAGCAGGCCGCCGAGTGCCTGCGGAGAAATTCGGCATTCCAGCACATCGATACTGTCGCGATTCAGCGCGGCGGACAATTCGCCAATGACCCAGTTGGCGGCCTGTTGTGCTTCACCGTCGAAGGCGGCTGCCGTTGCTTCAAAGTAGTCAGCAAGCGGCTGGCTTGCAGTCAGTAGTTCGGCATCGGCGTCCCGCAGCGCGTACTCCGCAACGAATCGTTCGCGCTTGGCGTCCGGCAGCTCCGGAAGTGACGCACGAACTGTTTCGATAAAGGCCTCGTCAATGACAATTGGCAGTAGATCCGGATCCGGAAAATAGCGATAGTCGTTTGCTTCTTCCTTACTGCGCATCGGTCGCGTTTCATCCTTGTCCGAGTCGTACAAACGCGTTTCCTGGACAATGCTGCCGCCGTCCTCCAGTACATCGATCTGGCGTTGAATCTCGAAGTTGATCGCCTTTTCCACGAAGCGAAACGAATTCAGGTTTTTGAGCTCGGTACGCGTACCAAGTTCCTGCTGACCGCGCGGGCGGATCGAGACGTTCGCGTCGCAACGAAATGAACCTTCCTGCATGTTACCGTCCGAGATGCCAAGATAGCGCACCAGGGTGTGAATCTTGCGCATATAGGCGATTGCTTCTTTCGCAGAGCGCAGATCCGGTTCCGAGACGATTTCGAGGAGCGGTGTGCCGGCACGATTCAGGTCGACGCCGGTAAACGCATCGAGCCCCGTATGCACGGACTTGCCGGCGTCTTCTTCGAGATGGGCGCGCGTGATGCCGATACGTTTGGACTGCCCTGCCTCGTCGCAGATATGCATTTCGCCATGCGCAACGATCGGCAGCTCGTACTGGCTTATCTGGTAGCCCTTGGGGAGATCCGGATAGAAATAATTCTTTCGCGCCAGCACCGAGCGCGGGGCAATTCGGGCATTGACCGCGAGCCCGAACTTGCAGGCCATGCGCACCACCTCGCCGTTCAGGACCGGCATAACCCCGGGATAACCCAGGTCGATCAGAGACGCCTGGGAATTGGGCGCCGCGCCGTAGGCAGTTGGCGCGCCGGAAAAAATCTTGCTGACAGTCGCGAGTTGGGTATGGAGTTCGAGTCCGATCACGACCTCCCACTGCGAGCTCATTTAAAATGCTCCGGGCACGCCGTGTGCCACGCGGTCAGTGCCTGGTACTGATGCGCAATATTGAGAATGCGGTCTTCGGCAAACGGCGGTCCGACCAGTTGCAAGCCAACCGGCAGGCTATCGGCGAAGCCGCACGGGATCGATATCCCGGGCAGGCCGGCAAGATTGGCCCCGATGGTGTAAATGTCGTTCAGGTACATCAGGATCGGATCGTCGGTTTTTTCACCGATGCCGAACGCCGGCGCGGGCGCTGTCGGCCCGGCGATGACGTCGACCTTGGCGAATGCGTTGTGGAAATCCTGGCTGATCAGCTGGCGCACCTTTTGCGCCTTCAGATAGTACGCATCGTAATAGCCGGCTGACAACACATAGGTTCCGGTCATGATGCGGCGTTTGACCTCGGCGCCGAAGCCTTCGCCGCGGCTGCGACAGTAAAGGTCGGACAGGTCTTCCGGATCACTGGCGCGATAACCGAAACGCACGCCATCGAAGCGCGACAGGTTCGACGAACATTCCGCCGGAGCAACCACATAGTAAGTCGGTACCGACAGGTCGAGATTGGGCAGGTCAACTTCCACCAGGGTCGCACCCTGATCACGAATTACATCCAGCGACTCGCGAACGCGGGCGGCGCAGCGCGGGTCCAGTCCTGCGTCAAAGTGCTGGCGTACGATGCCGACCCGCAGCCCGTCGAGCGGCTTGGCCAGAGCGGCAACGTAGTCCGGCACCGGGTGGTCGACGCAGGTCGAGTCACGCTCGTCGAAGCCGGCCATTACGCCGAGCAATCGAGCAGCATCTTCCGCGCTTCGCGTAATCACGCCGGCCTGGTCGAGGCTGGATGCAAACGCCACCATGCCGTAGCGGGAAACCCTGCCATAGGTTGGTTTCAGGCCCACAGTACCGGTCATTGCGGCCGGCTGTCGAATTGAACCACCGGTATCGGTACCGGTCGCGGCAGGCACCAGTCGCGCCGCAACGGCGGCAGCGGATCCACCCGACGAGCCGCCCGGCGATAGTGCAAGATCCCAGGGATTCCGCACCGGCCCGAAGAAACTCGTTTCGTTCGACGACCCCATGGCGAATTCGTCCATGTTGGTCTTGCCGAGCATGATCGCACCGGCTTTGCGCAGGCGTGCGACCACAGTCGCATCGTACGGTGAGATAAAGTTGCCGAGTATTTTCGAGCCGCAGGTGGTCAGCACACCGGCGGTACAGAACAGGTCCTTATGCACGAGAGGCAGTCCGTTCAACGGGCCTGCTACGCCTTTGCTGCGCGCCCGATCCGCTTTATCAGCCTCTTGCAGCGCCTCGTCAGCGGTGACCGTGATAAACGCATTCAGCGACTCGCCGTGCAGGGCGATGCGTGCCAGCAGGGACTCTGTCAGGTTCCGTGCCGAAAACTCGCCGCCGGCCAGTCCCCGGGCCAGGCCGGACAGGCTGCGGCTGTGCCAGGCTTCGTCGTCCGTGCGCATGATTATTCGAGGACTTTCGGCACCAGGTAATAGCCGTCGCGGACGGCCGGCGCATTTGCCTGTATGGCATCCCGGTCAATGCTTTCAGTGACCGCATCTGCCCGCAAACGCTGACTCAACGCCAATGGATGCGCCATTGGCAGGACATCCTCGGTCGCCGCCGCCTGCAACTGGTCGACGAAATCGACGATCCTCGACAGCTTGTCGACGACATCATCGAACTCACCTTCGCCGAGCTTGAGCCGGGCGAGAAAAGCAATGTGTTGTACCTGGTCTTTGGTCAGAGACACTGGAACCAATCTCAACGTTCAGGACTAAGGTTTCCGGGTGCCCTTCTGTCGATTCCGGTTGCGGAATACTTGAGAGCGGTCCCGGTCAGACGGCGACCCCGAGGCAAGGCCAACCAAAGCGCGGGAATGATACACCGTGCCTTGCTGAATGTCGTGCGCATTGTTAGATTACAACGTTAATTTGCCCCGCGGGACTCTGGCCCCACATGTTCAAAAACATCCTAGGATATTTCTCGAACGATCTGTCGATCGATCTCGGGACTGCGAACACGCTCATCTACTCCCGCGGGCATGGCATCGTGCTGAACGAGCCGTCGGTCGTCGCCATTCGGGAAGACAGCGGTCGCGGCGGCCGGGTGGTCGAAGCGGTCGGGCTCGAAGCGAAGAACATGCTCGGCCGGACGCCCGGTAACATCACGGCGATTCGCCCCTTGAAAGACGGTGTCATCGCCGATTTCACCGTGACCGAAAAGATGCTGCAGCACTTCATACGCAAGGCGCACGGCACGCGTTATTTTCGTCCGAGCCCGCGCGTGCTGATATGTGTGCCGTACGGCTCGACGCAGGTGGAACGACGCGCCATTCGTGAATCCGCGGAAGGCGCCGGCGCCCGCAAGGTGCACTTGATTCCCGAACCCATGGCAGCCGCGATCGGTGCCGGCATGCCGGTTAACGAGGCGCGCGGTTCGATGGTCCTCGACATCGGTGGCGGCACATCCGAAGTCGCTGTCATTTCGTTGAACGGCATCGTGTATGCGGCATCGGTGCGCATCGGTGGCGATCGGTTTGACGAAGCAATCACCAACTACGTACGCCGCAATTACGGAATTCTTATCGGCGAAGCGACGGCGGAACGCATCAAGCACGAAATCGGCTCGGCGTTTCCCGGTCAGGAAGTTCGCGAAATCTCCGTCAAAGGACGCAACCTGTCTGAAGGCGTGCCACGCAGCTTCACTCTCAACAGCAACGAGATTCTCGAAGCGTTGCAGGAACCACTGCAGGGTATCGTCGGCGCGGTGAAGGAAGCACTCGAACAGACGCCTCCGGAGCTCGGTGCCGACGTGGCGGAGCGCGGCATTGTCCTGACCGGCGGCGGCGCCATGTTGCGTGACATCGACAAGCTGCTGATGGAGGAAACCGGTCTGCCGGTAATCATCGCGGACGATCCGCTTACCTGTGTCGCACGCGGCGGTGGCCGCGTGATTGAACTCATCGACGAGCACGGCCCTTCGGTGTTCGGCCTCGAGTGACAGGCAAGCCCGGTGACCGGAATCCGCTGGACTCTCCATTCGATCCCGGCGAACGCGCAAGCACTGGATTACGACGGGCTTCGCGACTGATCCTGCCCGCCTTATAGCGACTCTGATGGCGGCTGCCCGATCCAACAACCAGCATCGTTCGACACGGACTCCGGCGCTTGGCCTCCGCTTTCTGCTGCTCGCAGGCGTCAGTATCCTGCTGCTGGTAGTCGATCATCGCGAGAACCATCTCGACACCGTTCGCAAGACACTCGGCGCAGCCGTTTATCCGCTGCGCGTGATCGTCGACGCGCCGGTATCGTCAGTGCGTTGGATACGGGAATCGACAACCGCTCGTAATCAGTTGTTGCTCGAAAACAGCCGGCTCAACGCCGAACGACTGCTGACTCAAGCCCGGCTGCAACGATTCGCTGCTCTCGAATCGGAAAACGCCCGATTGCGAGACATGCTCGACGCGACCAGCCGGGTACGGGACCAGGTGCAGGTCGCGGAGATCCTGTCGGTCAGTTCCAACCCGTTTCGCCATACACTCATAATCGACAAAGGCACGCAGGATAACGTCTTCGATGGACAGGCCGTCATCGATGCGAACGGCGTCATTGGCCAGATTATCGAAGCCGGCTTGTTGTCCGCACAGGGTGTGCTGATTTCCGATCCGGATCATGCACTGCCCGTCGAGGTTAATCGGAACGGCTTGCGCACGATTGCGGTCGGAACGGGGGAATTCGATCGACTCGACCTGCCGTTTCTGCCAAACAATGCCGATATCCGCGAAGGCGATCTGCTGGTCACCTCGGGACTCGGCGGATCATTCCCGCCCGGTTACCCTGTCGCTATCGTGGACAACGTGACGCGTATTCCCCAGGGGCCTTTTGCCGATATATCCGCTCGGCCGGCAGCCGCGCTCAACCAGGTCCGCGAGATCATGCTGATCTGGCCCGGCGACGTGCGTCAGACGGATGTCGCGGACGATGAGTAACGGTCGCGGTGCGCGCCTGCCGGTTCTGCTGTGCATCGTCGCGGCACTGATTCTGTCGATCGTGCCCATACCGGACTGGGCCATCCGCTACCGCCCGGACTGGGCCGCCCTGACTCTTATATATTGGTCCATGGCACTGCCGAGGAGTTACAGCGTCGGCAGCGCGTGGCTGATCGGACTCGTGCTCGACGTGGCTCAGGGCACCTTGCTGGGCCAGCACGCTTTGGCGCTTTCGCTCATCACCTACATGACGGTAAGGTTTCATCTGCAACTTCGTGTATTCCCACTGTCGCAGATGACCGCCACGGTGCTGGGATTGCTTGGCCTCTACCAGTTCATCCTCTTCTGGATCAACGGCGTTGCCGGAACTTACGCACCGGCGGTGACCTATTGGGGCCCGATTGTCACCGGCACGCTTTTGTGGCCGGTCATTGCCGTATTCTTGGGCAGTATTCGATATCGCCTGGCGCGCGGCGGCTGACCCAATGCGATTACTGGCACCCATCAAGGATCATCACCGCGAGAAACAACTTTTCGTTGCCCGCGTTGTCATTGCGTCGGTATTCGGCGTCCTGCTCATGGGACTTGTTGTCGCCCGCCTGGTGCAGTTGCAGATTTTTGACTATGAGCATTTTGCGGAACGCTCGCAGGGCAACCGTGTGCGCATCGAGGCCCTGCCGCCGAACCGCGGCTTGATTTACGACCGGGAGGGCAGAATTCTGGCCGAGAACCTGCCGGCGTATCAGCTCGAGCTGATCCCCGAGCAAGTGCCTGACGTGGGCGAAACCCTGCGTCGTCTTGCTGCTCTCGGCCTTATAAAAAGTGAGGACATCGCAAATTTCGAGGATCTCAGCCGGCGGGGGCCGCGCTTTAAGCCGGTGACGCTGCGCTTCCGCATGAACGATGAGGATATATCCAATTTTGCGATTCAGCGGCCGCGATTTCCGGGCGTCGATTTCCAGCCGCGGCTGGTCCGGCATTATCCGCACGGACATCTCACCGCGCATGCGATCGGCTACGTCGGTGCACTCAGCACGCAGGATCTTGAACGTCTCGACGCCACTGCCTATGTCGGCACGCCGCAAACCGGCAAGACCGGCATCGAGCATTCCGGCGAGTCGAGCTTGCACGGCATTACCGGATACCGGCAAATCGTCACCAACGCCCGTGGCCGGCAGGTTCCTGTGGATCCAGGGGACTCATCGCAGTCGCTGCTGGAAAACGAGGCGCCGAAGCCCGGCAGCAACCTCATCCTGAGTCTCGACCTTGAACTCCAGCGGGTTGCGACCAAAGCCTTCGAAGGCCAGCGCGGCGCAGCCGTCGCGCTGGATCCGAACAACGGCGAGGTGTTGGCGCTCATCAGTGCGCCTTCTTTCAATCCGAACG
The DNA here is from genome assembly GCA_964605635.1 of uncultured Woeseiaceae bacterium. Lineage (GTDB taxonomy): Bacteria > Pseudomonadota > Gammaproteobacteria > Steroidobacterales > Woeseiaceae > IDS-8. The sequence continues at coordinate 13,978 of CAZSDL010000013.1, forward strand.
CCTTCGCGCTCGGAATGAGTACGAGCGAGTTCAACGCGCTGCAATTCGATCTGGATCAGCCGCTTTTCAACCGCGCCGTGCGCGGCAATTACCCGCCCGGCTCTACGATAAAACCGATGCTTGCCCTTGCAGCACTGGAAACCGGCGCAACCAACCTGACGCGGCGCACGTTTTGCCGCGGTTACTACACACTGCCGGGCAGCACCCATCGCTACCGCGACTGGCGTCCCCGGGGTCACGGTGAGGTCGATCTGCATGACGCCATCAACCAGTCCTGCGACGTGTACTTTTACGAAATAAGCCGCGAGATCGGCATCGAGAACATGCATTTCTACCTGGACCAGTTTGGGCTCGGGCAGGAGACCGGCATCGACATCGTCGGCGAAAAGGCCGGGCTGTTGCCGTCGCGCGAATGGAAGCGCCAGGCCTTCAGTGAACGGGCCGACCAGGTCTGGTTCCCCGGCGAAACGGTCATCGCTTCGATCGGCCAGGGCTACATGCTGACGACACCGCTGCAGCTCGCACAAGCGACGGCAACCCTCGCCATGCGCGGGCAGCGGTTCCGTCCGCACCTGGTCGTAGCCGTCGAGGATCCGCTCACCGGGGAGCGCCGGGAGATTGCACCCGAACCGCTACCAGCTGTGCAGATCGACAACGAATTCTACTGGGATAGTGTGATTGAAGCGATGCATGCGGTCATGCAAAGCTCGACCGGCACGGCGCGCGCCGTCGGGCTTGGCGCTCCATACCAGATGGGCGGCAAGAGCGGTACGGCACAGGTTTTCTCGGTGGCCCAGGACGCGGAATACAATGAGGACGAGATCGATGAGCGTCTGCGCGATCATGCCTTGTTCATCGCTTTCGCCCCTCTCGAGAATCCGCGCATCGCAGTCGCCGTCATCGTGGAGAACGGACGCAGCGGCAGTGGCGTCGCTGCGCCCATCGCGCGTGCGTTGATGGACCAGCATCTGGGATTCGGAAAAGATGGCGTTTAGCGAATCCCAGGAGTTGTTCGAACGCCGGTCGGCACCGCTTGGCAACATGGCCAGATTTCTTCGCCGCGTGCACATTGACGGCCCGTTGCTGGGCAGTGTACTGCTCCTCAGCGGTTTCGGCCTGGTCGTGTTATACAGCGCGCTCGGCGAAAACATGGATGTGTGGCTGCGCCAATGCGTGCGTCTCGGAATCGCCCTGGTGGCATTGTTGGTCGCCGCGCAGATTCCACCGGATATGCTGCGGCGCTGGGCACCCTGGGGTTACCTCCTGGGCCTGACGCTCCTGTTCATGGTTTTGCTGCGCGGTGAGATGGGCCAGGGCGCACAACGCTGGCTCGACCTGGGCATACGGTTCCAGCCGTCCGAAATTATGAAGCTGGCGGTACCCATGGTGGCCGCCTGGTATTTGCATGACCGGACCCTGCCGCCGAATGCGGGACAGTTCCTCATCATCGCGTTGCTTATCTTCGTACCCGCGCTGCTGATCGCACGACAGCCGGACCTTGGTACGTCGCTTCTGATTGCAATGGCCGGCATGCTGGTGGTCATCCTGGCGGGGCTGTCCTTTCGACTGCTGGCAATGCTGGGCGTGCTGGCGGTGCCCGGCGCCTGGGGTTTGTGGCAGTTCATGCATGATTATCAGCGGCAACGGATACTCACGTTGCTGGATCCTGACAGTGATCCGCTCGGTGCCGGCTACAATATCATTCAGTCCAAGATCGCCATCGGCTCGGGCGGTCTTTTCGGCAAGGGCTGGACCAATGGCAGCCAGGCCCACCTCGAATACCTGCCGGAACGCGATACGGATTTTATCTTCGCTGTGATGGGTGAAGAGTTCGGCTTGCTCGGGGTGCTGAGCCTTCTCGCGCTCTACCTGTTCATAGTTGGTCGCGGACTCATCATCGCAATCCAGGCCCGCGATACGTTTTCCCGTTTGCTCGCCGCCTCATTGAGCCTGACCTTCTTTATTTATGTATTCGTCAATACGGCAATGGTGACCGGACTGGTACCGGTTGTCGGCATTCCGCTACCGCTGGTCAGTTTCGGCGGCACGTCCATGGTGACCCTGATGACGGGATTCGGTATTCTCATGTCGATTCACACTCACAGGAAGCTGGTGCCTCATTGATCAAGCTGAATTCTCGCGCGAGCAGGACAGGACTTGCGTGTCTCTTCTTCATGTATGCGTCACCCGCATTCGTCATCGATGTCGAGCGTCCGGATGTGCGCCAGTTCGTCGATGCCATGGTGTCGAAACACAGTTATGACCGTGATTACCTCATTTCCGTTCTGGACTCTGCCGAAGTCAAGCCGGCCATACTCGAAGCAATCAGCAAGCCCGCGGAGAAAATGCTCAGTTGGGCCGAGTATCGACAGATTTTCCTCACCCGGGAGCGTATCGATGCCGGTGCCGTCTTCTGGCAGGAGCATGCGGACGATTTGCAACGCATCAGTACCGAAACCGGCGTGCCTTGCGACATACTCGTGGCTATCATCGGTGTCGAGACCTACTTTGGCCGCATTACCGGCAAGCACCGGGTTCTCGATGCCCTGACCACGCTCGCATTCGACTACCCGCCCCGCTCCAGGTTTTTCCTGCGCGAACTCGAGGAATTTCTCTTGCTTGTGCGCGAGGAGCAGATGACGCCGACGGATGCAACCGGCTCCTATGCCGGCGCCATGGGTGCACCGCAATTCATGCCCAGCAGTTTTCGGGCCTATGCGGTCGATGCCAACGCAGACGGCAAGCGTGACATCTGGAGCGACTGGCAGGACGTGATAGGAAGTGTTGCCAATTATTTTGTCGCGCATAAATGGACCAGCGGCGAACCGGTAGCCGTAACTGCCTCCCTGGGTGCGGAGTGGCAAGGACCCGTGCCGGCCAACACGCTCTCGGCAAACGAGACGGTCGCTTCTCTCCAGGGCATGGGTGTGCAGTTTGCCACTGCGCTTGCGGGCGATCAGAAGGGGCAACTTTTGACTTTCGACGGCAAGGATGGAACTGAGCACTGGGTAGGCTTTCATAATTTTTTCGTTATCACACGCTACAATCACAGTCCGATGTATGCGCTTTCTGTTTACCAGCTCGGACAGGAAATCGCCGCTGAAGTCGCACGACTGAGTCTGGCTCCGACCGCCGGGGATGCTGTCGAAAATGCCGCAACGGAGTAGTCATCGGCATCCGGGCATTGCCGGGACGCTGTTGCTGGTACTTCTGTCCGCCTGCGCCACAGGCCCGGTCGACGGCCCGCCGCGCAGTGTCCCCGATGCCTTGCCGCCCGATGCCGTGCCGCGACAGGAACCGCGCAGCCGCTACGGCAATGGACCGGTTTACGAAGTATTCGGACGTCGTTACGTCGTTATGGATTCCAGTCATGGTTACCAGGAACGCGGCGTTGCCTCGTGGTACGGACAGAAATTTCATGGACGTCCGACGTCGAGCCAGGAACCTTACGACATGCATGCGATGACTGCGGCACATAAAACCCTGCCATTGCCCACCTACGTCAGGGTACGCAACCTGCGCAATGGCAAGAGCGTGGTCGTGCGTGTGAATGATCGGGGACCGTTTGTCGACAATCGTATCATCGACCTTTCTTACGCTGCTGCGCAACGGCTTGATATGGTGCAAGCCGGCACCAGTCTCGTGGAGGTCACTGCAATCGGTTATGACGAAGCAGAGCCGGCACAGATGCGTGCCGCGCTACCGAGCACGAAAAATGATGCAGAGCGGGACACCGCAGGTGCGCGAAAGATTTTCGTGCAAGTCGGTGCTTTTGGCGATGTCGTCAATGCACGACGGCGCTTTGCGACACTCCGCGACGGTGGCATCGGGCCGGCGTTCGTGCATGAGGATAGCGCCAGAGGGCCGGCACTCTACCGCGTTAGAATCGGACCCATCGCAAGTGTCACGGAATACGATTCGATCGTCGCGCGCCTGCAGAGGCTAGGTATTTCCGAGACACATCTGGTTACAGAATAACCACTGCCTGTGCACCGGGAATTGCGCGTGGCAGCGGGCGACGCCTGTTCGATCCTTTTTTTTCCCACAGACGTTACAATACGGGTCTCCTGCGGACCAACTAACCTGCGGATATGCAACAAACCTATCGATTTGTATTCTTTGCTCCGTTGTTGCTCCTTGCGGCGCTACAGGCGGGCGCGCTCGCCCAGGAATTGCCGGTACCGTCTCCGCCAACAATCGGCGCCAAGAGCTATTTCGCTATCGACGGTAATTCCGGCTACGAACTGGCGGCTTTGTTGCCCGACGAAACGTTGCCACCGGCCAGCCTTACCAAGCTGATGTCGGCTTACGCTATATTCAAAGCTCTCGAGGAGGAGCAGATCAGCCTGGACGATCAGGTTACTGTCAGCGAGAAAGCGTGGCGGACTCCCGGATCGAGGATGTTCATCGAAGTAGGAAAGAGGGTCAGCATTCGTGATCTGCTGATGGGCATGATCATCCAGTCAGGCAACGATGCCAGTGTGGCTCTAGCCGAGCATGTCGCCGGCAGCGAATCGGTCTTTGCCGAAGTAATGAATCGCTATGCGGTGGGCCTCGGCATGAATTCGAGCAATTTCGTCAATGCGACGGGATTGCCGGGCGAGAATCACTACTCCACAGCCCGCGACATGGCGAAACTCGCACAAGCGATCATCAATGAGTTTCCGCAGTACTACGAATGGTATTCGGTGCGGGAATTCTCCTACAACGACATCAGGCAGCAGAACCGAAATGCGTTGCTGTGGCGCGATTCAAGTGTTGACGGTATGAAGACAGGACACACCGATGCCGCAGGCTACTGTCTTGTTTCTTCCGCCAGCAGGGACGGGATGCGGATCGTTTCAGTCGTCATGGGCACTGCAAGTCCCAAAGCACGACTCGACGGTAGCCAGGCTTTGATCAATTACGGCTTTCGTTTTTTCGAAACGCGCCTATTGTACAAAGCCGGCGAACCTGTCGCCGACGCGCGCATCTGGAAGGCCGCGAATGAGTTCACGCCGCTCGGCCTGCCCGAGGACCTTTACATTACCGTACCGCGCGGCAGCTACGACAACGTCAGTTCAGTACTGAACATGCCTTCTGTCCTGATCGCTCCCGTTGCCCAGGGACAGCCTCTGGCAGAACTCCAGGTCAGCCTTAACGGCGTGCAACTGGTCAACGAGCCGCTGCGCGCACTGCAAGGCAATCCGTCCGGATCTATCTGGCAACGCACGGTTGACGGCGTGCTTCTCTGGTTCGAGTGAATCGCCCACGCAAATCAGGACCTGACGGGTAATGAGCGAATCGTTGCTGGAATTCCCGTGCGAATTTCCCATAAAGATCATGGGTCGCGACGATCCTGAATTTCGCGAAGCCGCGCTCTTCGTGGTAGAGAAGCATGCGGGCAAAGTAACCGACGATGCCATTCGTAGCTCCACGAGCACCCATGGCAACTTTGTTTCGATCACGGTAACGATCACGGCTACCAGTCAGCAACAGCTCGACGATATCTACCGTGACCTGACGGCACATGACCAGGTGCTCGTGGCCCTATGAATTCTCCCGCGTACCAGGCAAGTACAAACGCTCTGGTAGTGGTTCGCGCGCTCGGCAGGCGCGACTATGAGCCGTTATGGAGAGCCATGCAGCAGTTTACCGACGCCCGTGGCCCGCAGACTCCTGATGAAATCTGGTTCACGGAGCATCCGCCGGTATTTACGCTGGGGCTTAACGCCAGCCGGGAACACCTGCTGTCACCCGGTGACATTCCGGTCGTGCAAATCGACCGGGGCGGCCAGGTCACCTACCACGGGCCCGGTCAATTGATGATATATCCGCTAATCGACCTGAAGCGCGCCGGCCTCGGCATACGTGACCTGGTGACCGGCCTCGAACAATCCGTCATCGATTTGCTGGGTGAGTATTCGATTGACGGACACAGCAGGGCCGATGCACCCGGTGTTTACGTAAGCGGCAATAAAGTGGCAAGTATCGGACTGCGCGTGCGACGTGGCGCGAGTTATCACGGCATGGCCTTGAACGTGGATCTTGACCTCGAGCCTTTCTCGCGCATAAACCCCTGTGGCATGCGCGACCTGACGGTAACGGACCTGCGTCACCTGAATATTCAAATCGACCTGTCCAGCGCCGCCGGGCGGATCCTCGAACACCTTCTCAGGCATCTGCGATTGCAAACCGGTCATTGAGCTGCCGCAAGCGATCCACCGTGCCGACGTCTTCCCAGGCACCCTCATACACCTCGCCAGACAGTTCGCCGCGATCTGCAGCCGCCTGCAACAACAGCGCCAACGGAAACCGTCCGGGCGTACAATCGGCGAACAGCGATGGACGGTAAAAGCCCAGCCCGCTGAAGGTATAGCGCGGCTCCGCGGCGCATCGGACCCGGCCCTCGCGCAGGTCGAAATCGCCTCGCGTCCTGTAACGCGGTGTCGGCACGAGGATCAGGTGGGCAACACAATCCGCCGCTAGGTCGAGCGACGGTAGTACCACGTCCGAAAAAACGTCGGCGTTTACCACCCAGAAGGAATCGTCGCCGAGCAGCGGCAATGCCCGAAAAATACCGCCGCCGGTTTCGAGCACTTGCTCGTACTCCGGACTGTACACAACTCGCAGGCCGAAGCGGCTGCCGTCGCCAACGTGTTCCACAATCATTTCACCGAGCCAACCGACGTTTATGACGACTGTTTCTACACCAGCGTCGCGCAATCGCCGCAATTGTCGGGCGATCAGGCTGACGCCGCCAATTTCCAGTAACGCTTTGGGTTGCTGATCTGTCAGCGGGCGCATACGCTCACCGCGTCCGGCCGCGAGAATCATAGCCCTCATACCTGCTCCCGCAGACGCGGCAGGCAGCGCTCATTGATCAGTCGTCCGAGAAATGCCAGTTCATCGTAGCGCGGAGCAATTTCCGTTACGTATTCGAGCGTGCGTGGAACGTCCCGGAGATACGAGGTCTTGCCGTCACGATGCAACAAGCGTGCAAAGATGCCCGCCGCCTTCAGGTGGCGCTGTGCGCCCATGAGCCCGAAGTGCCGAAAGAATGCGGCGGCGTCCAGGTCCCCGTAGATGCTGTCATCAAGCGACGAATAGAAAGACATCGCCCATGCATGCACCTGTTCTGCCGGCCAGCGAATGTAACAATCCTTCAGAAGAGATACGAGGTCATAGGTCAGCGGCCCATTGACGGCATCCTGGAAATCGACGATGCCCGGATTATCCGTATCGGTGACCAGGAGATTTCTGGAGTGATAATCACGGTGCACGAAAACCTGCGGTTGCTGCAAGGCATTCCCGACCAGGAATTCACAGCAGGAATGCCAGTCAATTTCGTCGGCGGCGCTAAACTCGATTTCCAGATGCCGCCCACACAGCCAGTCTCGAAAAAGTGACAGTTCGGCATGCAGAAGTGCCGAATCGTAGTCCGGTAACGTGGTCTGAAACTGGCGCCCTTCCTGCTGTATTTTCAGCAGCGCCTGCAACGCGTCGGCATACAAAGCCGCGGCAACCTGCGGACGGGCGCGTAACTCGTCCAGGTAAAGACGTGTGCCGAGGTCCGTCAGCAGCAGGAAGCCGCGTTCGAGGTCAGCCTCGAGCACTCTGGGGCAATTGACGCCGATACGCGCCAGATATCCGGCGACCTTGACGAACGGCCGGCAATCCTCCCTGGACGGCGGTGCATCCATAATGATGTGACTTTGCGATCCCCCTGTTACGCGGAAATAACGACGAAAACTGGCATCGGTAGACGCTCGGGTGACAACGCCATTCGCGAGCTCGTCGATTCCGGCGAGCCATTCCATCATCTCCTCACGTCGCGCGTCGTCCTGAACAGAATTGCTGTCGATGCGATTTCTCCCCTTCCGGTTGTGCCATGGTAATGCTGCAGGATTGCGGCAACGAGGGTAGCAATACGCAATACCTGATAACATTCTTTCCGTCACAGGTCGAACTTCCAACCTCATTATCAGACCGTCCTTCTCAGATTTTGTCCAGATACACATATTCAACAGTCGCCGTATTGCTATTGCTGGCACTTGTACCTGCACATGCCCAGCAATCGACGGTCTGCGAAGCGCCGCCATTGGCGCGTCCCGCCGGCGACGCGGCAATCTCCGACCTCGACCCCTTAGGTCCTGAGACCGTCCAGTTTCAGGCGGGCGCCATCGAAGCACGGCTCGGTGACGATCCGAGTATGCGTCTGCATGGCGGCGTGCTGTTGCGGCGCGGCGATCGGGTCGCCAGCGCCGAATCGGCGAGTTACGACGCGGAAAGCAGGGCCATGCTGTTGTCAGGTGGCGTGCAATACGCAGACCCGAGTACCGAGATCACCGGAACCTCCGCCGAGTTTGCCTATAACAGCGGACACATCCGCTTCGAGGGAGCGGAATTCAAGCTCGGCGACAATGCCTCGCGCGGTGCCGCGCAATTGTTCGAAATCAACCAGGATGGCACGCTGAAGCTCGAGGAGGTCAGCTACACGACCTGCCCGCCGGGCTCGAATGACTGGCTGCTGCAGGCGGGTGACATCGATCTGGACACGCGCGCCGGCGTCGGGCGTGCGCGTGACGTCAAGCTGCGCTTCCAGGGCGTGCCGATTCTGTATACGCCCATTTTGTCGTTTCCGCTCGGTGACGCCCGTAAAACCGGCCTTCTCACCCCGGAAATCGGCAGCGCAGGACGCAGTGGCAATGAGTTGCGCGTTCCCTGGTACTGGAACATCGCGCCGAACTACGACGCCACCCTGACCCCGCGCCTGCTGACCGACCGCGGCTTTCTGATCGGTTCGGAATTGCGCTACCTGACCCTGCGCAACAGCGGTATGTTGCAATTCGAATATCTTGCTGACGACAACCTGACGGGCACCGATCGGCATCTGATCACTTTCGACCATAAGACTATTTTCGACAATGGCTGGCGCAATCGCATCGATTTTCGCGAGGCATCCGACAGCAGTTATTTCGAGGACCTGGGCGGTAGCCTGAGCGTATCGAGCATCACGCACCTGGACCGCAGCATGGTGTTCGATTATTACAGCGAACATTGGTCGATGCTTGCACGTGTACAGGATTACCAGACCATCGACGACGCAATCGCACCGCTGGATGAACCGTATCGTCGGCTCCCGCAGGTCAGAATCAGCGGTGATTGGCCTCAGGAAAACTCAGGCTTGCAATACGGCGTCGACGGCGAAGTCGTGTATTTCGACCGCGACGAAGGCGCCACCGGCTGGCGCTTCAATATGGCACCCCGGGTCGAATGGTCACTCGATGCTGCCGGCTGGTTTATTACACCCGGGGTAGTACTCGAGCACACTCGCTACGAACTCGACGACACGGCCCCGGGCCAGGCACGCAGTCTCAGCCGCACACTGCCGATCGCCAGCCTCGACAGCGGCCTCATGCTCGAGCGGCGTCTGGGCGATGCCCGTGAATGGATACAGACGCTGGAGCCTCGCATGCTCTACGTGCATGTGCCCTACCGGAACCAGGATGACTTTCCGGTCTTCGATACGATCGTCCCCGATCTCAACCTGGTCCAGCTTTATCGCAAGAACCGCTTTCTCGGGATTGATCGTATCGCCGATACCGATCAGCTCAGTATCGGCGTCACCTCGCGAGTACTGGAAGCGGCGTCCGGCAAGGAACTGATGACGGCAACCATCGGGCAGGCACTGTACCTCAGCTCTCAGGGCGTCAATCTTCCCGGCCAGCCGGCCTTGATCAGGGAGTCGTCGGATTACATCGCGGAGGTTCGTTTCCTGCTTTATGAACACCTGAACTTCGACATCGGACACCAATGGGGCACTGGCGACAACGGTACGACTCAATCCGAGGCGCGCCTTCAATATCGACCTCAGTCCAACAAGATCCTGAATCTTGCCTATCGGTTTCGACGTGATTCGATTGAACAGGGTGACGTGTCGTGGTCCTGGCCGGTGACGCAACGGTGGAACTTCGTCGGCCGCTATAATTTCTCATTCCGTGACGACGAAGCTCTGGAACAGTTTTTCGGCATCGAGTACGAGAGTTGCTGCTGGGGACTGCGCCTCGTTTCCCGCCGTCATATCTCCACGCGGGACGGAACTCGGGATTCTTCGTTCGGTCTGCAGCTGGTATTAAAGGGCATGACCAGCGTCGGGACTGCCGCCGACAAACTGCTGGAACGTGGTATTCTGGGCTACTCGGCAGACATCGACTGAACGCCCCCGCGCCGCGGGCCCCACACGAGTGGGAAACATTATTATGTTTAAAATCAATTGTTTAGCAATTTCTATGCTGGCCGTGGTGGCGGCTGGCCAGGGTGTAGCCGAGGAACTCTCGGAAACCGGCGAGATGCTCGATGGCATCGCAGCCGTGGTCAACGAGGGGGTCGTTCTGAAGAGCGAACTTACGCGGCAAACGCAAATTATTGCCGAACGCGCAAGTCAGCAGGGGCTGCAATTACCGCCGCCCTCCGTACTCAGGGAGCAGGTACTCGAGCGCCTGGTACTGGAGCAGATCCAGTTGCAGCGCGCCGATCGCATCGGCATCCAGATCTCCGACCAGGTACTCAATTCGGCGATTGCCCAGGTTGCGCAAGAGAACAATATATCGTTCGAGCAACTCCCGGCACTTCTCGAAGCGGATGGCGTCGACTACGCTGAGTATCGCAGCGAAATGCGCAAGCAACTGACGCTCGACCAGCTCCGACGAATCGAGGTGACCGGCCGCATTTCCGTTGCGCCGCGGGAAATACAGCAGTGTATAGCCGATCTCGAAGACAACGTGGTCGTGAATTCGGAATACAACCTGTCGCACATCCTCATATCAGTGCCGCAATCCGCGACCAGTGAACAGTTCGAGGAGGCCAATACCGAAGCGCTGTTCGTCTACCAACAGCTGCAAAATGGCGCCGACTTCGGAGAAATGGCCGTACGCCATTCGGACAGCCAGACCGGACTCGAAGGCGGCAACCTCGGCTGGCGCAAAGGGGATCAGTTGCCAACTATATTTTCGGATGTCGTAGGCTCCCTCGGAGTCGGCGAGTACTCCGAGCCAATGCGCGCGATCAGCGGCTTCCATATCGTAAAGGTCAACGACTATCGTGGCATCAACGAACGGAGTGAAGTCGAGCAGGCGCGCATTCGACATATACTCATTACGCCGAACGAGGTGATCGACAATGAGACCGCCAAACAGCGGCTCGAGGACGCAGTCTCACAAATCCGCGCAGGCGAGGACTTCGGCGAGCTGGCAAAGCTGTTGTCGGACGATCCGGGGTCAGCCAACAGCGGCGGCGATATGGGTTGGCGCGGTCCCGGATCGTTCGTGCCGGAATTCGAGGAAGTAGCGCGCACAGCGGAAATCGGCACCGTGTCGGATCCGTTCCAGACCCAGTTCGGCTGGCACATACTCGAAGTCCAGGATCGTCGCATCTACGACAATACGGATGATCTGAAGGAAAATAATTGCGTACAGCGCATTCGCAACAGCAAACTGGCCGACGAATCGGAACTATGGGCGCGCCGGTTGCGGGATGAGGCATACGTCGAAATCCGTTCCTGATGAGCTGACCGCGGACCCCGCAGCAAAGCCGAGCCCATTGGCCGTATGCGTTGGTGAACCGGCGGGCATTGGCCCCGATCTTTGCATTGCACTTGCCGGATCACCCTACGTTGACCGGCTCGTAATTGTTGGCGACCCCCGTACGCTCGAAGCACGCGCCAGGCGTCTTGGCCGGTCCTTGCAATGGTCGGAATACCACACCCACAGTCCTGCAGCCAACCGCCAGCCAGGCAGATTGCAGGTTTTGCCGATGCAACTGCCGCAACCCGGCGTCTGCGGTACACCGGATCCGGCGAATGCGAAATCCCTGTTGGCAGCACTTGAGTACGCAGCAGACGGCTGCCGAAGGGGTCTTTTCGCCGCCCTTGTAACCGGGCCGTTGCAAAAGAGCGTTATCAACGACGCCGGCATCGCTTTTAGCGGACATACCGAGTTCCTTGCACAATTGTTGTCTGCTCCGCGACCGGTGATGTTGCTGGTCGCAGGTCCGTTGCGGGTAGCACTGGCCAGCACGCACCTGGCGTTGAGGGACGTGCCCGATTACCTGACTCGATCGCGCCTGCGCGGCGTGCTGGAGGTTCTACATGACGACCTGAAAGCGAAGTTTCAGATCGACCGGCCGAAAATCCTGGTGTGCGGTCTCAACCCGCACGCCGGCGAACAAGGCCACCTGGGCCGCGAGGAAATCGACGTCATCATCCCGGTCATCGAGGAGCTGCAGGCTCGCGGCCTGGACGTTCGCGGCCCGCTGCCGGCAGACACGGCGTTCACACCGAATGCCGGGCCCGCCGACGCGATTCTCGCCATGTATCACGACCAGGGATTGCCGGTACTCAAGTACGCGGGATTCGGACGAGCCGTGAACGTCACGCTCGGCTTACCGATCGTGCGTACCTCAGTGGATCACGGTACCGCCCTCGATATCGCCGGCACCGGCAACGCCGATCCGGGGAGCATGCTGGCCGCCGTGGAACTGGCAGCGACGCTCAGCTACGCATGACTGGCACACATCGGGCTCGCAAACGTTTCGGCCAGCACTTTCTTAACAGTAGCAGCGTCGTTAATGACATCGTGAATGCACTGGCCCCGCGAGCAGGCGATACGTTACTCGAAATCGGACCCGGCCATGGTGTGCTGACGAAGCCGCTGGCGTCAAGTGGTGTGCAACTGCATGCCATCGAACTCGACCGCGATCTGGTGCCGCGACTTCGTGCGCAATTCGCGGACAGTGGCAACGTGGTCATTCACGAGGCCGACGCACTGCGTTTTGACTATTCGTCGGTCGGTGCGCCGCTGCGTATCATAGGCAATCTGCCTTACAACATTTCGACTCCACTGCTTTTCCGACTGATCGAATTCCGCAGCGTCATTGCCGACATGCACCTGATGCTGCAAAAGGAAGTGGTCGACCGGCTGGCGGCCTCACCGGGCACCAAGGCGTATGGACGCCTGACCATTATGGCCGGGTGCCACCTGCACACAGAGCCTCTGTTCGATGTGCCGGCGACATCCTTTACGCCGCCGCCGCGCGTTACCTCTACCGTTGTCCGGCTGTGGCCACGTACTACAGACGCGTTCGACATAGAAGACCAGGCCTTCCTGCAACGCCTGGTCATGCAGGCTTTCAGTCAGCGACGCAAGACCTTGCGCAATGCCCTGAAGGAGCTGGCGAGCAGCGATGATCTGCTGGCGATGTCGATCGATCCGGGCGCGCGTGCGGAAGAGATTCCGGTGGCTGCGTGGGTCGCACTCGCGAATCGTCTGCGGCAAAGTCGGCCGTCGCGATAGCGCCCCGCATCTGGCTGCCATACCGGCAGCAATTCACGCTAGAATACAGGTCCGGACGATTTAATCACCCTTCCTGAAGTCGCGGATGAACAGAAAAAATTGTGATATCAGAATTGAAGTAGCAACGGATTATGTCGTCGACCAGTCCGAGCCTGAGATCGGACGCTATGTTTTCGCCTATACGATTACGATTTCAAACCTGGGTGACGTTCCGGCACAGCTTCTGAGCCGTCACTGGATCATCACCGATGCCAATGGCAAGGTGCAGGAAGTCAGCGGCGATGGGGTGGTGGGCGAGCAGCCACATCTCAATCCCGGCGAGAAATTTCGTTATTCGAGCGGCGCCATCCTGGAAACGCCGGTAGGCGCGATGCAAGGCAGTTACCGCATGGCAACTGACAACGGCATACGCTTTGAAGCACCCATTCCGCCGTTTACGCTTGCCGTGCCTGGCGTATTGCATTAGGCGTGGCGGCAGTAGAGCCTTTGCGGTATCCACAGTCCGCTTCCCCGGGTTGGTAATGGCCTGGCGCTGACAATGTCGATTTACGCCATTGGCGACATCCAGGGTTGCTACGACTCGTTCCGCCGTCTGCTCGACAAAATTGAATTCGACCCGGACAAGGATCGAGTGTGGCTGACCGGCGATCTGGTCAATCGCGGCCCGAAATCCCTGAAGACTCTGCGTTTCGTACGCAGCCTGGGCAATGCCGTTGTCACCGTGCTTGGCAATCACGACCTGCATCTGCTCGCCCTCGCAAACGGCATTGATGATGCCGGGGACCCCGGCCGCACCTTGTCGAAGGTGCTTGATGCCGACGACTGCGACGAACTCGTTGACTGGTTGCGGACGCTGCCCCTCGCACATTTCGACGAAACGCTGAACACGCTGCTGGTGCATGCCGGTTTACCGCCGAAATGGACAATCGCCAAAACTTTGGCACGGGCTGCAGAAGTGGAAGCCCTGCTGCGGGGCAATGACTATCTTGCACTGCTGCCCAAGCTTTACGGCGACAAACCGACGCGCTGGTCGGGCAAGCTGGAGGGCTTCAAGCGATCGCGGTTCATCGTCAATGCCCTGACACGAATTCGCATGGTAGACGCCAAAGGCCGTCTCGATTTTGCACACAAGGGACCGCCCGCCAATGCGCGCGAAGGGCTTGTGCCGTGGTTCGAGGCGCCGGAGGCTCGCTGGCGAGAGACGCGAATCGTGTTCGGGCACTGGTCCGCCCTCGGCCTCCTCGTCAAGCCGGACTTGATTTGCGTCGATACCGGCTGCGTATGGAAGCGTGACCTGACTGCCGTACAGCTCAGCGGACCGTCGAAAATCGTGCAAGTCGATTGCCGCTGCCCCTGAGCATTAATTATAGAATTGCCCATACAATTGCCGATAGAAATGCCGACGACATGAGCGACCGCAATAAAACATCCGTCAAGGGAATTCACGCGGCCGGCGCAGCCGCGCCCATCGGCGCGTATCCGCACGCGCGCCGCTCGGGAAATTTATTGTTTTTGTCGGGAATCGGACCACGCCCGGCGGACGGCTCGGCCATCGAGGGTGTCGTACTCGATGCAGCCGGGAAGGTCGTCCGCTACGATATGGAATCGCAGTGTCATGCGGTTTTCCGCAATGTCGCTGCAATACTCGCGGCGGGCGGCGCCGACCTGGGCAACTTGCTCGACGTAACGGTCTTTCTCACTGATATCGAACGGGACTTCGCCGTGTTCAACCGGATATACGCCGAGTACATCGGCAGCGACGGTCCATGCCGTACCACGGTCGAGGTCAATCGTCTGCCGACACCGATCGCTATTGAACTGAAATGCATTGCCGAATGCAGAAAGTGACGCCTGGAGGATTGCGATCAAATCCCTGACTGCATTTAATTTCCGCCGCTGGATTGAGGAACATCGTCATCTGCTGCAACCGCCGGTATGCAACCAGCAGGTTTTCGAGGAGGACGACTTCATCGTCATGGTGGTGGGCGGGCCCAATTCGCGCAAGGACTACCATTACGACGAGGGGCCCGAATTCTTCTACCAGCTGCAAGGCGACATGCTGCTGAAGACGATACAGGACGGCCAGCGGGTCGATATTCCGATCCGCGAAGGCGACATACTGCTGTTGCCGCCACGCGTTCCGCATTCGCCGCAGCGCTTTGCCGATACGATCGGGCTGGTCATCGAGCGCAAGCGGCTCCCGCAGGAACTCGACGGGTTCATGTGGTTTTGCGACAACTGCAATCACAAGCTGTACGAGGAGTACCTGTATGTGAATGACATCGTCGGCCAGCTGCCGCCGTTGTTCGAGCGCTTTTACGCCTCGCCCGACAACCGCCGCTGCGACCGCTGTGGCACGATTATGCCGGTACCCGGCTGACGGCTGGCCGCAGAACGTGTCGCTGAAGATCGACATACACACGCACGTACTGCCGGAGAACTGGCCCAATCTTCGCGAACGCTATGGTTACGGCGGCTTTGTTCGCCTCGAACATTCGGCCCCAGGCTGCGCGCGGATGTTCATCGACGACAAGGAATTTCGCGAAGTGCAGTCCAACTGTTGGGACGCGCGGCGGCGGCTGGATGATTGCGATGACAGCGCCGTCGACGTACAGGTTCTGTCGACCGTCCCTGTCATGTTCAGCTACTGGGCCAAAGCGGAGCACACGGCCGATCTGGCGAAGCTTTTAAACGATCATATCGCGGGTCTCGTGCACGATTACCCGAAGCGCTTCATAGGCCTTGGAACGCTGCCCATGCAGGATGCGGACCTGTCCATCCGGGAACTGGAACGATGTTGTGGCAGCCTTGGCCTAGACGGCGTACAGATCGGCACGCACGTGAATGGCTGGAACCTGGATGACGAGCGGATATTCCCGGTCCTGGAGGCGATAACCGAGTCCGGCCTTGCCCTGTTCGTGCATCCCTGGCAAATGCTGGGCAAGGAGCGGATGGGTCTTTACTGGCTGCCGTGGCTGGTCGGCATGCCGACCGAAACGGCGCTTTCGATCTGCTCGTTTATTTTCGGCGGTATCTTCGAGAGGCTGCCAACATTGCGCGTAGCATTCGCGCACGGCGGTGGCTCTTTCCCCGGCCTCATCGGGCGTCTCGAACACGGCTTCAACGTTCGCCCGGATATCGTAGCAACCAGCAACGCTCACAACCCGCGCGACTATCTCGGCCGCTTCTACGTCGACTCTCTGGTCCATGAGCCGCGCATGCTCGACTACATGATTGACCTGCTCGGGGCGCACAGTATCGCGCTCGGCAGTGATTATCCATTTCCGCTTGGCGAACACTCCCCTGGCGCGATGATCGAATCGATGCAGCTCGAGCCGGCTGCCCGTGATCGATTGCTGGCAGGTACGGCGCTCGAATGGCTTGAGCGCAAGCGCAGCGACTTCGAGTGACGGGCGTGCAAGGAGATTACGCCACCACGCGAGACCATGCGGAAGCAATGGATCGTGAAGATGATCTCGCCGCACTGCGGGATGAGTTCAACTTCCCGCATGCCGTTGCGGGCAGCCTGCCATTGCTCTATCTCTGCGGCAATTCGCTGGGATTGCAGCCCAGGCGCGCCGTGCCCTACGTGCTGCAAGAACTCGACGACTGGGGACGACTGGCAGTCGATGGGCACCACCGCGCTCTCCGTCCGTGGTTACCCTATCACCGGCTTGCCACGCCCGGACTGGCACGGCTGGCCGGTGCGCTGCCCCGGGAAGTGGTGGCCATGAACACGCTGACCGTCAATCTGCACCTCCTGATGGCACGTTTCTATCAACCCGATGCCTCGCGCTACCGCATATTGATCGAGTCGACGGCCTTCCCTTCGGATCGCTTCGCCGCCGTGTCGCAGATCCGCATGCGCGGCTTCGATCCGGACGAGGCACTGATCGAATGGGTGCCGCGCGACGGGGAAACCGACCTGCGCCTCGAAGACCTCGAAGCAACAGTGGCCGCATACGGCGACAGTATTGCGCTCATGTTGCTGCCCGGCGTGCAGTACTACAACGGTCAACTGCTCGATATGCCGGCACTTTGCCGCATAGCGCGGCAAGCGGGCGCAGCCATCGGCTTCGACCTCGCACACGCTATCGGCAATGTGCCGCTGTCACTGCACGACTGGGCCCCGGACTTCGCAGCGTGGTGCAGTTACAAGTACCTGAACGGTGGGCCCGGGGCCATCGCCGGCGTATTCGTGCACGATCGTCATCTGCAAGGCGACAGCAAGGCACATTTGCTCGGCTGGTGGGGACACGACGAAGCGTCGCGCTTCAACATGCGGCCGGAATTCAGCGCCGCACCTGGCGTTGAATCCTGGCAATTGAGCAACCCGCCGATTCTTTCTCTCGCGCCGGTTCTCGCATCGCTGGAGCTGTTTGATTTGGCCACACTGACGAAACTCCGGGACAAATCACTCAAGCTGACTGGCTATCTCGAGTACCTGCTCGACCAGCACCTGGCAGGGCAGGTCCGTTCGATCACGCCACCGGATGCTCGTGGCGCCCAACTTTCGCTTATGGTGACTGCGCGAGGCGTCGACACCCGTGCAGTTTTTGCTCGTCTCGAAGCGCAACAAGTCGTCGCGGACTGGCGGGAACCGGATGTCATTCGCGTCGCGCCGGTGCCTCTTTACAACAGTTTTCTCGACGTGTTCGAGTTCGTAGAACGCTTGCGATCCGCCATCCACAGTGACCCCGCGACCGATTGATCGGATCCGATGTCCATGAGTCACCCTGACCACCGAAACTCCATCGATATTGCCGGCGCCGGACTGTGCGGCAGCCTGCTGGCCATTTTGCTCGCGCGTCGCGGGCTCAACGTCCGCATCTATGAGCGGCGCCCTGATCCGCGACGCACCGCCACAGCGGCCGGCCGTTCCATCAACCTCGCGTTGTCCGCGCGCGGTATTCGGGCATTGCGCGGCGCCGGCGTCTTCGATCGCGTCGAACCACTGCTGCTGCCGATGCGCGGCCGCCTGCTGCACGCGGAAGACGGCACGACCGAGTTTCTGCCCTACGGGCAACGCCATGATGAGCAGATTTATTCTGTATCGCGTGCGGAACTCAATCGGCTGCTGATCGATGAGGCCGAACAATCGCATTCTGTGCCCGTCACGTTCCTGCAGGAAGCCCTCGCCTGGGACAGCGCAAGCAACGCGTTACAAATTTGGGACGCGCGCGAGCAACACGCCTACAGCCTCGGCGACAATCCGATTGTTGCGGCCGATGGCGCCGGTTCGGCCATTCGCCGGTCGTTGCAGGAGAACTCGCTGGTCGACGCCACGGAGTCACTCTTGCCGCACGGCTACAAGGAATTGGCGGTACCGGCAACCGCAGACGGCGGATTTCAGCTCGATCCGTCTGCCCTGCACATCTGGCCACGCGGCGAGTTCATGCTGATCGCCCTGCCGAATCCGGGAGGCGACTTTACGCTCACCCTGTTCCTGCCCGCCAGCGGCCCGGACAGCTTTGCAGCTCTCCAAATTGCCGCGCGCGTCGATGAATTTTTTGCTCGATACTTTCCCGACATCGTGCCGCTGATCCCCCGCCTCGCCGAGACCTTCCTGCAGAATCCAGTTGGCGTCCTCGGTACAGTGCGTTGTCGGCCCTGGCACGTTGACGGCAGGTTGCTTCTGTTAGGTGATGCGGCCCACGCGATCGTGCCTTTCCACGGCCAGGGCATGAACCTCGCTTTCGAGGACTGCATGCTGCTCGACAAAATTCTCGCCGCCAATGACGGCGATACCGCGCAGGCCTTTCCCCGCTTCGATCAGGAACAACACAAGAACGCCAACGCCATCGCGGACATGGCGCTTGAAAACTATGTGGAGATGCGCGACACCGTGCGCGACCCCGGCTTTCTCTTGCGAAAAGAACTTTCCTTCGAACTGGAACGTCGCCTCCCCAACCTTTTCATCCCCCGCTATTCCATGGTCATGTTCCACGACGAAATTCCCTACTCAATAGCACAGCAACGCGGCGCCTTGCAGCAGCGCCTGCTACTCGAATTAACCCATGGTCATAGAACACTGCAGGACATCGACCTGGATGCAGCCGCGGCTGCGGTGCGCGAAGCCCTGAGCCCGCTCGCTTAGTTAAGCCCTAAAATTCCGCGGCTGCGAGAGGGACTGGTCTGTGGGAGGTTCTTTGGCGGAATGGCTCCCTTCGGTCCGCTTTATTTCCGCCAAAGAACCTCCCACAGACCAGTCCGGATGCGTCTCGCACCTCGCACGTTTTGCGGTCGAGGCGCCATCAACGCACAGCGGAAGCATACCCGACGTTCTGGCACGCTGAGGGCGACGTGGCTGCAACGAAGGGTGGCGGCGCGCGCATAGCGCAACCACGACGCAAGGTCTCGACCGGTGGGGAACCCTTTGGCGGAAATAAAGCGGA
>CAZSDL010000014.1:0-33643 GCA_964605635.1 uncultured Woeseiaceae bacterium
TCGAAAGCGAGATCGATCCACTGGAATTCAGTTTGCTGGACAGCGGGCACTTCGTACTGTTTCGCAAGGTCTGGCGCGATCGCGAACGCTACATCCAGGGAGCGTTGATCGACAGACAATCGTTTCTCGACAACGCGATCATCGGCCCCATACGAAATTCAGTAACGGCAGACATGAGCGATTTGATAATCGCCTGGAAGAACGACATCATCCATTCCGGCTTCGGAGCAGAGTCGGCGAGCTTGCCGGATAGCGCACTGGAATCGCCGGCTGCCCTCCTCTACCGTTTTCGTTTGTCGTCACCGCTCGACAGCCTCGAGCTCATTTTCCGCGTCCGGGAGCTGCCGCCGGGACCCGGCGCTCGCGTGCTGGGGTGGTCGACGCTGGTGCTCGCGGTGGTATTCTGTGTCGCGTTCCTTGCGTTGTACCGGCTCGGCTCCAGCCAGATTGAACTGGCGCGACAGCAGCAGGACTTCGTCTCAGCCGTCAGTCACGAACTCAAAACGCCGTTGACATCGATTCGCATGTACGGGGAGATGCTCAAGGAAGGCTGGGCGGAACCGGACAAACGCCAGCAGTACTACGAGTATATTCACGATGAAAGTGAGCGCTTGACTCGGCTGATTTCGAACGTTCTGCAGCTCGCAAGCATCACCCGCAATGCCCCCAGTCTCGATATCCGGTCGTTGAGTATTGGACAACTGATGCGGGACATCGAAGCAAAAGTATCGAACCAGGTGCAGCGCAGCGGCTTTTCGTTAGTCATCGATTACAAGTACGAGATAGCTCAGGTGGAGGTTGCCGTCGATGCAGACTGCTTCATGCAAATAATTATTAACCTGGTGGACAATGCCATCAAGTTTTCTCGGAATGCGACGCCGAAGGCAATCGAGATTTCGAGCCGGCTGGCGAGTGACAACTGTGTAACGTTTTCGGTTCGCGACTACGGCCCGGGCGTACCGCGAGACCAGATGAAAAAGATTTTTCGCCTTTTCTATCGATCGGAAAACGAACTGACGCGCGAAACGGTTGGCACCGGAATCGGTCTCGCAATCGTGCACCAGCTGACGCTTGCCATGGGCGGCAAAACAGACGTCATCAATCGCGACCCGGGCGCGGAGTTCAGCGTCTCGTTGCCTCGCCGTTAGCCGTCACTCGGCGACGGACGCCACAATCGTTTACCATCCGGACTGGATAAAACCAGGCGAGTTGAAACCATGGCCTACCGGCAATTCCTGGTTGCCCTGACCGGCGCAATGCTTGTCATCGCAGCGGACGCCGCTGAAAACACCAAGGAGCAGGATAAATGGGATGCCAATGCGCCTCCCGGCAACTCCCGGCAAATAGACATCAACACTGAGACCGTCACCGGAACGCGGCAGACCGAGCCGTTTTACTGGCAGCTTGAAAAGGGCAACCCTGATCCCCAATAAGAGGAATGGTGCTTGGTTAGCGCTGGGGCGATGGGGCGCGATTCGGCCTCGGCCTTCCATTTGGTTTCTGGTAGCACCATGAGCAGCAAAGAAGCATTTGTTTTTGTGATGAATCCGTATGCGGGATTGAATCTGCAGACGGAGACGTCCTTGCTTCTTATGCAGGAACTGCTGGAGCGCGGGCACGCCGTGTACTGGCTGCAGGAAGATGAGGTGTCGTTGCAACATAATCGGCTCATGGGATTCGTGCATGCCGTGGAATCAGTTGCACCGTTTCAATTGGGAACAGGTGAGTTGCGCTGTCTCGATGAGTTTGATGCGTTGTTGCTGCGCAAGGATCCACCCTTCGATACCAGCTACCTGCAACTGACTCTGCTGCTGGATTTTCTTGACCCGCGCGTTGTGCAGTTCAATGAAACGCGCGCGTTGCGAAATTTCAATGAAAAACTCTTGCCTTTGTTATGGCCGCATTTCACTCCTCCGACTCTGGTAAGTCGCAACGCCTCACTTATTGCGCAGTTCGTCGAGGAGCATCAGCACGTCATCCTCAAACCTCTGCATGATTGCTCGGGACGAGGCATCAGCAAGGTGGACTGGGACGCGAACGGCGCATTTCACGCCGCTATCTCGCACTCGCTTTCAGCCCAGGACGGCACCAGCCAGTTTGTGCTCGCCCAGAAATTCCTGCCGAACGTTACCGCTGGAGACAAGCGCGTGTTCCTGGTCGACGGCGAACCCATTGGTACCGTCAATCGCCTGCCCCGCCCCGGGACCTTCCTCGCCAATATTCACCAGGGCGCCGTGTGCGAGAAGACATCTATCAGCGACAAGGAATTACAGATCATTGACACTATCGCGCCGCTGCTGAGGCGTGAGGGCATCTTCCTCGCCGGCGCCGATTTCATCGACAGCCTCCTGACCGAGGTGAATATCACCAGCCCTTCTGCTGTGCGGCAAATCAATGCCGTCAGCGGCGAGCGACTCGAAGTCCGGATTGTCGATGCAATGATCGGGCGGTTGCGCCAAAAGCGGGTCGAGCGGAGTTCAGGAGCCATTTCAGCAGAGGTCCGGCAGCGCAGTAACGATGCCGGGAACCAGTGTTGCAACGGCGCAGTCGGGAATCTGAAATGAAAAAGGTCGTCAATATCGCAAGCGCACCCCCGATGCACTGGGTCGGCGACGGCTTTCCTGTGCGCTCGCTGTTTTCCTATCACAGTCACGCACGCGAACTAAGTCCCTTCCTGCTGCTCGACTACGCCGGTCCCGCTGCGTTTGCGGCTGCCGAACGCCCGCGTGGCGTCGGCCAACATCCACATCGCGGGTTCGAAACGGTCACAATTGTCTACCAGGGAGAGGTGGAACACCGCGACTCGACCGGCAGCGGCGGCATCATCGGGCCGGGCGACGTGCAATGGATGACGGCAGGCGGCGGCATCCTGCATGAAGAGTTCCACTCGCACAGCTTCACGCGCAATGGCGGGACCATGGAAATGGTGCAGCTATGGGTAAACCTGCCGGCAAAAGACAAAATGGTCCGGCCCGGTTACCAGGCGATTCTCGCTAAGGAGATCCCGACCGTCCAATTGCCGGACGACGCGGGGACGTTGCGCGTAATTGCAGGAAATTTCGATGGCCGTGAGGGTCCGGCCCATACCTATACACCGTTGTCGGTCTGGGACCTAGCGATGCGAGCCAACGGACGACTGGACGCGGATATTGCGACAGGCTGGACTGCGGCAATTGTCGTTCTGCGCGGCACGCTTCTCGTCAACGACAGCGACATCGCACGGAGTTCACAACTGGTCACGCTGGATCGCCCTGGCGACCGGGTCACTATTGAAGCCAATGACGAGGCGGCGTTCCTGGTACTGGCCGGGGAACCGATCGACGAACCGGTCGTGGGCCACGGGCCTTTCGTCATGAACACCGCCAGTGAAATAAGCGCGGCGATGCAGGACTTCCGCAGCGGCCGCTTCGGCCAGCTGGTGTCCTAGCCGCTCACGATTCAGCTAACCGAGACTGCGTTGCCGCGTCCCGCAGGCGTTGTCGGTTGTCATCCGTTGGCGCCGGTTCGGACTCACCGAAAATGGCACGTACCCAATGACCGTCGGTCGGGTTCGGCAGCAGGATGAAGCGATTGCCGTAGTCAGCCCGGTCCCGTTCCATCAAGGCAAACCTGTCATCCACGTCGGCGACGTAATAGTCCCGTTTGTAGTCGTTGAGATTGTCGCCGAGCAGAAACGGCACGTGAAAACGTTGGCGAATCGCTTCACGTGCTGAACTCTTGTCAGAGGTATCGCGAAACACGATCAAACGATCGGTGTCTGGCAATGGAAAGCCGAGATGACGCAAGTGGCCGAGCGCATACTCACGCGTGTTTTCGCCCTGCTCCCGGTTGGTCACATAGAAAACGGCGACATCCCGTTCGTCGCAGTAATTGCAAAAATCGAAGGCGCCAGGCGCCGGCGTAACGCGGTTTTGCGGAATCCATTCGTCCCAGATTGCGTCATCGAAAAAGTCGCGATTGTCGCTGACGAGTTGTGCCCAATAATCGTTTGCATGCAGGATCGTGTCGTCCATGTCCGTGATGACAGCCAACGGCTTATCACCGGCGGACTGCTGCGAAAGAGCAAGGTCGAGTTGCAGACGCGCCAGATTGAAGGCCTGGTAACAGAGTGCAGCATACTCAGCCGCCGTTTGTTTCCAGGCGACCGCCCACAACAGGGGATTGCGCAGTGAGGATGCCTGCGAACCGCCGGGCGGAACATCCGCACTGGCTCGTGTACCGGGAACAAGCGAGGTTGCCATACCGGCCGCCAGCAATCCCTGTAGCATGCGTCTGCGCGTGCGGGCCGAGTTCGTTTTGCTCGAGTCATCGGACACTTCTCGTTCTCCGTGTTTAGATGGAAACTCGACCGGTTTGTTGTGCGGCGGCAACCCTCGCCACCGTCCGTCCGGTATTTCGTAACAATGGACACCTATGCCATCGGTGCCACGGTATCATTGGCGCCAGCCCATCGACACTCTACTCGAATAGACATGGCAGATAGCAGCACAATTCACTCCACGGCGCCTGCCCCGTCGGCCTGCCGACTGATGACACTGCCACTGGCGGCGGCGCTAGTGGCACTGGTTGCTTGCGGCGGTGGTGGCGGCAATTCATCGAACGGTGGCAACGGAAATGGCAACAACGGCTGGACCGCCGGAGTATTTTTGCCCTCCGCCTCGTTTGCTGCGCAATGCGTCGCACCGCGTGGCGGAAATCACCCCATTACCGGGCAACCGTGGCCGGACGTCGCGGGCACGCGCACTGATGAGAATAATTTTCTGCGCTCCTGGAGCAACGAGACCTATCTCTGGTACGACGAAATCACCGATCAGAACCCAGCGCTTTTCAGTAGTTCGCTGGACTATTTTGACGAGCTGAAGACCGATGAAACGACGGCCTCCGGCGCGCCCCGGGACAAGTTCCATTTCACCTACGAAACCGATGAATGGCTGCAGTTATCCCAGTCCGGGGTGTCGGCCGGCTACGGCGCCGAATGGATCATTCTGTCTGGCTCGCCCCCACGACAGCTTGTGGTGGCGTACACGCAGCCCAACTCTCCAGCGACGGAAGCCGGCGTGGATCTGGCTCGAGGTGCAGAGGTGTTGTCCGTTGACGGTGCCGACCTGGTCAACGGCAATGACGTCGATACGCTCAACGCCGGTCTGTTCCCGGCCGAACCGGGCGAAACGCACACGTTCACCGTGCGCGATCTTGGGGCGGTAAATACCCGCGAAATTACCATGGTCTCGACCAACGTAACTGCGACGCCGGTACAAAACGTCACGACGCTGGCCTCGAATTTGGGCCCGGATACAGTCGGTTATCTTGTGTTTAACGATCACATTGCAACCGCGGAAGGAGGTCTCAAGAACGCGGTCGAACAACTGGATGCGGCGAATATCAGCGAACTAATCGTCGATGTCCGCTACAACGGTGGCGGATTTCTTGCCATCGCCAGCCAGCTCGCCTACATGATTGCGGGCGATGCGGCGACCGCCGGACGAATCTTCGAAGCTATCGAGTTCAACGATCAACACCCGTCCACCAACCCTGTTACCGGCCAGCCGCTGCAGCCCATGCCGTTTTTCGATACAACCGTCGGCATTTCAACATTGCCGGCCGGACAACCGTTGCCGACGCTCGACCTGCCACGCGTCTTCATGTTGACCGGACCGAATACCTGTTCAGCCAGCGAATCGATCATGAACAGCTTGCGCGGCGTCGGTGTCGAGGTGATCCAGATCGGTTCGACGACCTGCGGCAAGCCGTACGGGTTCTATCCAACCGACAACTGCGGAACCACCTATTTCACGATCCAGTTTCGCGGAGTCAATGACCAGGGCTTTGGCGATTACACCGACGGCTTTTCACCGCAGAACACGACGAGTGGCTTTGTCGGTGAAGCGGTTCCTGGTTGCTCCGTTGCCGATGATTTCGAGCACGCGCTTGGTGATCCGTTCGAGGGACGGCTGCAGGCAGCCCTCCAGTACCTGGAAACAGGCAATTGCCCGGCAGCCTCCGGCGTAGCCAATCCGGGATTCAGCAAAATCTCATCGCCTTTGTCGGTTACGGACGGCCTGATTCCCAGGACACCGTGGCGGGAGAATCGAATCCTGCACATGCCGGATAAACCGCAGTGATGTGGCGACGCGCGCTACCAACGGTTTGCACCTCTGTCATGCTTTCCGCGTGCATGGCGACGTCGCTGCAAGCCGACCAGCCGGCGCGCATCGTAGGCAGCACTCCCGATAGCCGTGCGGAGTTGCAACGTGTCGTCAGTGAAGCGCTGCACGTTACAGAAGTAAACCTTGCGGACGACGCACTGAGAAAATCGAGCTGGCTGGTAATCGAACGCAGCCGGGTTCGCAACCTGGACAACGCGCCTTTATCTGGTCGTGACCTGGGGCATCCGGAACGCTTCCAGCTGGTCGTCGCCGCGCATCGATGCATGCTGGTCCACGAACGCGACGGACGACGCTACGAACTGCGAGGCGTGGCCTGCGTCGCGGAATAGCGGCGGGCTGCGAGCCCCGGTCTGTGGGCCGCTTACGCCTGCGGTAATGCCGCGATGTAATCGACCATGCGCTTCTGCATCGCCTTATCCGGCAGCCGACCGATAGCGCCACCGATATTGTCCAGCATATTCTTTGGCTTGCTGGTTGCAGGTGTGATTGCAGTCACCGCCGGATGAGCGGCCACAAACTTCAGGAAGAACTGCGCCCAGGACACGGCATCGAACTCCTCGGCCCACGCGGGTAATTCGCGGCCTGCGGTGCGGTTCCACAGCCGGGTCCGCCCGAAAGGCGCGTAGATCAGGACGGCGATGCCGCGTTCTTCGGCCAGCGGCAGAATCGTCTCTGCCGACAACAAATTGTCGACCGCGTAATCAACGCCGATGAAATCGAGAGGCTCGTTACGCATCAGTTCGATCAGATAGTCATACCCGGCAGGATTGGTCGACGTTGTGCCGATATAGCGAACTCGGCCCTCCTCTTTCAGTTCCTGCAGAATGCCAAACTGGGTGGGCATATCGGCAAGATTGTGCACCTGGATCAAATCGATGGTGGGCGTGCCGATGCGCTTGAACGACGTTTCTATCTGGGCCCTTGCGACCGCCGGATCAGCCGCATTTCCGCCGCGTGGTACTACATTCACTTTCGTGGCCCAGAAAACGTCTTTTTCAATACCAAGATCGTTCACGATTTCGGCCGCGACTTCCTCGGAGTCACCGTAGCTTGGTGCTGTATCGAATACGGTGCCACCGTTGTCCAGCAGCGTGCGCAAAACTTCCCGCAATGGCTCGATCTCGGCCTCGCCCGCGAGCCGGCTGAAGGTCGCCGAGCTGCCAAGGCCCATCATCGGCAGCATTTCGCCACTGGCGGGAATCGGACGCTGTAACAGCTCTCCCCGCTGCAGTGCCAGGAGCGAGCCGGCCGGCAAGGTCAGGGCAGTTCCGGCAGCAGCACTGTATTTCAGCAGGTCGCGTCGATTAATCATGCAGATCTCCGGGCAGTAGGGTTTGGGGATCGTTAGAGTAGAGTATCAAAGCAGTAGTTCCCCAAGAACCTGCACGCACCGGCGGCAACGCCGGGGACGCTCCGGTAGACGGGCCCTGGCCGCAAGATGCTATGCTGGCGCCAGACTGCAATGAGCTATTCTGCTGCAAAATTCGGGATTTGGCTGTGCGCGACACTGGGCGTACTCACGCTGGTGTGCACGGCCGTATCGGCACAGGAGAACGACGGCCGCTACCAGGACCGGCGCGCTGCCATGGTCGATGTGGTTCGCGACTACGCGACGATGAGTGGCGATACCCGTATCGATGAACGCGTGCTGGCTGCGCTGGCCAAGGTACCACGACATGAATTCGTGCCGGACGACCAGCGGCGTCATGCTTACGACAATCGACCGCTGCCGATCGGCCACGGGCAAACAATCTCGCAACCTTACATCGTTGCATTGATGACGCAGCTCGCCGCCCCGGATGCCGGCGACGTGGTGCTCGAAATTGGTACCGGATCAGGCTACCAGGCTGCGATACTCGCGGAACTGGTCGATGCGGTAAACAGCATCGAAATTGTAGAGCCGTTGGCAGATTCGGCTGCCGCCCTTCTCGATCGACTCGGCTACGACAATGTTGCGACGCGTTTGGGCGACGGCTACTTCGGTTGGGTCGAAAACGCGCCGTACGATGCGATCGTTGTCACGGCGGCCGCCAGTCATGTGCCACGCCCGCTGATCGAACAGCTTCGCCCTGGCGGGCGAATGGTAATCCCTGTCGGGGACCGCTTCATGACGCAACAATTACTGTTGATTGAGAAAACTGCAGATGAGGAGCTCATCACCAGGCAGATTGCTGCCGTGCGATTCGTGCCGTTGACCGGCGAGCGCTGACGTTCACGACGCGTTCGAAGTTCGACGAATGCTGCGCGCGATTTTCCCTGCCACCTTTCTGATCTCGGCCTGCGCGCTGGGCTACGAAATACTGCTTATGCGGGTGCTGTCCATCGTTCAATGGCAACACTTCGCGTATATGATCATCAGCCTGGCGTTGCTGGGCTACGGCGCCAGCGGTACGTTTATCGCTCTCGCGCGGCCGTGGCTCGAAAAGCACTTCGCGACGGCGTTCAGCCTCTGTGCGATGAGCGCATCGCTTAGCATGATGCTTTGCTTTATTGTCGGCCAACGAGTGCCGTTCAATGCGCCGGAAGTCGTCTGGGACCCGCAACAGTTTCTTTATCTTGCGGCGATCTACCTGATTTTCATTGTCCCCTTTTTCTTTGCGGCCACTTGCATCGGACTCGCATTCAGCTGCCTGCGATCCGAGATCAATCGCATTTACTTTCTCGACCTGGTCGGCGCCGCCGCAGGTGCGGCGCTTGTTGTCGCGGGAATGTTTGTAGTGTCCCCGCAAACCGCACTGCGACTGCTGACGTTCGCGGCAATGCTGGCGGCAATAGCGGCAAGCCTTGCCTCACCGCAGCGTTTGCAGCTTGTTACCGTACAGTTACTGGCGATGATTGCCATGGTATTCGCCGTACCGTCCGGGTGGCTCGAGTTCCAGCCGTCGCCTTACAAGCCGCTTAGCCAGACAATGCAAATCGTGGACACGCGTGTGGTCGATCGCAGGTCAAGTACGCTCGGCCAGCTTACCGTTGTCGAAAGCCCGACGGTTCCGTTCCGTCATGCACCGGGCCTCAGCCTCAATTCGCCATATACGCCGCCTGACCAACTGGCATTGTTCACGGATGGCGGCACCATGAGTACCTTGACCCGCTTCGACGGCGATTGCGCTTCAGCGGCCTGGCTCGGCGACACTGTCGCCGCAATTCCGTTCGAGGTGCTCGAAGCTCCCCGGACCCTGGTTCTCGGCGCGGGCGGCGGCACCGATGTCCTGCTTGCTTTGTGCCAGGGCGCCGCAAGCATTGATGTGGTCGAAGCGGATGCAAGAGTCATCGACCTGGTCAGCCGGCGCTTCGGCGAGTTTACCGGTCATCTTTACGAACACAGTCGCGTGCGCGTGCACACCGCGGAATCCCGTAGCTTCGTCGCCCGCAGCCAGACCCGGTACGATCTCATTCAACTATCGGGATTCGGTACCCCGGCTTCCGTCGGATCCGGAACCGGTGCACTAAACGAAAACTATATTTACACGCTGGAAGCACTGCAGGAGTACCTGTCTCACCTCGCGCCAGGCGGCATATTGGCCGTCACTGGATCAATAAACCTGCCGCCGCGGGCCAGCCTGAAACTGCTCGGTATGGCGGCCGAGGCACTGCGCCGTTCGGGCGTGGACGATCCCGGGCAACGAGTCGTCATGATCCGCAACTGGAATACTGCGACCCTCATGGTCAGAAACGGCAACTTCTCTGTGAGCGATATAGAGTCGATCCGGACTTTCCTGCGCCAGCGTTCATTCGATGCTGTCTGGCATCCTGGAATTCAGCGCAGCGACGCCAACCGCTACAATCGCCTGGACGAGCCCTGGCTGCACGACGGGGCGCGCGCTCTGCTCGGCAACGGTGCCGGCGATTTCATCAAACGCTACAAGTTTCACATTGGCCCGGCGACGGACGACAGTCCGTATTTTTCGCACTTCTTTCAATGGCGGGCGTTCGATGAAGTCATGAGCCTGCGAGCTCGTGGCGGTGCCGGGCTGGTGGAATGGGGATACCTGATTCTGCTCGGCACGCTGGTGCAGGCGTTAGTCGCCGGGGCCGTGTTGATACTGTTGCCGCTGTCCATGCAACGGCCGACAGAGACTGGAGGCCACAGGCGCCAGATGGGCAGTTACTTTTTCCTGTTGGGACTCGCGTTCATGTTTATCGAGATTGCATTCATCCAGAAGTTCATCCTGTTCCTGGGTCATCCCGTGTTTGCAGTCGCTGTCGTGCTAAGCGGGTTCCTCGTCTTTGCCGGCATCGGCAGTGCTTGTGCCAGGCGCATGGTGCAGTTTGCGACCACGCTCGGGCGCTCGCCCGTCGACCTCGCAGTCGCCGGCATCGTCATCGTTACGGTGCTGTACCTTTTCGCCCTGCCCCGGCTCTTCGACCAGTTGATGGTACTGTCTCCGCTTGCGACGGTGGTGGTCAGCCTCCTGCTGATTGCCCCACTGGCTTTTTTCATGGGCATGCCACTGCCGCTGGGCCTTGCGCAAACTGCGCGCCTCGCACCGTCTTTCATACCCTGGGCCTGGGGCCTCAATGGATTTGCTTCGGTAACCAGCGCAGCACTGGCCACACTGCTTGCGATCGAGCTGGGCTTCACCGTCGTGATTTTGCTGGCCCTTGCACTGTATGTCGCTGCGGCACTTTGCAGCCGCTTCGATACGCAGCCGTCCCCTCAGGGTACGGATTCGGCGTAACCGGTAAGTTCGACGTAGCCGCGCCCGCGAACGGGTTGTCCGTTTCGTTGACCGGTGACATTGACAGCTCCTTCCCAGTAGCGGACGGCGGTTGAGAGTTCCTGCGCCTGGAGCGCCGGATCGACACGCAGATCCAGGTCCAAAACAGGCACAATGAGTGTCCAGGCCATCGGGTAGCGACCGCCCAGTGGGCTGTCCCAGAAATCGCGGACCTCGATACTGACTTCGTGCTGTGCAAGATACATTGGCTCGCCGTGCGCCGGGCTCCAGGTGCCGGCGCTCCAGCGATCTGCCGTGCCATCCTGCCGTCGCAGCTGGTAGAACATCAGGTCGCTGCCGTCGGCAAGCTGCAGTGCAAACCAGTCCCAGCCTTGCTGATAGGCAGCAAGCCCACTGCTGCCCCACTCACGGTCAAGCCAGGACAGTCCGGACACCGCGACGACGTCACCCGCCACCGAGAGCGTACCCTCGGTGTGCAAACGCGGTACTGAATAGTAATAGCTTGCGTTGCCTGCCTCGGCCGATTTCTGTGACAGGCCATCGGCACCGTTCAACACCGGTGCCTTGAGCGGCGTCAGCGACAGGGAGATGCCGATGTCGTCCTGCCTTGCCTCAATCTGCCAGGTTTCGGTGGCGGCCTCCGCGCCTCCGGCATCGTCTGCATCCCGACGGCTTATCGACCAGTCCTCAACCCAGACGCGAGTCGGCGTTTCGGTCGCTCCCGCAAGGCCGAGCGCGGCGCGCGCGTAGCGCTCGGCAACATGAAAGCGTTCCGCCTCAACATCCGTAATGGCGAAGTGCCCGATAAAGACTTCGTCGCTGCGCCAATCCGAACGCGGTTCACTCGCGGTCGATACGGGCGGCGCAGGGGCATCAAGCGCAAAGCGGAAAATGGTCAGTTCGTAACCGAAACGGCGCCCTCGCGAGTCATCCAGATTGCCGGTGAAGTACCACCATTCATTGCGAAACCCGGGGTGCGGCCCGTGGTCCCGTGGAAAATCAAAACGGCGAGCCTCGATGGCAAGGGCGTAGCCTGCCTCCGGGTCAGCGCGCAACAGGTCTGCAAGGCGCGACGAACCAGCCGATGCGAACTCCGGTGGTGCCTCGCCGCCGCACGCAGAAAGCCCCAGTCCACAAGCAATAAGTAACTTAAAGACAAGGTATTGTGCAGACTTTCTAATGTTATTCATCACGTATGGCCTGGGACGGCAGCGCGCGGGCGGCGCGCCATGCCGGGTACAGGCCGGCACTCAAAGCCGCCGCGGACGCCAGCAACACCGCGCCGAGTAGAACCCCGGGCGATAACACCATCTCCATCTGCCAGCCAAAGGCACGCCGATTGATGACCTCGATCAGCAGCCACGCCATTAACACGCCCAGTGGCAGCGACGCCAGGCCACTCAGGCAACCCAGGAACGCGGCCTGGCCGCTGACCATGCCACCCAGTTGCCAGGGCGTCATGCCCAGCGCGCGAAGCACGCCATGTTCGCGGGCCCGATCCAGTTGCAATGCCAGCATCGCGCCAAGAATGCCGACGAGGGCAACGCCAACGGCCAACCAGTACAAGACATCGGTAATGACGAATGTTTGCTCGAAAATCTGCATCGACAACTGCCGCAGTTCGCGATTGGAGCGCACAACAAGCGACTGGCGCCCCTGGCCGATTGCGCGCAACTTTTGCTGTACCGCCTCGTCGTCAACGCCGTCTGCCAGGTACAGTCCGAGCGAACTTATGCCGGGGTCTTCCCAGTACCTGTCATAGGTTCGCCGGCTCATGAGAAGAGCATCCAGTTCCGAGTCGTAACTGCGATAGACGGCAGCGATGGGGAAGGCTCGCTCGCCCTTTGCGGTCGGTAGTGTCACGTTATCGCCGCTGCCGACCTGGTTGCGCCACGCAAACGAATCGGACACCAGGACGGCCGCTCCGTCGTCGAATGCAGGCCAGACAGATTGTGGGTCGCTGCCCATCAGGTGCAGGCCGGAATAGCCTGCCTCTGGCAGCTCGAGTGCCGTTACGCGGATCCGTGACGACGCCGTCTCCAGCCAGACGCGACGACTGCTGCTGTAGGCCACCACACCCTCGACGGCTACCAGGTCGGCGATCAACGTGGCGTCCAACGGCCCCTGTCCCGCTGCGACATAGAGATCCGCGCGCAGACTCTGATCGACCCATGCGCCGACCGCGGTTCGAAAGCTGTCCACCATGACGGTGACTCCGATCGTCGCGGAGACAGCGATCGCAAGTGCAACGACCGCCACGCCGGTTCGACTGAGCGATGACGTGACTCCGGCAATCGCCAGTCGCGCGGAGGTGCCACCCAGGGCCGCTACAACCGGTTCCGCCAGTCGTACGATCGTGCGCACCAGCAATGGAATGAGAAGCGCGAAACCTGCCATCAGCATGAAAACTCCGATGAGACCCAGCAGCAGGCTGGTCCCGGAGCTCAAAAGTATCAATCCGGCAAACAGGGCCAGGACGAGTCCACTGGCTGCAATGACCGGCAGAATTCTGTTACTTCTGCGTTCCAGCGACGATCGGGCAAGAGCAAGAAGCGGCTGGCTCGCGGCAGCCTCTGCTGCCGGAATGGCCGCAGCAACAAGCGTTGCGCCAAGTCCGGCTACGAAGCCTTTAATAAGGGATGTCGCAGCTATCGAGACATCAGTGACGTGTACGACGAAGTAAAGGTCGTTGATCGAACGGGAAACAAGAGTGAGCAGCCGTTCCCCCAGCCATGCACCGCCCACCAGTCCAAGGAGTGCGCCCACTGTGCCTAGGAGAAATGCCTCGGTCATCACCAGGCGGAAGATCTCTCGACGTGTCACGCCAAGCGCCCGCAGGACACCGAGAAGGTGGCGCCTCTGCAAGACGGCAAAGGAGACACTGTTGTAGATCAGAAATACGCCAACCAGCAATGCCAATAGGCTCATTGCGGTCAAGTTGGTCATGAACGCCTGACTCATGTCACTTACCGACTGCGTACGTCCTTCCGCACTCAGCAATTGCGTGCCTGCAGGCAACAGGCTCTCTATGCGGTCGCGCAAGTCGCTAGATTCATCCTGCAGCCGGACATCGATGCGGCTTAGCTGACCGATACTGTCCATCCACTCCTGGGCAGTCGCGATGTCAACCACCATGAGATTGTCCAGCCGCTGCTCGTTGTCGCTGCCAATCAGGTCAGCGACGACTGCCGGATGCACGCGACCCATCGCATGCACCTCGAATTCGGCACCTGGCGTTAGCCCCAGCCGCGAGGCGGTTCGCTGCGACATCAGCACAGCTCCCTTCATCGTCAGCAGGCGCCGCACCGATGACGTGCCGTCACTTCCGTGCCCGGCTGATGCAACGACTTCTCTTTCACCGCTGCGCGGCACCGCGAAATAGCGAAACTCACGCTCTGCAAAGACATCCAGGCCGAGTAAACGTACGGTAGAGCCCTGCACATCCACAAGGCCGTCGATCACCGGCGCAATGTTGCGCAACCCCGCACTGCGGAGTTGCACGTAAAGCTTTTCAGCAACGCCTTCCGGGCCGGCTATGATCTGGTGCGTAGCCTCGCCGTTTACGGCATCCATGGACAGGGTGAACGCCCGGCGCGAGCTGTCATTGGCAAGATCGACAGCAACAATTACGGCGACGCCGATGAAGATGCCGACCAGCGCAAGGGTGAGTTGCCACGGATGTCGAAGGAAGTACGCAAAACTTGCGCGATACATCACCGGCATCAGATATCGCTATCGGCGCCAAGCAGGCGGCCATCCCTGAGTTCGAGGCTGCGATGACAAATCGATGCGACCGTCGAACTGTGCGTGGCGATCAGCATTGTGCCGCCGGTTTGGCGCACCAGGCTGCCCAGAAGTTCCAGAACGAGTTCGGCGGATGCGTCGTCCAGATTACCCGTCGGCTCGTCGGCCAGCAGCAGCGCCGGACGGTGTGCGAGTGCACGGGCGATTGCGACCCTTTGTTGCTCACCGCCCGACAACAGGTCCGGAAAACTCTCGGCCCGGTCGCCCAGCCCCACAGCCTCCAGCATTTCCCTTACCCGCGCCGACGCCTCACGTTTGCCCGCCCCATTGAGTTCCAGGACCAGCCGAACATTGTCAGCAACCGATAGCGTCGGCACGAGGTTGAACGCCTGGTAAACGAAGCCAATGTGCTCTCGGCGATAGAGTGTGCGCTCGCGCTCCGCGAGGGCCGTAATGGTGACGCCGTCGATGACGACTTCGCCATCGTCAGGCCTGTCGATGCCGCTGATCAGGTTCAATAGCGTCGACTTGCCGGAACCGCTCCGCCCGCGCAGCGCCACTGCTTCGCCTTTCAGGAATTCGGCATCGACACCATTGAGGACACGATGCGACATGGCCCCTTCCTTGAAGCTTCGCGTAAGGCGCCGGAGGCGTACATGGCAGTTGTCCCGGGATTCCTCCATAGTTCGCCAGTCTAACGAATCGCCGGCGTCAATATGGCAAGAACAGCGCCTTAACGATTACCATAGCGCGCTCACCAGGCGACAGTCACCGCCTTCACGCTCTGGAACACGCATGAGATGATTGACGCGTTATTGATGCTCGCGGGTATTGCCCTGCTGCTGAAAGGGGCCGACCTTCTGGTGCAGGGAGGATCGGGACTGGCTTCCCGTTTCGGCATTTCGCCACTCGTCATCGGTCTGACCATTGTTTCATTCGGTACCTCGATGCCGGAGGTCCTGGTCACGATGTTGTCCGGATTGCGGGGTCATCCGGACCTGGCAATTGGCAATATTCTCGGCAGCAATATTGCCAACATACTGCTCGTGCTCGGCATTGCCGCAATTATCCGGCCACTCCCGGTACACGATTCCACGGTCGTATCGGAAATTCCATTCTCGCTCACCGCGGCTCTTCTTGTTGGCTTTCTGGCCAACGCAGCGATGTTTTCATCGTATCCGGAATTGAGTATCAGCCACGTCGACGGCGTGATCCTGCTGTTCTTCTTCTTTCTCTTTGGCCTGTATATCTACAACATTGCCCGGACGCGCTCTGTGTCCCCCGAACTACGGGAATCGGGGCACGGCCTGGCGCGGCCCGTAATCATGGTCGTGGCGGGCGTTTTCGGGCTGTTCCTGGGCGGCCATTGGGTTGTCGCCGCAGCCGTTTCCCTTGCCGCGGTGCTTAATATCAGCGATTCCCTGATCGGCCTTACCGTGGTGGCGATCGGCACCTCCCTTCCAGAGCTCACGGCATCCGGCGTGGCGGCCTATCGCAACCAGACCGACATCGCCGTCGGCAATGTAGTTGGCTCGAATATTTTCAATTTACTGTGGGTTCTCGGCATAACGTCGATGGTCACGGAATTGCCGTTTGAAGTGGTCAGCAACATGGACCTGGTCATGGTCATTGCGTCGAGCTCCCTGCTGTTGCTTGCCCTGGTCAGCAGTCGCACCAACACGGTATTGCGCGGCCACGGAGTCATTTTTGTCCTCGCCTACGTCGCTTACCTCGTGTACCTGGTAAACCGCGGCTGAGCGGCTCACGCTGAGCGGCTCACGCTGAGCGGCTCACGCTGAGCGCTTCACGCTGAGCCGCTCGAAGGCAATTCTTTTGCGATCACACTGTGCCTGGAGCCTGTCATGTTGCACGGCGTTCAGGAATAATCGTGGCAATCCCGGGAGGATCCGATGACGGCACTTAAATATCGCGCTTTGCACTTCTTAAAACTGTTGCCTTTGATACTTCTCGCTGCCTGTGGCGGTGGCGATCCCGAGCCGCCACCAGTGGAAGATGCTGCCGGTGCTGCGCCCGGCGCAGCACCGCAGGCCGATGTCGCCAGCCCGGCGCCTGCCGCTGCGACCCAAGCCGATTCGGACTTGCTGCCGCATCAGCAAATGGCGCGTGAGTTTCTGAAGGAACTCGTCGAGATCGACACGACGCATAGCACCGGCAACACCACCCTGGCGGCCGAGGCGATGGCCGCTCATCTTGTCAGTGCTGGATTTCCAGCCGAGGATGTGCAGGTCCTCGGACCACAACCCAACAAGGGCAACCTGGTGGCGCGCTTTCGCGGACGTGACGTGAATCGCAAGCCACTATTGCTGTTGGCGCATATCGACGTCGTGGAAGCCGATCGGGCTGACTGGAGCCTCGATCCGTTCACCTTCGTGGAACAGGACGGCCATTATTACGGGCGCGGCACACTGGACGATAAAGACGAGGCCGCAATCCACATTGCCAATCTCATTCGCCTCCGGCAAGAAGGCTTTCAGCCGGACCGCGACATCATCGTTGCCTTGACCGCCGACGAGGAAGGCGGCACTGACAACGGTGTTGTCTGGCTGCTGGAGAACCATCGCGACCTCATCGATGCAGAGTACGCACTCAATGAGGGCGGCGGCGGGGCGTTGCAGGATGGGCGGCGTATCTCGAACAACGTGCAGGCGAGTGAAAAGGTTTACCAAAGTTTCCATTTTGCGGCCACTAACCCGGGTGGTCACAGCTCGCTGCCCGTCCGGGAGAATGCCATTTATCGACTGGCCGATGCGCTGGTGCGCCTGCGCGACCATGAGTTTCCAGTCGCCTTGAACGAGGTCACGCGAGAGTTTTTCGAGCGTTCGGCAGCCATTGAAGAGGGCGAACTGGCGAACGCCATGCGTGGCGTGCTGCAGAGTCCGCCGGATGCCGATGCCGTCGCGCTTCTGTCGCAAACGCCTTTCTACAATTCCCGGTTGCGGACAACCTGCGTGGCGACGATGCTGGCAGGCGGTCATGCAGAAAACGCCCTGCCACAACGTGCACAAGCGACCGTCAATTGTCGTGTGTTGCCGGGGTCGGATATGGCGGAAGTGCAGGCCGCACTTGAATCGGTCATTGGTGACGACCAGGTAGACGTTTCCGCGGTTGCAGAAGCGACTCCGTCGCCAGCGTCACCACTGACACCTGAGGTACTCGAACCTATTGAACGCATCACCGAAGAACTGTGGCCCGGCGTGCCGGTAATTCCCACGATGAGTACCGGAGCAACCGATGGCTTGTTCCTGCGCAATGCCGGAATTCCGGTTTATGGGGTCTCGGGGATTTTCAGTGATATCGATGACAATCGTGCCCACGGGCAGGACGAACGGATCCTGATACGCTCGTATTTTGAAGGACAGGAATTTCTCTATCGGCTGACGAAGGCGCTGTCCCGCGCAGATTCAGATTGACCTCAGTCCTCCGGCCGATTGCAACTGAATGCGCATGACTACCTTTGTCGTTACGGGTGCCAACCGCGGCATCGGTCTTGAAATTTGCCGCAAGCTGCAGCAACGAGGGGACCACGTGATCGCGGTCTGCCGCACGGCCAGTCAGGAACTCGAGATGCTCGGCGTGCAGATTGTCAGCGATGTCGATGTTGCAACAAGTGCCGGCGTTGCAAGACTGGCCGCAGCGCTGGCCGGTCAATCAATAGACGTTCTGATCAACAATGCCGGCATATTGCGCAGGGACGATTTGGAGACCCTCGACTATGAATCAATGGTCGAGCAGTACCAGGTCAACTCGCTGGGGCCGTTGCGCGTAACCCGTGCGTTGCTTTCGCACCTTTCAAAGGGATCCAAGGTAGCGATCGTTACGAGTCGCGTCGGCTCGATCGAGGATAACGAATCCGGCGACAATTACGGCTACAGAATGTCCAAGGCCGCTGCGAACATGGCCGGCGTCAACCTGCATCACGATCTCGCACCACGCGGGGTTTTCGTCATCCTGTTGCATCCCGGATACGTGGCCACCGACATGACATCCGGCAATGGTATTCCGCCCGGGCAAGCGGCGCAGGGTTTGATCGAACGCATCGACGCCCTGGACGCCGACTCGAGCGGCACCTTCTGGCACGCGGAGGGGCATCGCCTGCCCTGGTGAGGCCCTGAACACAGCACCTCGATGCCGCTGATGCCAAGCCTTGCGATTGCCTGCAAGGCAAGCGGAACGCTCGCGTGATTGAGTCCGGAGCAACGATGGATACAGGATCGCTGCGGCCCGGCCTCGACATACTGCGCTACGGCCGACGTGCCCTCGAACTCGTATGGTCTACGAGCCGACCACTGACAATCAGCTTTGCCCTGCTCACACTGGTTGCCGGGTTTCTGCCGGCGGCAATAGCGTACGTCGGACAACTGATTGTCGATGCAGTGGTCGATGCCCTCACCAGCGGCGCATCGGCGCGGCCTGCACTGTCCTACATAGGAATCGAATTGGTACTGGTTGCGACAGTCGCCGCTTCGCAGCGTGGCATCAGCCTGTGTCAGTCATTGTTGCGGGCACAGCTCGGTCATCGGGTCAACGTACTGATCCTGGACAAGGCGCAGCAACTGGCTATGGCGCAGTTCGAGGATGCCGACTTTTATGACAAGCTGACGCGAGCACGCCGCGAAGCGTCCAGCCGCCCATTAAGCCTGGTCAATCGCACGTTTTCGCTGGTACAGAATGCAGTCACCCTGTTCAGCTATGCAATCCTGCTGTTTCAGTTTTCAGTTTGGGCGGTGCTTATTCTGCTGATTGCCGGCTTTCCGTCATTTCTCGCCGAAACGAAGTTCGCCGGTGACGCATTTCGTCTTTTTCGCTGGCGCTCGCCCGATTCCCGCAAGCAGATGTATCTCGAGACGGTGCTCGCTCGCGAAGATCACGCCAAGGAAGTCAAGCTGTTCCGCATTGCGCCACTTTTCCTGCAGCGCTACCGGGATATTTTTGCGAGGCTCTACGTGGAAGATCGGGCGCTCACCATACGGCGCGAAACATGGGGGCTCGCCCTTGGCCTGCTCGGCACGCTGGCATTCTACGGTGTGTACGCGTGGATCGTTTTCGCGACAACCCAGGGCCTTATCTCACTGGGCGAGATGACCATGTACGTGATGGTATTCAAGCAGGGACAATCGGCCGTGTCCGCAAGCCTTTCGGCTATTGGCGGTATGTATGAAGATAACCTCTATCTGTCGAATCTCTACGAGTATCTGGAACAGCCCGCGGCTGAACACAGCGGGGATGCAACAGTCGGGCAGACGCCAGGCGATGGCGTTCGTTTCGAAGACGTCTCTTTCACGTACCCGGGAGCCAGTCATCCGGCGCTGCAGCACATCGATCTGCATCTGCAACCTGGTCGCAGCCTGGCGCTGGTCGGCGAGAACGGCGCCGGTAAGACGACACTTATCAAACTCCTGACCGGCCTGTACAAGCCGGATAGCGGCCGGATTTTACTCGATGGAACGCCTCTCCCTGGGTGGCAGACAGAGACGCTACGCCGGCGTATCGCGGTCATATTCCAGGATTTTGCGCGCTATCAACTAAGCGTCGGAGAGAATATCGGTGCAGGCGATGTCGAGCATTTTGCGGATGAAAAACGCTGGCAGCAAGCCGCAACACAGGGCCTGGCCAATGCGTTTATCGAGGAGTTTCCCGAGGGCTACCAGACGCAACTGGGCAGCTGGTTCCGCGACGGGCGGGAGCTGTCCGCCGGGCAATGGCAAAAAATCGCGTTATCCCGTGCATTCATGGACCGCGAGGCCGACATACTCGTTCTGGATGAACCCACGGCGTCGATGGATGCGGCGGCCGAAGCTGCATTGTTCGAACACTTCCGCCACCTGACGGCAGACAAGATGGCGGTCCTGATTTCGCACCGATTCTCGACCGT
Source organism: uncultured Woeseiaceae bacterium (assembly GCA_964605635.1). GTDB lineage: Bacteria > Pseudomonadota > Gammaproteobacteria > Steroidobacterales > Woeseiaceae > IDS-8. The sequence goes on from CAZSDL010000014.1 coordinate 20,484, forward strand.
CAGGCGCGCTGATCATATCGTTGTTATTCGTGAAGGTCGCATTGTGGAGCGCGGAACGCACGAGGAGTTGATGCAGCTTGGGCTCCACTACGCTGCCCTGTTCCGCCTGCAGGCAGCCGGCTATCGCTAAACGTCACCTCCGCCTCTGCAACACGGGCCGGGGGCGATGCGGGAAAACTGTGACCAAGCGTCCGGACACACCTTAGATAAGGGGCTAAACTTTCTGCCAATGAGCGCTGATTTTCCTGAGCCCGCGCTAGAAATGCATGTGAAATAAAGACTTATGGCGACATTCGACTTGCGTCACAGTTTTACACTTAGGTCGGCCTGAGCATGCGCAAGCTGACGGTCGAGGCCTACCTGCCATTGGCATTGAGTTCGGTTGCCGTTGTCGGCGTGCTGCCCTTCACCGTTATCCGCGTGCTCAACGGCGACTGGATGATGGCAGTGGTAGACGGCCTCATCGTTGCCGGCTTCGCCTTTCTTGGATTTTCCGTGTTGCGCCCACGGCGCGTGCGGTTCGCCAGTGTTGCGATCGCAATACTCTGTGTCGTCGGTGTCATAACCACGGTCTATATTCGTGGTGAAGCACAGATTTTCTGGGCCTTTCCGGCACTTCTCGCGGTGTTCTATCTGGTCAAACCCGGTGAGGCGGTGGTCATCGCCACAGCCACCATCATTGCGCTCGTGCCGGTACTCGTCCCGGTCATGGAGACTATCCGACTCACCACGGTTTTCGTGACACTCATCGCTACCTGCGCATTTGCCTATGCTTTTGCTTACCTGACGCGCGGCCAGCGCGACCAGCTGCTGGTACTGGCGCGGAAGGATCCCTTGACCGGAGTCGGTAACCGGCGCGCGCTGGATGAAAAGCTAAACGAAGTTTGTGCTGCCCAGACGAGGGTCACCGTTCCATCCTCCCTCATTATCCTCGACATCGATAACTTCAAGGAGTTCAACGACGAATTCGGGCACGCTGCCGGCGACCAGATTCTTGTTCGATTGACCGAAATTATCGACCTTCGTATTCGCGTCACGGATAGCCTGTACCGTATCGGCGGCGAAGAGTTCGTGGTGGTTCTCGAGGGGCAGGACAAGGAGAAAGCGCGACGCCTGGCAGAACAGTTGCGCACGCTCGTCGAAGCCAATGAACTTGCCCCCGCGGGATCCGTGACCATATCGCTCGGCGTCGCCGAACTGGCGGCAGGCGAATCGCCGGCGCAGTGGTTGAAGCGTGCCGATGTAGCGCTGTATGAATCGAAGCGCGCCGGCCGCAACCAGACGAGCCTCGCAAACACAGGTAAGCTACTGCAATTCGAGCAGGGCTAAGGCGCTCACGCAGCGTGAGCTTGCCATCTCCGTACCAGCGTGCGACGTTAAATACTGTTCATGCAACGCAACGGAGGTCGACATGGGAATGCTGGTCGACGGCAAGTGGCACGACAAATGGTATGACACAGATGCGTCCGGCGGGCGATTCGAACGCGAAGAAAGCGCGTTTCGCAACTGGGTAACGGCGGATGGCGCGGCCGGACCAACCGGCGACGCCGGCTTCAAGGCTGAAGCCGGGCGTTATCATCTCTATGTATCGCTGGCCTGTCCATGGGCGCACCGCACCCTGATATTTCGCAGGCTCAAGAGTCTTGAGGACAGGATATCCCTGTCCGTAGTCCACTGGTTGATGCTGGACAACGGCTGGACCTTCCAGGAGGGGCCCGGGGTGGTGCCTGATCCGCTAAACGGGGCCCGCCATCTGCACCAGGTCTATACCGCGGCCCGTTCGACCTACTCCGGCCGCGTAACCGTACCGGTACTCTGGGATCGCCAGTCGCGGACTATCGTCAGTAACGAATCCGCAGACATTATCCGCATGCTCAACTCGGCCTTTAACGGATTGCCCGATGTACCTGATGTCGACTTCTATCCGCAACACCTGCGCCGCACGGGCGTGCCTGGCGGGACCTGACGCGGCGTGAACTTGTACTGCCAATTGGTGCCTTAGAAGTATTGAACTCACACCCGCCGGTTTCGAATTCGGCTACTGAATCAGGATTAATATTATTAATATTAACAGGGTATTATGGATACTTATTTATCTGGTTTCTACCTCGACGATTGCGTTTGGCCAGGAACAGCCAATGCCGGCACGGGTCGGCAGCGGAGACGGAACCCTCGGTAGCCGGATCGAATTCCCCGAACTGAAGGGCGATACGACGGCGATATTGCGTTGCGCCGCGAGAGTGCAGGCGAACGGCGCGATGAAAAAGAACGGCTGTTTCGTCGACTCTCCGGCGGACCAGATATTCATTGGCGAGATCAACAAGGCCGCGCGCCGCGCGAAAATGACGCCGGCCTCCAGGGGAACGGCGAAGCGCGAGATCTATTTCCAGTATCGCGTGCAGTTCGACAAGAAAGCCGACACCCAAACAGTCAAGATACTGGAAAATCCGGGCGTACAGGAGAACGTGGAGGCCTACGGCCAGGATCACGTCGCGGCGCAACGAGCCATCGGCCGTGAGCCCTGGCAGAAAGAGTGCCCGTCACGCGCCGAGTACCTGGTGTGGCTCAAGGCCCATGTTGCCGCGGATGGGACCGCCAGCAGCTTCAGCCTCACACACGGTGCCGGCATTACGCCAACGCCGCGTTGTCAGCAATCCATTATCGAGACGGCCGAAAAGAGCGAGTACTTTCCGGCGCTGGCCGATGGCTCGCCAGTACCGTCCACTTACGTGGAACCTTTCAGTAACTAACTCCGAACTGGCCGCCAGTGCTCAGCTGCAGCCCGGTCGCCCCACGTCGGGTGGCAGCAGCGCCTCGATCTGCTGCATGACATCGAGCCGATGAACCAGGTCGTTGACGTAATCGAGTTTGTCCGTCTCAAGGACCAGCACTTCGCTCAGTCGATACGATTCAATCCACTGTCCGTACAGGCGCTCGAGCCGCTTAAGGTAGGCATCCGGAACATCCTGCTCCATAGCGCGACCTCGCAGGCGAATTCGATTGCGCATCGTGCGTCGCGAGCAGCGCAGGAAAATAAGCAGGTCCGGTGGACGAATAGCCTGCAGAATTGACTGATAGAAGCCCCGGTAGGTCCGCCAGTCCCGCTTGTCGATACAACGCATTTCGAACAAGGCCCTGGCGAAAACTTCGGCATCTTCGAAGATCGTGCGATCCAGAATGGATATGCCCGGGGTGCGATCGAGCTGTTGGTGCAGATTGAACTTGTTCGACAGGAAATAGATTTGTGAATGAAACGCCCAGCGTCGCATGTCACGATAGAAATCCGGCAAATAGGGATTGTCGTCGTTTGGTTCGTAATAAGGTGCTATTCCGTAGGTCCGGCTGAGAAAGCCGACCAATGTCGACTTGCCGCTGCCGATGTTTCCGGCAATAGCAATGCTGCGCCGTTGCATGCCTGTATTACCCGAGCCGGGACCAGATGCCTGCGCCTGTACAGCAACGGCAAGCCTCGCCTTCAGCACGGTCACTCTGCATCGAAAACTATTTGGCCGCCGACGATGGTTTTCAGGACGGTCACATCCTTGATGTCATCCGGATCCATGGCCAGGAGATTGGCGGAAAGAACCACGAGATCCGCCAGTTTTCCCACCGTTATGCTGCCCTTGATATCCTCTTCATACGCCGCGAACGCCGTGTTGAGGGTGTAGGCACGTATTGCTTCCTCAACGGTCAGTTTCTCCTCGGGAAACCAGCCACCTTCCGGCTGCCCGGACATCGTCTTGCGGGTCACGGCAGCGTAAATGCCCAGCATCGGATTCAGGTAATAGCGAGACGCATTCGTTCCCGGCGAGTCCGAGCCGAAACTGACAACGGCGCCGGAGTCCCAGAGCCGGCGGAACGCATAAGCGCCGCGCGAGCGCTCGCGCCCGATGCGCTCTTCCATCCAGCGCATGTCATCCGACGTATGATACGGTTGTACCTCGGCAACGATGTTCATGGCGCCGCCACGAGCGATGTCACGATCTGTCATGACCTGCGCATGAACGAGACGAAAACGCCGGTCCTTCTCGCCGTTCTTGTCAATGATGCGTTCGAGCATATCCATCAGGTAGCCGTTGGCTTCATCGCCGATCGCATGCACAGTCAGCTGGATACCGGCGGCGTCTGCCTGCAATGCCAGACGCTCGAGCCGGCTCTGCATCTCTTCCGGGTTGTCCGGACTGCGTTCGAAGGGAAACATGATGTCGCGCCAGATGCCACGGCTGGACGGGTTGTGGGTGTACGGCTCGTAAAAGCGCGCTGAACTGTTCCCCATGATCCCGTCGATCCATGCTTTAACGGCACCGAACCGAATCCATTCGTCACCGAAGCCAACGCCGATGCCGAGTCCGGCCATCGATTCCCATTTATCGAGCGGGGCTCGGTAACGAACTCTGGCAGTCATCAACCCCTTGCCCCGTAGTTCGCGGTAAATATCCACCTGGATGGGCGCGGAGGTCACGTCAGAGTAGCTGGTAACGCCAACCTTGCGCATTTGCTCCCACGCGCGCAGCGTTTCCTGGATGCGTTGGTCCCGTGATGGCTCAGGGATCAGTGCATCGAATAAGGCGCGCACGTTGTCGCGCACCAGGACAGTTGACTCGACCGCACCGGATACCGGGTTGAAGAGTGCTCCGGTGGGTGTTCCCCTGCGATCACGTTCAACCTCAATGCCTTCCGGATCCGGCAATCCGGCCCGGATTCCGGCGACTTCAAGCGCGGCGCTGTTGGCGAGGTACACTTTACGATCGAATCGACGCACGAGCACCGGACGATCGACGGTGAATCCGTCGATCATGCTTTTGTTGGGCAGGAACAGGTTCCCGTAGAGATCGTCCGGATTGACCTCCCTCCCCGCTTCCGCCACATCGCCCTGAGCCCAGGTCTCGTAGGCCGACCAGTCACCGCCGGTAATCCAGCTAGCCGGTGCGTAACGCTCGTGCACGTCCCTAACGCGGGCAATAAAGCTGCGTTCGTCCGCTACGTCGAGAAGATTGAGTCCGTACAATAACTGCCCGGTACTCTCGAAATGAACGTGATTGTCATTGAACCCGGGAACAACCAGGCGGCCACCCAGATCGATCACCTCGGTCGTCGGGCCGATATACCCGGCCACGCCGTCGCTATCGCCGACGTAAACTATCGAAGTACCTGTTACGGCAATTGCTTCGGCGCGCGGTAGATCATCGTCGACCGTCCAGACGATACCGTTCTTGAGCACCAGATCCGCATCGCCAGCAATTGCGACTGCCCAGCATGCTGAAAGCATCGAAATTGCCGCTGAAGCCACCATATTGTTTATGAATCGCATTGCATCCCCCAACTCATTTTTCGCTTGTGTGATTGGACCACACGGTTGTGGGCCGATCAATCGCGTGGCGTCCGCAACCGGCTGCTCCATTCCTGAGGCAATTATCGTGCGTTTGACGGCGCGTTGCATCCATTGCAGTATGAGAGCCTCGAAAGTGGATTCATAAGTACGGCACCGGCGCCTCGCACAGACTCGACCACGAACAACTCCGTGCCCTTTTCAGTTGAGAAAGAGATGAAAGATTCACAAACGATCCTGGTGGTGGTTGAAACCGATATCGATCCCCAACCGATCGTCGCACGTAGCGCCTGGCTCGCGCGCCTGACTAACAGCAAAGTAGTTCTGTTGCTTTGCGACGCGGATGCAAACACTCTCGCACAAAGATTTATCCTGACCAGTGAAGCCAAAGATATTGTGGCGACCATCCGCCGGGCACAGAAAGAATTGCTCGATGACCTGGTCCGTCCCTTACGGGAGACCGGAGTGACGGTCAGTGCGGAAGTGCTGGAAGAGCGTCCAATTGCTGATGCTGTGATCCAACGCGCACTCGAGTTAAACCCGTGGGTGGTCGTCAAAGGAACGCAGTATCACAGTCAGGCCAAACGAGCCGTTTTCGTCGATACTGACTGGCAGCTTATTCGCAGTTGTCCCTATGCGCTTTGGTTGGTCAAACCGCACGGGATTGCTAAAACACCAGTTATCGTTGCGGCCGTCGATCCGACTCACCAGGATGACAAATCAGCAAAGCTCGACCAGAAGATTATCGAGCACGCCAAAGACATCGCTGACAAGTCCGACGGTGAGCTGCTGCTACTGCATGCGTTTGAGGCTTTAACCGGTATCGGCGCGGAAGCTACAAGAACTTTCAAACCGATTCGCTTGCCTGTGAACGAAATCAGCGACGAGTTGAAGCGCAAGCGGCGGCAGAAACTCGATGCGCTCGCGAAAGCGAACGGTATCGACTCTGTATATACGCACCTCGTTGACGGAAACGCGCGCGACGTATTGCCTTTTTTTGCGCGCGAACGAAAAGCCGACCTGGTTGTCATGGGCGCGATCGCCCGCTGGGGTCTTGCACGCAAAATCATCGGCAATACGGCAGAGAAAGTACTTGATGACCTGCCGTGCGACATCCTGATCGTCAGGCTCGATGATGCGTGAAGCGCCTCGATAGCGATAATGTCCTGAAACGTCGCGCGCCGGGAGGCCGCAAGCCCTGCTACTCGAGAATACCTTCGAGTCCCAGGAAGAACGCATAGTACAGAGCCGTGTCCTCCAGGCTGTTGAAGCGGCCGGTCTTGCCGCTATGCCCGGCCTGCAAGTCGGTCTTCAAAAGCAGCTGGCGATCGTCCGTTTTGAGTTCCCGGAGCTTGGCCACCCATTTCGCCGGTTCCCAGTACTGAACTTGCGAATCGTGCAGGCCGGTGGTCACCAGCATGTGCGGGTAGTCCTGGGCTCGGACATTGTCGTAGGGGGAATAGGACAGCATGTAGTCATAGAACTCTTTCTCGGCCGGATTTCCCCACTCATCCCACTCACCGGCTGTCAATGGGATGCTGTCGTCCAGCATCGTGGTGATAACGTCAACAAACGGTACAGCGGCCGAAATACCGTTGTAAAGTTCAGGCGCCATGTTGACCACCGCCCCCATCAGCAATCCGCCGGCACTGCCGCCTCGCGCGTATAAATGCTGCGGCGACGTATACCCTTCCTTAATAAGATATCGACTCACGTCGATAAAATCCGTGAAGGTATTCTTTTTGCTGAGTTGTCTTCCTCCGTAGTACCACTCGCGACCGAGCAGCGATCCACCGCGCACGTGAACAATGGCAAAAATGAATCCCCGGTCCAGCAGGCTTAGCAGATCGGAATCGAAGTCCGGATCAATAATCGCGCCATACGAGCCATAGCCATACTGCAGCAGCGGGTTACGGCCATTTCTCTGCATACCCTTGCGATACACCAGCGATACCGGAACCAGCGTTCCATCGCTTGCCGGCGCCATAATACGCTCCGCCTGATAATTGTTGCGATCGAAGCCGCCGGGAATCTCTTCTTCCCGGATCAATCGATGCTCCCGCGAATGCAAATCGAAATCGTAGGTCGATTCCGGGGTAGTCAGCGACTCATAAATGTATCGCAGCGTATCGGTGTCGTAATCGTAGTTATCGTTTGTATAGGCTGTATACACGGCTTCATCGAACATAAGCTCGTAAGACTCACCATCGCTGCGATCAACGACCTCGATCTGCGTCATAGCATTGCGCATTAAACTGACCGCGACATGCGTTCTGAAGACGTCAAATCCCTCAATTAAAACGTCATCGCGATGAGGCACGAATACTTCCCAGTTCTCACGCGCAGTGGCCTCGAGCGGAGTTGTGAGAATCTGGAAGTTGGTTGCGCCATCGTTGCTTAAAATAAAGAACCTGTCGACGCCATCGGTTACATAGTATTCGTGCTCACCCTCTCTGGGCGCAAAAAGGCGCGGAGCCGCCTCTGGAGAATCCGCCGGCAGGTAGCGTACCTCGGTGGAAACCGTTTCCGCGCTGGTCAGGTAAATGTATTTTCCTGACAGGGACTTCTCGAGGAACAGCGAATTAGTCTCATTGCCCTCCTCGTAGACCAATTCGTGCGCCGTCGCGCCCAGGCGATGGCGGTAGACCTGGTACCAGCGCAACGTGTCCGGGTGTTGTTTCGTGTAGAAAACGGTACGGCTGTCGTTCGCCCATTCAATATTGGCTGTGACATTTTCGATCGAGCCAGGTAAAGCCCGGCCGGTTTCGAGATCCAAAAAATGCAGGGTGTAGATTCGTCGTCCCTGTGTATCCAGTGCGAACGCCGCCTTGCTGTGATCCGGGCTTACCGAGAAGCCACGTACCGCGTAATATTCCTTGCCTTCGGCACCCACGTTGACATCGAGCAAAACCTGCTCCGGCGCGTCCAGCGAACCCTTGCGACGGCAATAGATCGGGTATTCATGTCCTTCCGCGTAACGGTAGTAATAGTAGTAATCGCCTTCTTTGTAAGGCACTGACATGTCGTCCGGTTTGATACGGGATTTCAGTTCCGCGATCAGTGTCTCCTGTAAACCGGCAAGTGGGGCAAGCTGTCTTTCCGTATAGGCATTTTCAGCCTCGAGATAGGCGATTACCTCGGGATCGTCACGGTCATTCAGCCAGAAATAATTGTCGACACGGGAGTCACCGTGAATTTCCAGCCGCTCCGGTCGTTTTTCCGGCTGTGGCATTCCCGCCTCGTCACTCGCACATGCCGCCAGAATTGCCATAGTCGAAAGTATTGAAATTAAAGGAAGTTTCATGCTTATCCGTTCAGAATGAATGAACCGACACAGCGCATTATCGACGGATTATGGGTAAAGTCTACAGCCCACACGCGTCTTTCCCGGACACTCGCAAGGGATTTTCAGACCGCATGAGGAGCAAAGTCGCCGACCATTGCCGACGAAAGGGGAACCAGGATGGTTTCAGCGGCGGGTGATCAGCTCGCTGCAGGAACAGCTCGGGCTACGCTCTTTGGAGAGCTCGAACAGGCTCGTGCATACCTTCACGGTCCCTGCCGGGCAGTAGCCCGCGTTCACCGACGTGCGCGACGCTGGTCCACTGTTGGCAGCGCACCCGGATAAGGTTACAGCAATCAACAGGATTAGCGACTTCTTGACGAACATGTCGAAAGCCTACTCCTCTGACCGCCCCCGGCACGTGACGGGAATCACAAGCCCCTTCGCGAGTCAAAAAATTAACCATTTCGTAACAAAAGTGTCAGCGAAATGTCATGGACGAAGTATAGCAGACGACGGTTTGCCAGGCGCCTGATGCGGGTCGTAAACCGCAAAATTTAATCTGTTCGAAACCTGCGGAAGGGACGCGCCTGCTGCACGGCGTGGTGCTCGTTTCGGCCTCGACCGGGGGGTCCTTTGACACAATGGCTCCCTGCGGTGCGCTTTATTTGCGCCAAAAGACTCCCCCGGCCGAGGTCGTGGGTCCCCGGCGATGCGGCGCTCTGGGTGGCGGTTGGTTTTTTAGTCGCGGGCGCGGAGTGCTTCCTGGCGGGCGGCTTCGAACTCGTCGCCTGGAGTCCATTCAGGCATGTCGTCGGCATTGGCGATGGCGAGACCGGTCCAGAAACCGAGGACTGCATCTTCGATCATGCCGTCGAAGTTCCAGCTGTCGTCGTATTCATCGCTCGGCTGGTGATAATGAACGTCCGTCCAGTGATTAACCTGCTCTTTGCCCCATTCCGCCGGTCGATCGCTAAACTCTGTGCCGGTGTCGAGGTACATTGCCGGGACTCCGATCTTGGCGAAGCTGAACTGGTCTGAACGATAGAAATAGCCGCGGTCCGCGAACTGATCGGGTTTGACCACTCTGCCCTGCTCAGCCGCGATAGCCTCCACAATTGCATCGATGGACGATTTGCCAAGGCCGATGAACGTGACGTCATGGGTATGACCCCAGATATTCCCGCCGTCGTAATTCAGGTTGGCGGCAATATTGCCGGGCGCGAACGTCGGATTCTCGGCGTAGTATTTTGAACCGAGAAGGCCTTGCTCTTCGGCACCGACAAACGCAAACAGAATGGAGCGCCGCGGTGCTTCCGGCAGCGCTTTGATCGCCTTACCGATGGCGATTATCTGGGCAACGCCTGAAGCGTTGTCCCGTGCGCCATTGTAGATCGTGTCACCTTCGTCATTCGGTGTGCCGATGCCCAGATGGTCATGGTGTGCCGTGTAGATAATCGCCTCGTCTTTCAGTTGCGGATCGCGACCCGGAATTATCCCGAGTACGTTGGCCGTCGCCACACGATTGAGGGTGACGTCCATGCCGATGGAGGTTTCGATACCCAGCGGCACCGGCTGGAAATCGCGGTTGTCTGCGGCCGTCTGCAGCTCTTCAAGGTTGTAGCCCGCCATTTCGATCAGCGCACGAGCCGAGTCTTCCGTTGCCCAGGCTTCTACCTGTGCTCTCGGTTCTTCGCCGGCTGGCAACTCAAATTGTTCGCCAGTCCAGGATGTCTGCACGACCTGGAAAGGATAGCCTGCCGACGGCGAGGTATGGATGATGATGGCGCCTGCGGCGCCCTGCCGCGCTGCACTAAGGTATTTGTAGTCCCAACGGCCGTACCAGAGGCGAGTCTCGCCCGCAAACAGTTCCGGATCCCAGGACGGATCGTTGTTCATCATTACAAGAATTTTGCCTGTGAGATCCTGGCCCTTGAAGTCGTCCCACTCGTACTCCGGCGCCTGGATCCCGTAGCCGACGAAAACCAGTTCAGCCTTCTCGACATCGACGCGCTCCTCCTGAACGCCGCTCGAAACAATGAACTGGTCCCATTGCTTTAAAGTCAGCGACTGATCGTCTTTACGAAATGTCCATTCGTCAGGCTGCTCAGTGGTTACACCAATCAGATCGAACGGCTGCTGCCAGCTGCCATCCGCAGCACCTGGCTGCAAGCCGATGGCTTCCAACTCTTTAATAATGTAATCCCGAGCCGCAATGTCCCCGCGAGTGCCGGGGCCACGCCCCTCATATTTGTCATCGGAGAGCTCAATAATATGCCGACGCATGAGATCCGCTGTGATTTCTCCCGCCGCTCGCTCCGCCGCAGGGTTACCCTGGCCCGCTCGCTCATGGGATACGACTTCCCTGTCGCCTCCGACGGTCGCTTCCGCAGGTGGCTCTTCGTCGCTGCCGCAAGCGGCGAATAGCGGTAGCAGGAGCAAGGAGGCGAACAATTGGGTAGTACGATAATTCACTAGTGTTCTCACATTCAGTGGCAGGGCCTGTTATTTGCAGGCTACCACAGCTAAGTACCGGATTTCCCGACCAGTCAGGGTCCGAAGGTGTCCTCACGAAAATGCGGCCGGCTCACTAGCATGTGCACAACGCCGGTCGCTCTCTCGAGAAATGCGCCCTCGCAGTAGCTGAGGTAGTAGTGCCATAACCGAATGAATTCATCCGAATAACCAAGATGGCGCACATCGTCGATGACCTTGAACAGGCGTTCGCGCCAGTGAGCAAGTGTCTTCGCGTAACTCGTGCCGAAATCCTCGACATGCATAACACGCATATCGGTCTCGCGTGTCAGTGTCTCGAGGATGGCGGTTACGGACGGCAGGCAACCTCCCGGGAAGATATAGCGCTGAATGAAATCGACCGATTTCCTGGCCTGGTCATAGCGTTGATCCGCGATAGTGATCGACTGCAGTAGCATCAGGCCATCCGGCTTCAGCAGATCCGCACATTTCCTGAAGAACGTGCCATGATAGCGGTGCCCGACGGCTTCGACCATTTCGATGGAGACAAGTTTGTCGAAGGATCCTTGCAGGTCACGATAGTCGTCGAGCAAAAGCGTAACCCGGTTACCAAGTCCATTCTTTTTAACCTGAGCGCACGCGTACTCATATTGGCGTCGGGAAATCGTCGTCGTAGTAACGCGGCATCCGAAGTACTTGGCAGCATGAATCGCGAATCCGCCCCACCCGGTGCCAATTTCGATAACCTCATCAGACTCCGTCAATTGCAATTTCCGGCAGATGCGGTCGAGCTTCGCGTGCGATGCTTCATCCAGCGTCATTTCCGGCCGCTCGAAAACCGCAGACGAATACATCATTCGCTGGTCGAGCCACAAAGCGAAAAACTCATTACCGAGATCGTAATGCGCGGAAATATTCCTGTGACTTCCCTTTCGCGTGTTCCGGTTTACCCAGTGGAAGAATTTCTGTATCGGCCGGGTCAGAAGCGCTGTACCAGACTCCATGCTTTCCATCACCGGCCTGTTGCGCAACAGGATCTGCACAACTTTCGTAAGATCGTCGCAGCTCCAGTATCCCAGCATGAAAGCCTCGCCCGCACCGATTGTTCCCCCGAATGCAACTTCGCTGTAGAACCGCGCATCATGCACACGGATTGTCGCGCACAGCTGGGCCTCATGCTCCGGTTCGCCGAAGCGTTCGCACAACGTGCCGTCGACCATTAGCAGCGAACCGTAGCTTATCGCACGGAGACGACGGAGCACTGAGTGGCGTGCCAATCGGTCGAGCCGAGCGGGTTTCGGCGTTCTTGTAAGGTAACGTTCGGACGAAATAGACACTTCTTTCATGGTAATTCCGATAATTTTGTTGAACTCTTTCTCGGATGCTCATAGACAGGGCATCCTTTGAGCCACAAGATCATTGCCTGCCAATGGATGGCCACAATAACTTTCAGGGTCATCAAGGGATATGCGGACAGTAACCGCGCAAGTGACCTTGAAGTTATTTCCTTACGGGCAAGATTCATCGATGCATCGAAGAATCGTTCACCATTGCTGGAGGTCGCCATGAACACGGTCAGCTTTTCCGCGGGTTCCGTAAAGTACCAGTCGTAGTCGACGTCCATTTCGATGAACGGGGAAACGTGCATTTCTTTCGCAGGTTTAAATTGACGGGCCGGACCACTGGCAATGCTTGTCTTGTTCGGTAACACGTAACAGTGCTGTTCACCCCAGGGCGTATTGTTCACCTCGGCGACGATTACCTCGATTTTCTCTCCGTCTTCGCTGTAGCAGTAATAGAAACTGACGGGGTTGAAGCAATAGCCGAAATAACTGAGATGTGTCAGCAACCGAATCGGGCCCCGCAGTTCGATACCGGTGCGGCGCTCTACCAGGCGACGAACCGACAAATCCAGGGGTTCATCATCCGGGCCAAGGTGATCTGAGCGGCGAAAGCGCGCGAGCGAGGGTCTGGATGCCGACCACAGCCAGCGTCCGGCGAATAGATGCGGAATCTCCGCCAGATCCAGGTACATCATGAACATCCGGTATTGAAAGCGATGCGGCACCGGCA